>NZ_JBSSMA010000006.1:0-208493 GCF_053891095.1 Soonwooa purpurea
CTGTTCCCATTCCGAACACAGAAGTTAAGCCCTCTAGCGCCGATGGTACTGCTAACGCGGGAGAGTAGGTCGCCGCCAGTTTTTATTTGAAAGCTCATCAACATTGTTGATGAGCTTTTTTTGTTTTAGAATATAATGTAAATGGAGAAAGGGAATAAAACAAAGTTGTTTTAAACACAAAATTTTGATGCTTTTAAAATTAAAATTTGGTTTTATTTTAATAGCATTTAATCCGTTGTGCATTATGAATTAAAAAAGTAAAAAGTTGTTTCTTGCTTATTTCTTTTATTTAAATTAAAATTTTGATATTTTATATTTAATCTAAAATTTTTGTTTTTATTGATTTCAAGAATGATAAATTTTGTTTTAGCTGATTTATTTTTAATAAAGAATTGTATTTATTGATTATTTAAGAAAATTTTAGGATTTAACTGGGTTTCAATTGTTTTCTTTTTTCTACATTTGATAAATAAAATAATTTATACAAATGAAAAAAACACTAAAGATGGCAGCTTTGGCTTTAATGGTTTCAATGACTGCAGTTTCTTGTAAAAAAAAGGTTTCTGATGCGGATTTGACAAGTAAGGCTACAACTATTGTAACAACTTATCCTGGAACTTCTGTTGAAGTAAAAGATGGGCAAGCTCACCTAAGTGGTGTATTTGCATCACAGGCAGATAAAGATGCCGCAATTGCTAGCTTAAAAACTGTTGAAGGAATTAAAGATGTTCATGATATGGCAACAGTTGCTCCGCCTGTAGAAGTTAATATGGTTGACGCTGTAGTTCTACAAAAAGTGGACGAGGCTATTAAAGATATCAAAGGTGTAAAAGCTGAAGATATTGGCGGTGTATTAACTTTGACTGGGACAGCTTCCGCTTCGGACGCTAGAAAAGTTAAAGAGTCGGTTGATGCTTTGAAAATTGGAAAATACGATAACAAAATAGTTGTAAAATAGTAGTTATGAGTTTACAGGATAAATATGCAGGTGTAATTTCTGCAGCACACTCTGCGGAGTTAGGAAATCTTAACGTTCAAGAGCAAGATGGTATTCTTTATATTACTGGCGATGCAGCAAGTAGTGCTTCGAAAGATAAAGTTTGGGATGCATTAGGAGCGATTGATCCTTCTTTTACAGCTTCTGATATTAATATCGATGTACAAGTAAAAGGTTTGGGTGCGGGCGCTAATCTTATAGTAGCTACTGAAGAGTCAAATCTTAATATCCGTCAAGAGCCTTCAACGGACGCATCCATTGTGGGAAAAGCTGCCAAAGGTTCTTCCGTGAGCCTTTTAGAACAATCTTCGAACGAATGGTGGAAAGTGAAAACTGCGGATGGCGTAGAAGGTTATGCTTATGCAAGATATTTGAAAGCTTAATTTTTAATTAAGAATATTATATAACCTCCTTTTTGGAGGTTTTTTTATTTATTAACTTTTTTAATAATATCATTTTTTATTATATTTTCGATATTATCTGGGTAATTAACTTTAACATTAAAAGGATCATTAACCCAATCTTGAATGTGATTTTTTTCAAGTTTATCAGAACTATTAATGCCGAGTTTGTTGAGAGAAGATGTATTGTTGGCCTGTTCATATTGGTTTTGTATAGGAATTACAAACATTTTTTTTGTAGGAAAAGAGCTTCTGCTGGCATTTCGAAACCTGCATTACAAAGAACACCTTCGCAGTTAGAGAAAATTTCTAGAAACTTATTTTGATTAATTGGATAAAATTCCACATTGCTTTTGCGGTAGGTTTCATTTGCTTTTTTTGAAAAAACTTTCCAATTAACATCTATTTGAGATAATATTTCGTAAATGTTTTCATCCGAATAGCTAGGTAAATATACCAAATAGAAGTCCTTTTGCATTGCATCTAGGTTTCTGATTTCTTTTCTAATGACAGGCGTTTTTATATTAGGATGAAAAGTTTCAAAATGAAAACCAATTTTGTCTTTGCAAGGTGCATAATAGTTCAGAATCTGTTCTCCCAACCAATTTT
This sequence comes from Soonwooa purpurea, assembly GCF_053891095.1. NCBI lineage: Bacteria > Pseudomonadati > Bacteroidota > Flavobacteriia > Flavobacteriales > Weeksellaceae > Soonwooa > Soonwooa purpurea. The sequence continues at coordinate 2,008 of NZ_JBSSMA010000006.1, forward strand.
TAGAATCGGGTTTAGGTACGCCCTGAAAAGATAATGCAGCCTGATGGCTCAATGCAATAATTGGATGGTTTTTTAATTTTGCTGCCCAAGCTGTTATGGGTTCAAAATCATTGATAATGAGATCATAATTACTTAAATCAAAATTATTGATAAGTTGTAAAGCTCTACAATAATTATTTCTGAATAAGGTTTCCCAATACGACAAACCTCCATGGTTATCATAAAGTAATGACACGCCACCGAACCTAAAATCAATATCAATTTTGGGCTTTAACTGGCTTTGATGCCCGCTTATGAGAACATCGACTAAAGCATGCTTTTTAAGAATGGGAACAATCTCTTGGGCTCGAGCAATATGGCCATTTCCAGTGCCTTGTAGTGCATACAATAGTTTCATAACACGATATTTTTCATGAGGAAAAGATCTTTAATTTCTAGATCTAAAAGCTCTTCTTCTACTTCGTTATTAGTTTCCAATTGGTCTTTTATCTCGTCAAAATAGACGATTTTCCACACACCATTGTCGTATTCTAATGCACTCAGATTTTCTATCCAATCACCAGAGTTGAGATACATACAGCTTCCTTTTTTGGTCTCTATTTTTCGGATTTGTGGCTGATGGATGTATCAACAAATCACGTAATCGTATTGATTTTCGATGGCCAATTCTGAGGCTGTCAATTCAAAATCGCCAATATATTTAATGGCTTTTTTGACATTATTTTTAATTTTTTTTGAAAACTAATATTTCTCGCGCCCCCTTTTTATTAAAATCCAATTCACAGCATTATTAATTTGAATCAAAAGATCATAGCCTTTTCCGCCAAGTTTAGCAATCCATTTGGAGTGTTGTACCGACGCATCAAAAACGTCACCATGAAAAAAACATGCTTTTTTGCTATCGATTTCAAGATTGAGTTTGTTGCATAATTTCAAATTTCCTAATTCGAGATCTGTAAATTTTCTAAAACTTTCATCGTGATTTCCCGTGATGTAATTGACTTTTGTTCCTTTTGTAGCGAAGTTGATGAGTTTTTTCACCACTTTGAGATGCGATTTTGGGAAATAACTTTTTTTAAATTGCCAAACGTCGATAATGTCGCCATTAAGAATCAAAACTTTTGGTTTTATCACTTGCAGATATTTCATCAATTCTTTGGCTTTGCAACCGTAAGTGCCTAAATGGATGTCAGAGATTACGACCATTTCAGGATTTCTTGTCATAGGATTTGGTTTTTACAAAAAACGCATTTTAGTTTTACGTAGATGTAAAGTGATTATTATTTGTTTAGAACGAAATTGTTTCCTAAAGATTAACAAGAAAGTGATAATCCGTATTTATTCGTTTCAAAATTTTATATTTGCAAGATTAGAATAAATTATGAAAGGACAGAATAAGCTTTTTATTGCCATTATTATTGCTTTAATAATCGGTGTTGTGCTTGGCGGCGTTGTTAATAAATTTGAAAGAGGAACTAGTATTCGTATTAATACAGAAATTGTAGATGCTAAACATCCGCTTTTGGACGAAGTGAAATTCACAACAAGTGATGGTCAATCTTTGAGTCAGAAATTTGTAATTGCTGAAAATGATAAGAAAAAAGATTCTTTAACCAGTCTTTACAAAGGTCAAGATGTTCTTGTAATAGGACAAAGTGCAAAAACTGTTTTTGAACCGACACAACTTGCCCACCAAGATATTCAAATTGAAAAAGTTGAAAAGTCCAATGCTGGGCGTGTAACTTCTTTAGACAATATCACCTCGTTTTCGGATATGATAAAACTTTTAGGAACTATTTTTATCCGACTGGTACAGATGATTATTGCGCCTTTGGTATTCACAACTTTGGTGGTTGGTATTGCGAAAATGAGCGACATTGCGATGATTGGTCGTGTTGGTAGTAAGGCGATGATTTGGTTTATCAGTGCATCGCTTGTATCTTTAGTCATAGGTCTTGTTTTAGTGAACTGGATGGAGCCTGGCAAAGTTATGCAACTAGAAAAGCCTGCTGCCGAAGTCGCCGGAGATCTGATGAAAAGTGCGCATAGTGGACTTTCTCTAGAACAATTTGTTAATCATATGGTTCCCAAAAGTTTATTCGAAGCTTTTGCAACTAATGAAGTTTTGCAGATTGTTGTTTTCTCGGTCATGTTTGGGATAGCTTTGTCTGCGATGGGCGAAGATTATACAAAACCAATTGTAAAGGCTTTGGATATTTGTGCTCATGCCATTTTAAAAATGGTAGGATATATTATGTGGGTTGCACCTCTAGGGGTTCTCGGCGCTATTGCCGCTGTTGTTGCGACCAATGGCTTTGAGATATTTTTGGTATATGCAATATATCTACGGGATTTCTTCTTTGCCTTGGCTGTGCTTTGGCTAGTATTACTTTTAGTAGGCTATATTATTTTAGGAAAGCGATTATTTAGTTTAATTAGAAGAATTAAAGAACCATTACTTATAGCATTTTCAACGACAAGTTCGGAAGCTGTTTTTCCAAAATTGGTAGAAGAATTAGAACGCTTTGGTTGTAATAAGAGAATTGTATCTTTTGTATTGCCATTAGGCTATTCATTCAATTTAGATGGAAGTATGATGTATATGACATTTGCTTCTATTTTCATCGCCCAAATTTATGGTATAGAAATGAGCATCGGTCAACAAGTCATTATGCTTTTAGTATTAATGTTGACGAGTAAAGGAATTGCGGGAGTGCCAAGAGCGAGTTTAGTGATTATCGTTGCAACTTGTTCTATGTTTGGGATTCCACCAGAAGGTATTGCTTTAATTTTGCCGATTGACCATTTTTGTGATATGGGAAGAAGTATGACCAATGTTTTAGGAAATGCGTTGGCAACGTCAGCCGTTAGCAAATGGGAAGGGCAATTGGAAGGTGAAGGCGCTGTCATAGAAAGTTAATTTCTATAATACTTATAGTTAGCAAACATTATTTGAATACGGAAATTGGTTTAATTTCCGTATTTTTGTATTTATAAAAGATATCAAATTTTTATGTTGACGAAAGAAAGAGTTCAGGACTTTTTAAAAGAAATAGAAGTAGACGATTTAGTTACCAATCTACAGATTGTCGGTAACGACGTATATATCGATATGATAGCACATTCTCCTGCGATGCATGAGAAGAAAAAATTAGAAGTAGCCATGAAGCAAGCTTTTGCTTCAGAATTTGGCGAAGAAATTCAGTTGAAATTAAAAATTGCTTCTCCAGAGTTACCTGCTCAGCCCGAAATAAAAGGGAAACAAATTCCCGGAATCCAAAACATTATTGCAATTGCTTCTGGAAAAGGAGGCGTAGGAAAATCAACAGTATCTGCTAACTTGGCAGTGACTTTAGCAAAAATGGGATTCAAAGTAGGATTGTTGGACGCAGATATCTATGGACCATCTGTTCCTACTATGTTTGATACAGAAGGTCAAAAACCAATTTCTGTAGAAGTTAATGGAAAAAACCTGATGCAGCCTGTCGAAAATTACGGTGTTAAAATGTTGTCCATAGGTTATTTTTCTGGCGCTAATCAAGCCGTAGTTTGGAGAGGACCAATGGCAAGTAAGGCGCTTAACCAAATGCTTCGTGATGCTAACTGGGGAGAATTGGATTTCTTATTAATCGATCTTCCTCCAGGCACAGGTGATATCCATTTGTCCATTATCCAAGAAGTTCCTGTTACAGGTTCAGTTATTGTAAGTACGCCCCAACATGTTGCTTTGGCAGATGTTAGAAAAGGAATCGCTATGTTTAACATGGAAAGTATTAATATTCCAGTTCTTGGTTTAATAGAAAACATGGCGTATTTTACACCAGAAGAATTGCCAGATAACAAATATTATATCTTTGGAAAACAAGGTGCGCAATATATGGCAGAAGATTTAGGAATTCCTGTTTTAGGAGAGATTCCGTTGATCCAAAGCATCAGAGAAGCTGGTGATGTTGGACGTCCCGCAGCTTTGCAAGAAGATTCAAAAATTGCTGCTATCTATGTAGAAACGGCACAAAGAATGATCGAAAGTCTTGTAGAAAGAAATAAAAATTTACCACCGACAGAAGCTGTAAAAATCACAACCATGGCGGGATGTTCGCCAAAGAAAAAGTAAAATATGGAAAACACAAATCTTGCACATGAAGAATTGGTAACCAAGGTTATGGAAGCTCTAGAAAGTATTCGCCCTTTTTTGAATAAAGATGGTGGCGATATAGAGTTGATTGATGTTAAAGAAAGCAAAGCTTATGTGAAATTGTTAGGAACATGTTCTAGTTGTCACATCAGCCAATCTACGATGAAGTTGGGTGTAGAAAGTACCATTAAGCAATATGCTCCAGAAATTTTGGAAGTTATTAATATAGGCGAGGTCTAAGACATTATGTCTTTTTGTAAAAAATTACGCCGGGCAACAAAGTTGCCCGGCGTAATTATATCTTATTCTACAATCTCAGCATCGATAATTTTTTTCTCTGGAGAATCGGGGTTCTTCTGCTGAAACTCCCAAATCAGATATTTGTCCACCTCTTTCAAAAGCATGGGGATTGCAAAAGCTAAAATTGCTAAATCATCCAAAGCCCCAACAAAAGGCACAAAATCAGGAATAATATCAATAGGTGACAAAACGTAGATTAATGCCAAGGCAGGGAACAAAATGTCCGTTAATTTCATACTGTAGCTTCCAGAGCGCCATGCTTTTATCATACGATAGACTGCTGGGATTTTTTGCATAAAGCCTTTGTGTTTCAGGGCTTCTTGTGCAAGTTTCATTTTAGAATATTTCATCGGTGTGTGCTAATAAAATTTTTTCATCATTCAGTTTGCAAATAACATTCCAAGACTGTCTTAACAAATTATAAATTATTTAGTTACGCTATCAACGAAAGCTTGGCTATTGTCAGAATTCCAGTCCAGCGTACTGTCTTCCTTTTTCAAAATCTGCAAATTACGACCAACAATATATGTTGTTGGGAAAACATTAGGCAACATTTTGGGCGTCAAAGGACTTTCCGCAATATAGACAGGGGCTGTGTAATGGTTTTCGGTAACAAATCTTTTCACATCATCTTCCTTATCTTGCATCGCAATTAGTACAAATGCCATTTTAGATTTTTTTGATTGGTATAGAGCTTCGATACTCGGCCATTCTGTACGGCAAGGTGCGCACCAAGTTCCCCAAAAATTAAGAAAAACAATTTGACCTTTAAAGTCGCTCAATTTAGCGTTTGGCGTATTAATCCCTTTTAGGTCAATATCAAAATCCTCGTCAGAGAAACTGCTTTCAGCCACCACTTTGTCCACAGTTGCAGTCATCGCAAACTGAGAACTAACGAATTCGCGCAAAGGTTTTATCAAGGCAAAAGCCAAAACAACTAGCAACAGAATGGCATACACCAAATTCTTTTTCAAAAAAGCCATAATTTTTATTTATAAATTTATTTTGGGCGTGCCCCTTTGTTTTCCTTTGCTATAATACGCGACGTTTTTTTAAAAAAAACGTCGCGCATTTTCCAACGTCAAAACAAGCGGGTCGGTCTCCGTGCAGTCGCTGTTTTATCGGACGGCTTCCGCTTCGCTCCGCCGCCCGATAAAACGAGCTCCAACAATGCACTGCGCCCTCACGCAAGTTACTGATTTGGGATCAATTCCAAAAGCTCCTCAATGGTATCAAGACCTCTGTTTTTTGCATAATAAGTTTGGAGCTTGACATAGAAGTCTTCTTTCGGAAATCCTTCTGGATCTGCTTTGTGCATTTCTAAAAGTTCTTTTCCATGTTTAGGCCGCGGTCCCCAATGATTAATGTAATCAAAATCTTTATCCAAAATGATTACAACCGGAATAGATTTGCTTCCATTTGTTAAAAAATCATCAATTAAAGAGGGTTCTTGGTCGCGATAACTTATTTTAACGTTTTCTGTTCCAAAAAAATTAGAAACAACAGGCACCACTTGGCTTGCGTCGCCACACCATGCTTCAGAAATAATTAAAATTTTACCCTCGAATTTTTTTTGTGCCAAAACTTCAAGCTGTTGCTCATTAGGATGAAATTTTTCATTCATACGATTCATACGCTGAATCCCTAATTTGTAATACTCCTCGTAATCTTTGTCTTCGTCTGTTTGTGGATGTTCTAGACGTTCCGCTGCATTGCTTAGATACTCTTGATAACTTACGCCGTTATCCCAAAATTTTTTTATTTCCATTTCTTTTTTTACAAATCTCAGTTTATTTATTATCAATGACTGTAACAAATATTACATATCAGCAATTATAATCTTCTTATTTTATTAATTAAAAACATGTCCGCCAATACAAAGGCTGCCAAACTTTCTACAACAGGAACCGCACGAGGCAAAACGCATGGATCGTGGCGGCCTTTGCCCTCTACAATGACTATTTCGCCTTCTTTGTTAATACTTTCTTGCGGGCGCAGAATGGTAGCAATGGGTTTAAAACCTACACGGAAATAGATATCCATCCCGTTAGAAATTCCCCCTTGGATGCCTCCCGAAAGATTGGACTGGGTTGTGCCATCTGGATTGAACAAGTCATTGTGTTCTTTCCCAGTCATCTTTGCACCACAAAAACCACTTCCATATTCAAAAGCTTTACAAGCGTTGATGTTGAGCATGGCTTTTCCAAGCTCTGCATGTAATTTGTTAAATATAGGTTCGCCCCAACCGGCGGGAACGTTTTTGATAACACACGTTATGGTTCCTCCTATGGTGTTGCCGTCTTTTTTAATTTCTTTAATACGTTCAATCATTTTTTTTGCAGTTTCCTCATCGGGACAACGCACCATATTGTTTTCGGTTTTAGTAAAATCTAAATCCTGATATGGTTTTTCACAAAAAATATCCCCAACAGAGGATACGTAAGCATTAATTTCAACTTCTGGAATAAGTTGCTTGGCAAGACTTCCTGCGACAACCCAGTTGAGCGTTTCTCGGGCAGAGGATTTTCCGCCACCGCGGTGATCACGAAATCCAAATTTTTGATCGTAAGTATAATCCGCATGACTAGGACGGTAGGCGCCAGAGATGTGGTCATAATCTTTGGAACGTTGGTTTTCGTTTTCTACAATAAAACCAATAGGTGTTCCTGTTGATTTTCCCTCAAAAATTCCAGATAAGAAACGGACAGTATCGCTTTCTTTACGTTGTGTAACGATAGAAGATTGACCAGGTTTTCGACGATCCAAATCTTGTTGAACTGCTTCCAGATTAACATCTAATCCCGCCGGGAAGTTGGTTATCGTACCGCCGTATGCTTCACCATGACTTTCTCCAAATGAGGAAAGCGTCAAAAAATTTCCTAAGACATTGAACATAGTACAAATTTAAGATTTTTAAATGGCTTTTCATACTTTAATAAATAGGCTTTTTTATCTTTGGCATATGAAAAATGTTCTCATTCTTGGAGCCAATTCTGATGTGGCAAAACAAGCTTTAAAATTGTACGTGCAACAAGGCTATTTTGTAGTAGCGGCTTCCCGAGATTTATTGTCATTAGAAAGTTTTATTGAAGAAAATAGAATAGAGCAGTCAAATGTTAAATTGATTTATTTCGATGCAACAGATTTTTCTTCTCATCAAAAATTTTATCATGATCTTCCTGAAAAACCAAACATTGTTGTTTATGCCGCAGGTTTTTTGGTTCAGAATGAAAAGGCTTTTTATGATTTTGAATCTACCTTCCAAATGATGAAGGTGAATTATGCAGGAGCAGTTTCTATTCTCAATATTATTGCTTTTGATAAAGAGAATGAAAATTTGGAGAGAATTATCGGTTTGTCGTCGCTTTCTGGCGTGCGCGGTAGAAAGTCCAACTTTATCTATGGAAGTACAAAATCGGCTTTCACGCAATATCTGGCTGGACTTCGGCAAGAACTTTCTCAACGGAATATTAAGGTAAATGTTTTGGTGATTGGCTACATTAACACCAAAATTAATGAGGGATTAGACTTAAATAAAAACCTTATAATGCAGCCCCACTATGTTGCAAAATATATTGTAAATGCTGGACATTCTTTCGCAATTGTTCCCAATTGGAAATGGAAAATTATTTATCAGATTCTTAAAGTTCTTCCAGAGTCTTTAGTTTCTAAATTACCATAAAAAAAGCGAAGTGAAAACCTCGCTTAGAAAATATCTTTATCCAAATATAAGAATCAACAGACTGGCAACAAAAATTCTGAAAATCGTAACCAAAGGATAGACTTGGGCATAACTTTGTATGGGAACATCATTTTTTAAATAATTTTCGCTGAAAGATAAAGCCGCAGGATCGGTATAACTTCCGCTCATAATTCCAGCCAATTGCAAGAAGTTGATTTTCATGAAAAAATGTCCTACGATTAGCATAAAAATTAAAGGAATAAAGGTTATCGCAGAACCATATAATAACCAAAGCCAGCCATTATATTCAATAAAATTATCATAAAAATTTTCGCCAGCATGTATCCCAACGGCGGCAAAAAACAAACAAATGCCGAGGTCTTTCATAAAATAAGTCGCGCCATTATTAATATACGAATGAATAAAAGCGATGCCGCCATATCTCGAAATTAGTAATGCTACGATTAATGGTCCCGCTGCAAAACCTAGTTTAATAGGAATAGGAAGTCCAGGAAGCGCAATGGGTATAGATCCAACGATGACGCCTAAAAGTATCCCGGCAAACAATGATAAAAAATCGGGTTCTATTAGTTTTTTTTCTTGATTACCAATGATTTTTTCTGCTTCATCCAAAGCTTCTTTTGTGCCGATAATTCTTAGTTTGTCACCATAAAAGAGTTCCAACGACGGACGAGGAATCATTTCTTTGCCAGCGCGAAAAATCCGGGTGACCTTTAAATCATAAATATTGTATAGATCAAGTTCTGAAAGTTTTTTGCGCATTGCGGAACGGCGTGTTACAAAGATATTTCTTATTTGGATGTCTTCATCCGATTCAATGAATTGATCGGTGGATGGACGACCCAATTTTTTGATAAAATTATCGACATCCTTTTCTGTTCCTACAATCATCAGCACATCGCGCTCTTGGAGTAAAGTGTCTAATCTTGGCGAAAATACAGATTCGGTTCCGCTGTGTTTTAGTCTGGATATGATAATATTCGGATTAATTTCTTTAATCACTTTTTTGATAGGCATTCCAACAAAATCAAAATTCGTAACTCTCATTTTTTTATGAATAAGAGGTTGTTCTCGGTTAATTTTTGATTTTCTGAATTTAATCATTTCTTCTTGCGGATCGATTTTCAGAAATATTTTTGATAAAATTATAGTAAGAATAATTCCGAAAACGCCCAAAGGATAAGTTATAGCATAACCGATGGCTGGATCATCAAATTTTTTACTAGGAAATTGTGCACCAAGCTCTTCGATGGTGTTTTTTGCAGCACCTAATCCTGGTGTATTGGTTACGGAACCACTCATAATTCCGACAAGATTTTCCATGCTAAGACCTGTCGATTTATGAAGAATAATGGTGATAACTCCGCCGAGCAAAACTGTAGAAACGGCGAGAATGTTAAATTTCATGCCTTCACTTCGAAAAGATGAAAAGAAGGATGGTCCTACTTGAAGCCCAATCCCATAAACGAATAAGATAAGACCAAAATCTCTTATGAAATCCAGAATTTCTGGATTTATCCTATATCCTAAATGGCCTAATAATAAGCCCGTAAACATAACCGCAGAAACGCCGAAAGTAATTTTTCCTAATTTTAATCTTCCAAAAAAAACTCCAGCACCTATTGCTAGCATGATGCTAATCATGGATTGTACAATTGTTGGGTTTTCCGAAGGCAGCAATAATGCGTGTAACCAGTCTAGCATAATTAATTTCTTAATGTTTTTCTCAAAACTACAACAAAGAATGTGGATTCATGGTATTTTGTTGATAATATCTCTTTTTTTACGTGGTGAGATAAATCAGTTGTGTACGAAAACTGTTTGGACATATCCATAAAAAATAAGCAAACTCAAAATGGAGTTTGCCTATTTTTATAATTTTTGATTAACTTTCTTTGTAATGAAAAATTAATCTTTCAAATTCAGTTTTAATTCCAGTTCGTCTAATTGCTCATTGGCGATTGGTGAAGGCGCATCAATCATTACATCACGTCCAGAATTATTTTTTGGGAAGGCGATATAATCTCTAATCACTTCATTTCCATCTAAAATGGCTACCAATCTATCAAAACCGAAAGCCAAACCTCCGTGTGGCGGCGCTCCGTATTTGAAGGCGTTCATTAAGAATCCGAACTGCGCTTCCGCTTCTTCTTTTGTGAATCCTAGTAAATCAAACATTTTTGACTGTAAATCTTTATCGAAAATTCTGATAGAACCACCCCCAATTTCGTTACCATTTAAAACTAAATCGTAAGCGTTGGCTCTTGCTTTTCCAGGGTCGGTTTCCAATAAACTAAAATCTTCGGTTTTCGGAGACGTGAATGGGTGGTGCATTGCGTGGTATCTTCCTGTTTCTTCATCCCATTCTAAAAGTGGGAAGTCGATTACCCAAAGTGGGGCAAATTCGTTTCCTTTTCTTAAACCTAAACGATTTCCAAGTTCCATTCTTAAAGCAGAAAGTTGCGTTCTTACTTTATCGGCATTTCCGCTCATCACCAACATTAAATCACCCGCTTTAGCTCCGAATTTCTCTGCAATGGCTTTTAAATCCTTCTCGTTGTAGAATTTATTCACGGATGAAGTAACAACACCATCGTTTTGGAATTTCACCCAAACCATTCCTGTTGCACCAATTTGTGGTCTTTTTACCCAGTCAATTAACTCATCAATTTGTTTTCTGGTGTAGTCTGCACAGCCTTCAACATTAATTCCGACTACCAATTCAGCTTCGTCGAAAATTTTGAAATCTTTTCCTTTCACTAAATCATTCAGCTCCACGAACTCCATTCCGAAACGGATGTCTGGTTTGTCGTTTCCATATTTTTGCATCGCATCTGCGAAAGTCATTCTTGGGAAATCACCGAATTCTTTTCCTGTAATATCTTTCAAAAGGTTTTTCGTCATGCCTTCAAAAACATTCATAATGTCTTCTTGCTCTACGAAAGCCATTTCGCAATCTATTTGCGTGAATTCTGGTTGTCTGTCGGCTCTTAAATCCTCATCGCGGAAACATTTCACAATTTGGAAATATTTGTCCATTCCACCTACCATCAATAATTGTTTGAAGGTTTGTGGCGATTGGGGAAGTGCATAAAACTGTCCAGGATTCATTCTGCTTGGCACCACAAAATCTCTCGCTCCTTCTGGAGTAGATTTAATTAAAACTGGCGTTTCCACCTCGATAAAACCTTCTTCTGAAAGATAATTTCTTACTTTTTGCGCCATTTTATGACGGAAAATCAATTTATCTTTCACAGGATTTCTACGGATATCCAAGTATCTGTATTTCATTCTCAGCTCTTCACCGCCATCGGTTTCGTCTTCAATGGTAAATGGAGGAAGTTGAGATTCATTTAAAATCGTTAATTCCTTTACTAAAATTTCTATTTCCCCAGTTGGAATATTGGGGTTTTTGGATGCTCTTTCAATCACCTGACCTTTCACCTGAACTACAAATTCACGACCTAATTTCTTAGCGTTTTCCATTAATTCAACCGAAGAACGGTCTTGGTCGAACATCAACTGCGTAATTCCGTAACGATCTCGCAAATCGATCCAAATCATAAATCCTTTGTCACGAATGGTTTGTACCCATCCTGAAAGTGTTACTTCTTCATTTAGATTTTTCAGCGATAATTCGCCGTTGGTGTGTGTACGGAACATAATTTTGATTTAAAATTTGAGGTTTGAAATTTGAAATTTTCAAAGTGCAAAGATACTGATTTGGAATAAAAAATCTGTTACAATGATAGTTCTTAATATTAGTTTTTAAATTTTTTGTGTAGATAGGATTTGGGTTGTGCTCAAATTTTTGCCAATTTTTCGTTTGTTGCTGAATCTGCGTGAGCGATGATAGCGGATATCCTTTGGGCTTGGCGTGAGGTGGCGGAGCGATAGCGGAGCCATCCGAGCGTCGAGCCCAAAGATAGAAGCGGACGTAGCGACCCATTTGTTTCGCTTTGGAATTTGTTTTGGAGGAACAATGGGACACGCCAAAATAATATTGTGCTTTTGAATGTTAAATTAAATTTTCATAAATTCGTAATAACCAAATACTTAATATTTTTTGATATGGGAAAAGGAGATCAGAAGTCTCGCAGAGGCAAGATAACAAATGGTTCTTATGGAAAAAGAAGGCCTAAAAAATCCAATGTTGCAAAAGTTGTAACAATTGTAAATGCTGATAAAGAAACCAAGGTAAAAGCGACAAAACCTAAGGCAGAAAAGAAAGTGGAGAAAGAAGAAACTAAAGTTGCTGAGGCAAAACCCAAAACCACAAGAAAGAAAAAAACCGAAGAATAATCTTCGGTTTTTTATATTTTAAAAAAAGCTTATTTTCCAAAAATACTTCCTAGCAAACCTCCAAGGCCGCCTTGCTGAGATTTTTGTTGATTGCCTCCGCCGAGAACGCTTCCAAGAATGTCGTTAAGAGGGTTTCCAGAACCTTGACTTTGTCCGCCGCCTAATACACTTCCCAAAATATCATTCAAAGGATTGGATTGTTGCGTTTGGGCTTGTTGAGAAGCACCACCAAGAATACCTCCTAATAAATCGCCTAATCCACCTGCGTTTACATTGTTAGCTTGCTTTTCTTTTCCAATGTATCCCATGATAATTGGTGCTAACATGGCTAGAACAGGACCAATTTTGTCCATAGAAATCCCTGTATTCTGAGAAAGCTGATTTTCGACGTTGGCTTTATTTCCTCCAAAAATGTGATCAAGTATTGAATTGCCTTCGGATTGTCTGTTGATGGCCTGAGACGGGTCGTTAAGAATGCTTCCGTCATGGTCTTTGTCTAGTGCGTTGTTGAGCGCCTCTGCTTCTTTGGCGTCTTGAGATTTGTTTTTAAGATAAGAAATAACCAAAGGTGTGGCTACTGCAAGTAATGCAATAATTTGATTTTTACTGATTCCGAATTTGTTTTCGGCCTGTTCTGCAACTTGGTTGCTAGTGTTTCCTGTTAATAGGTCTAGTAAGCTCATAGTGTTTTTAAATTTATTTTTGATTAAACGAATATAGTTTTTTTCTGGTAATTAATATTCTGTTTTATCTGCCTTTTTTGTCCATTTTTGAAAGGTGCTTTGCGCTTCATCACGAAGAAGTTGCACCATCGGGATTTTTCGATCCTCAATAGCTAAAGGTATTTCATCATAAATTAAAGAATCGTCAAAACCGATATCTTTGGCGTCGTTTCTGGTGTTGGCATAATATATTTTGTCGATTCTAGCCCAATAGATGGCGCTTAGACACATAGGACAAGGTTCGCACGACGTGTAGATTTCGCAACCAGAAAGATTAAAATCATCAAGATGTTTCGCCGCATTTCTAATGGCAACAACCTCCGCATGTGCTGTAGGATCGTTATTAAGAGTTACTTTGTTGCTGCCTTCAGCAATTATTTTTCCGTTTTTTACAATGACAGCACCGAAAGGGCCGCCGCCTAAGTCAAGATTTTCGCAAGAGCACTCGATGGCTCTTTGCATAAAGTTTTCGTGATTCGACATGGGATTTTGTTTAGTTTTTAAAAATAGGAACGTTGCTACAAGCTTCCCCAAACATCAAAGATTTGACAATGGGTTTCAGTTGTTCTACAAGTTCGATATAAGCGTTATTGGGCATTTCTATATCCGAGCAGCCTTTTACAAGAATGCGTTTGTCCTTTAATTCAGAATAATCATAGGTTTTAATCGCATTGTGCATCAAAAGAATATTGAGATCTTCTAAGCTCCCAAAGACGATTTTTTTGGTAACATCGGTTAATTTTGCTGTGATTAAAAAATAGGCCCATAACGGAATAATCGCATCTTCCGAACAATAGATATAGACATAAGCATCGCGATAATCTTCAGGATTAAGATTGGCAACCATCTCACGATATTCCTTTTCGCGGAGAATAAGACCTTGGTAAAGGAAGTCTTTTAAATCTATTCCCAGTTTCTTCCCTCTCGGCATAAGACTCGACAAATCAAAATTTACCAAACTCGTGTTCTCTGCAACTTTATTTCTAATTTCGAATTCTTCCGACATTTCAATTAATATTTATCTTTACACAAAATTAAGTCAAATATTTGATTTGGTGGCGGATTTTAAAATCTCAAATCTCAAATCTCAAATCTCAAATCTCAAATTTATTTTGAAATATTATATTATAGCAGGCGAAGCTTCTGGAGATCTCCACGCAAGCAACTTAATGAAAGCGATAAAAGAAAAAGATCCCAATGCTGATTTTCGGTTTTGGGGTGGCGATCTGATGCAGGCGCAAGGCGGAACTATGGTCAAGCATTATCGTGATTTGGCTTTTATGGGATTTGTTGAGGTTGTTCAGAATTTAGGAACGATTCTTAAAAATATCAAGTTGTGTAAAAAAGATATTGCAACTTACAAACCTGATGTTTTGGTGCTTGTAGATTATCCTGGGTTTAATCTTCGTATTGCAAAATTTGCAAAATCTTTGGGTATTCGGGTGGTTTATTATATTTCGCCGCAACTTTGGGCTTGGAAGGAAGGTCGTGTAGAAACGATTAAAAAATATGTAGATGACATGCTCGTAATTCTTCCTTTCGAAAAAGATTTTTATAAAAAGCATCAAGTTGATGCACATTTCGTTGGCCATCCTTTGTTAGATGCTATTTCGGATTTGCCAAACATCGACGCTGAATTGTTTAAAAAAGAAAACAATCTTAATAATCAACCCATCATCGCTTTGTTGCCAGGAAGTCGCGAGCAGGAAGTCAAAAAAATGTTGGAACTGATGTTGTCGGTTCGCTCGTATTTTAAAGAATATCAATTCGTTATAGCTGGTGCGCCAAGTTTGGTAAAAGATTTTTATGAGCAATATGTGGATGAAAATGTGCATTTCGTTTCTAATAAAACTTACGATTTGTTGAGATGTTCTCGGGCAGCTTTGGTGACTTCTGGGACGGCGACTTTGGAAACGGCATTGCTGAATACACCCGAAGTTGTGTGCTACAAAAGCAGTAAGATTTCCTATGAAATTGCTAAACGTCTTGTTAAACACATCAAATATATTTCTCTGGTTAATCTAATTATGGATCGCGAAATTGTTACAGAATTGATTCAGGATGAGTTGAACACCCAAAATTTAGTGAAAGAACTCAATAGGATTTTGTCCGGTACTGACCGAGAAAAAATGTTGAATGATTTTTCCCAATTACGTGAAAAGCTTGGTGGGAAAGGCGCGAGTCAACACGCTGCTGATGTGGTAGTTAACATAATATAATATTGTCTTTTGTAATTCCAAAATTTATTACTTTTAATGCAAAACATTAAAATGGTGCCTTATGTCTCGCCAGCCTTTATTTGTGATGTTGTCGACATTTTGTCTTGGAATTATTCTTCGAGATTATGTTGATTTGTATTTTGGGTTTATCTTATTCCTTTTTTTATATTGTAATCTAATTGTTGGATTTTCTTTTAAGGTTAAATCCTATTTCTTTGTCAAAAAGCGACAATGGTTGTTGGGTTTTGCCTTTTTTTGTTTAGGCTTTCTATTTCACGATTTTAATATTAAAGATTTTGAAAAAATCAATTTTGATACAAAGAAACATATTGTTTTTAAAATTGATAAAAAGCTTAATTCCAACGAAAAATATAAAAAATATCAAATCGATGTCTTGTCTGTTTCTAATAATAAAGACACACAATTCAAAGCTGTTTTACAAATTCCTAGACAAAAAGCAGACTTGGATTTTCGGCATATTTACAAGTCGGAAGTTTATTTTTCTAGTTTAAAATCACCAAAATTCGCATTTCAGTTTGACTATCCAAAATATCTGGAACGGCAAAAAGTTTCGGCTTTGGCATTTGCAAATTCAGAGATTTTGCGAACGCTAAAACCTCAAATTTCTTTTAAGGATCAAATCAAACAACTTCGATTAGAGACTTTGCAGAGAATTGGTCAATCTAATCTTCAAACAAAAAATCAGGAATTTCTGAAAGGAATTATTCTTGCCGATCGCACAGGCATGGACGATGTAACGGTTTCGGATTTTAATAGATCTGGCCTGGTGCATCTTTTAGCGATTTCTGGATCTCACATGTTGATTATATTTTGGTTGGTTTTATTGGTTTTAAACAAAACTTTCCCTGTGAAATACAGAAAAATTGGAGTTGTCACTGCTCTAGTTGCGATTTGGACTTTTGCGATATTTATCGATTACGGAAGCTCGGTTGTGCGTTCCTGTATTATGATTAGCGTTTATTATATTACGGGTTTGCTCAATCGAAAACCGCATTTGTTGCAAAGTTTAGCGGTTTCGGCATTTCTTATTTTATGTTGGGATACACAACAATTGTTTGACGTTGGTTTCCAATTGAGTTATGTTGCAGTGCTTGGGATTTTTTGGCTGTATCAACCTATTTTGAAATCTTTTCCAAAGAAGAATTATAAAATTTACAAATTTATCGTGGCGATTTTTAGCTTGTCAATGTCGGCACAGTTGGCAACTTTGCCACTTGTTTTGTATTATTTTCATCAATATTCTTTGGTGTCGATTTTTGCGAATCTTTGCGTGATTCCGTTTTCTGAAATTATTATTGTTTTCTCCTTACTAATGGTGCTTTTATTTGCTTTTAATCTTGAATATTCTTGGCTAAATATCTTGTATGATACTTTTGTCGATATTTTATTAAAGTTTATTCATTGGTTTGCCACTTTAGATTTTTTAATGTTTGAAAACATTGGTTTTTCCTTATTAGAAGTTGTTTTGGCATTAATTGTAGTCTATTTTTTACGATTTGTTTTGATTAAAAGAGATTTGAGACATCTTTTGAATTTTGGTTTTACAATACTTTTATTTTGGCTGATTAATTTAGGTGTTAATTTTTATCATTTTAAAAAGGATGAAGTTTTAAAAATCGAGTTGTTTAAAAATAATATTGTTCTCATAAAGGAAAAATCGAATGTATTGGTTTTGTTAAAAGAAGGTTCTGATATAGATTCTGTTAAGAAGTTTTTAGTTAATCCTTACTTGTCATTTCGACGTATTAAAGAATGTAAAATTATAATGATTTCTGAAGCGGTTTCGGGAATTAATTATCAAGGGAAATATTATAAAATTGATCCATAAAATCTTTTATTTATTTAGAAAGATTACAAACTACTAAATTCTGACATATCTCACGAGGACTGCAATTAACATTTTTTTAACTTTGTGCGTATTCAAAAAAAAATAAAATTAGATTATGGCAGGATTTTCATCTTCAATAGGAAGAAAATATGCAATGGCACTATCGGCGTTTTTTTTGCTGGTTTTCTTGGTGATGCATCTTTTCACTAATATGCTATCGGTATTTAGTGAGACAGGGTTTAATCAGGCATCTTATTTTATGGGTTATAATCCATTTATCCAATATCTGATGCAACCTGTATTGATTTTTGCAGTGTTTTTCCATTTTATTATGGGATTCATTTTAGAAGCAAAAAATAACAAGGCGAGACCAGTAAAGTACGATGTTAGCGGTGCTGCAGCAAATTCTTCATGGATGTCTAGAAATATGATTATTTCTGGATTGGTAATTTTAGCATTTTTAGGACTTCACATGTATGACTTTTGGGTTCATGAAATGAATTTCAAATACATCGAAGGGAACGTAGATGCTATGGGTACAGACAGGTTTTGGGTAGAACTACATGCTAAATTTGCTGATCCTATTAAGGTGGCAATATATGTTGTAGCTTTTGTTTTGTTAGGATTACATTTAGCACATGGTTTCCAATCTGCATTCCAATCTGTTGGAGCTAGACATCCAAAGTATACGCCTTTTATTAAGGCTTTCGGAACTTGGTATTCAATTCTTATTCCGCTAGGATTTATTTTTATCGCGGTTTATCATTTCATAACTCAATAATATCATAAATAAAATGAGTAATTTAGATTCTAAAATTCCAGCTGGTCCACTGAAGGACAAATGGAGTCATCATAAAGATCACATGAACCTTGTTGCGCCTAACAACCGTGATAAAATTGATATTATTGTTGTGGGTACAGGTTTGGCAGGAGGTTCTGCTGCAGCTACATTGGCTGAGCAAGGTTATAACGTAAAAGCATTTTGTTATCAAGATTCTCCAAGAAGAGCGCACTCTATTGCGGCTCAGGGAGGTATTAACGCTGCTAAAAATTATCAAGGAGATGGGGATTCAACTTATAGATTGTTTTACGATACTATTAAAGGGGGAGATTACCGTGCAAGAGAGGCTAACGTTTATCGTTTAGCGGAAGTTTCAGCAAATATTATTGACCAATGTGTTGCTCAAGGGGTTCCTTTTGGGCGCGATTACGGCGGTCAGTTAGATAACCGTTCTTTCGGTGGGGTTCAGGTAAAAAGAACTTTCTACGCAAAAGGGCAAACTGGTCAACAGTTATTATTAGGGGCGTATTCTGCAATGAGCCGCCAAATTGGTAAAGGTAGAATTAAAATGTACAACCGTCACGAAATGCTAGATTTGGTAATCGTAGATGGAAAAGCAAGAGGAATTATCGCAAGAAACCTTGTAACAGGAGAAATTGAAAGACATTCTGCTCACGCAGTGGTTATTGCTTCTGGAGGTTACGGAAATGTTTATTTCTTATCGACTAACGCGATGGGATCTAACGTTTCTGCGGCTTGGAAAATCCACAAAAAAGGAGCGTATTTCGCAAACCCTTGCTATGTACAGATTCACCCAACTTGTATTCCAGTTCACGGAACGCAGCAGTCTAAACTAACTTTGATGTCTGAATCTCTTAGAAACTCTGGAAGAATCTGGGTTCCTAAAAATATTGAAGATTCGGTAGCAATTAGAGAAGGTAAGAAAAAAGCAAAAGATATCCCTGAAGCCGATAGAGATTACTATTTGGAAAGAAGATATCCAGCTTTCGGTAACTTGGTGCCTAGAGACGTTGCTTCTAGAGCAGGTAAAGAAAGATGTGATGCTGGTTTCGGTATCGAAAATAACGATACTAAAGAAGGTGTGTTCTTAGATTTCTCTACAGAAATTATGAAAAAAGGTAGAGAAGCTGCTATTGAAAAGCATATTCACAATCCTACAGAACAACAAATTTACGATCTTGGTAAAGCTTGGATTGAGGAGAAATATGGTAACCTTTTCGTAATGTACGAGAAAATTACTGCTGACAATCCTTATGAAACGCCAATGAAGATTTACCCTGCTGTTCACTACACAATGGGTGGTGTTTGGGTAGATTATAACTTACAATCTACAATCCCTGGATGTTTCGTAATTGGAGAAGCTAACTTCTCAGATCACGGAGCTAACAGACTGGGTGCTTCTGCTTTGATGCAAGGCTTAGCGGATGGATATTTCGTTCTTCCTTATACTATTGCAGATTATCTTTCTGCTGATATTAGAACAGGACAGATTCCAACAGATTCTGAAGCTTTCAACCAAGTTGAGAAAGAAGTTAAAGATAGAATTGACTATTTATTGAATAATAAAGGAACACACTCTGTAGATTATTTCCATAAAAAATTGGGTCACATTATGTGGAACAAAGTGGGTATGGGAAGAACACCAGAAGGTCTTAGTGAAGCAATTAAAGAAATTGAAGAAGTAAGAAACGATTTCTGGAAGAATGTAAAAGTTCCTGGTTCTAATGATGAAATGAATCCAGAATTGGAGAAAGCACTTCGTGTAGCAGATTTCCTAGAATTAGGTCAATTAATGGCCATTGATGCATTGAACAGAAACGAATCTTGTGGAGGTCACTTCCGCGAAGATCACTCTACGCCAGATGGTGAAGCAGAACGTGATGATGTTAACTACAAGTATGTTGCAGCTTGGGAATATAAAGGAAACGATATAAACCAAGAAGTAATGCACAAAGAAGAGCTTGTGTACGATAACATCGAAGTTAAAACAAGAAGTTACAAATAATCTCCAACCAATAAATATATAATTATGAGTGCAAAAAAAGGCTTAAATCTTACGCTGAAAATTTGGAGACAAAAAAATAATAAATCCAAAGGTCAATTTGAGACCTATAAAATATCTGACGTTTCTACAGATTCTTCATTCTTAGAAATGTTAGACATTCTGAACGAAAACTTAATTAACGAAGGTAAAGAACCTATCGCTTTCGATCACGACTGTCGTGAAGGGATTTGCGGAATGTGTTCTTTATACATCAACGGTCGTGCGCACGGTCCCGATACAGGTATCACAACTTGTCAGTTACACATGCGTCATTTCAAAGATGGAGAAACTATCGTTATCGAACCTTGGAGAAGTGCAGCTTTCCCGGTAATCAAAGATTTAGTTGTGGACAGAAGTGCTTTCGATAGAGTAATGGCTGCAGGTGGATTTATTTCTGTAAATACATCGGGGAGAACAACAGACGCTAACAATATCCTTGTTCCAAAAGAAGATTCAGACAGAGCAATGGATGCAGCAGCTTGTATCGGTTGTGGTGCTTGTGTAGCAACGTGTAAAAACGGATCTGCAATGTTATTTGTAGGTGCAAAAGTTTCTCAATATGCATTATTACCACAAGGTAGAGTAGAAGCTAAAAGAAGAGTTCTGAACATGGTAGCAGCTATGGACGAAGAAGGATTTGGGAACTGTTCCAACACTGGTGCTTGTGAAGTAGAATGTCCTAAAGGTATTTCTCTAGAAACGATCGCTAGAATGAACAGAGAATATATGTCTGCTTTTGCGGATAAAGGATAAGACAAAATCTTATATACATAAAAAGCTTTCAGAATTTCTGAAAGCTTTTTTTATTTTAAAAATTATTTTTTTTTAAAGATCAAAGACATTCGGTCTTTTAACAACGATACAATCTTTTATCCAAAGTGTAAAAGCTAGACCCAAATAGAATAGAAAAAATATTCCTGCCGTTGCAAAAGTTGAGTATATAAAAAACACCCGAAGTTTCGAAACGGGTATCCCCAACTTACTTCCCATTCTCGTCAAAACTCCAAACCACTCTCTCTCAAAACGGTGACGTATATTGTTAATCATGTTTTAAAATATTATATCCAATGCCGCAATTTAGGCATTTTTTTTCGTTGCAAAAAGTTTTGTAATGTTGCAGCAAAGATTGGGTTTCCAAAGCCGATTTCGAGATAATGCCGAAACTTTCCCAAGTGTCGATAACCGAATTTTTCTCAGTCTTTAAGTCTTGGTAAAACTTAATAATTTCATCGTTGATATTTTCGTTGCATTCTAATTCCAAGCAGTATTTTGTAGGAAGAATAGTATTAATAAGGAGGCGTTCAACAAATTCGTCACTTAGTTTTTTCAATGAATTTTCTGACGATATTTTCCCAAAGTTGAAATGGGTATCCCAATACTCGGAGGCTTTTATATCCAAAAAAATAGTCTTTAATTCCGTAATGTTTTTTGCCATTTTAATTTTTGAAAAAAGATGAGGTTCTCGGGAAAGAAGTTGCGCCAATTGGGATAATCTTATATTAGGGAAATTCGGTGGACGCAGTTTTGAAAATTTTGGATTTAAAGTAATATTTGATAAATTAAATTTAGATTTTAAAAACTGAAACTCACGAGCCCAAATTTTCATCATATCATCTTTAGGACTTTCCAACCAGCCACAAAGACCGAAAAATAAAGCTTCTAAAGCCGTGGGGTTTTGCCGTATTTTTTTTATAACCGAATAATCGATACTTTCAGCCAATTGTTTGAAGATGTCCGCATTTATTTTTAATCCGAAGGCGTAAGCAAGATTGATGAACAACACGGCTTCGTAATCGTTTTTGGTTTCAGAAAGTTGATTTTTTATCGATTCAGATTTTTGGCTAAGCTTTTCTAAAAGCTTTTCTTCATGAAAAAACAGTGGAACTTTCTCCTGAGTAATCAGCTCCTCACAAGGAATGAATTTAAAATGTTCCAAATCCATTTGATTGAAAGTGCTTAATTTTTTATTATCGATATATTGTTTTATTTCTAAAGTTGGGATATTTTTTTCTACTAGCAAATCGATGTCGCAGTCGTCTTTGTAAACAACATGCAGAATAATATTTTGATAATCTTCCTGCTGAGAATGTTTGTGAAAATACCAATCAGACGACTTTACATGTAGTTCAATATGTCCAGCGAAAATTGTGTCTTGGTATTTAATTTGTGCAAATAGAAAATCTGGACCTTGGTTGTGATTCCACTGTCCGTAATTTAAAATTTCGATAGGAAAGCCTTTTGTAGAAACAAAGTCATAATTTTCGAATAACTTTTTACTCCACAAATATTGTAGAAAATCTTCTTTAATCATCACGGTGTTTTTTAGTTTGATAAATAAAATTAGAATTTAATTATCAATAAAACACAGAAATAATTTATTTTTTCAAAACCTCGTTATAGAGTTCTATATATTGTGGAATTATTTTGTCGATGTCAAAAAGTTCCGCGTTTTCTTTGGCATTGCGTTTCATTTCTGCCAATAGTTTTTCGTCAGAAAGAAGTTGTTTGGTGTATGTTGTCATCGCGTCAACATCGCCGATATTGGCAACAAATCCTGTTTTTCCATGGATGTTAACTTCCGGGATTCCGCCGGCATTACTGCTGATAACAGGCGTTCCGGCAGCCATAGCTTCCAAAGCCGCAAGACCAAAACTTTCTTGCTCGGAAGGAAGTAAAAAAACGTCTGACAGTTTCAAAATTCTGTAAAGCTCGTCCACTTTTCCGAGGAGCCGAACCTTATTAATCAATTCTGGATTTTTTGTCAAGAACGAATTTATTTTTTCCATATCGGGTCCTTCGCCGATAATGATGAGCTTGCTGTCAATTTCTTTTTGAACATTCTTAAAAACAGCCAAAACATCTTGAATTCTTTTAACCGAACGTAGGTTGGAAACATGTATCAAAATCTTTTCGCGAGGCTCTGCAAATTGGTCGCGACAACAAATGTTTTTATCTAAAAAAAGACGATTGTCGATAAAGTTGGTGATAACCTTGATTTCTTTTTTAATATTGAAATTTTTGAGGGTATCTTGTTTTAAACTTTCCGAAACCGAGGTAATGGCATCGGATTGATTAATAGAAAATTCAACTGCTTTGTTATAACTAGGATGTTGCCCAACCAAAGTGATGTCGGTGCCGTGGAGTGTGGTAATCAACGGAATATCTTTTCCGTCCTCCTTCAGCATTTGTTTGGCATAAAACGCAGAATATGCAAACGGAATGGCATAATGTGCATGCAAAATATCCAGATTGTAAAGACTTACAACTTGGTAAATCGTCGATGATAATGCAATGTCATAAGGTGGAAATTTGAAAAGCGGATAATTCTCAACCTGAACTTTATGAAAGAAAATATTGGCGCGCGTCATGTCCAATCTTGCAGGAAGATTTGAACTTATGAAATGAACCTCATGACCCTGATTTGCGAGAATCATTCCCAGTTCTGTGGCCACAATGCCGCTTCCGCCGTAAGTTGGATAACATAAAATTCCTATTTTCATTGTATTATTTTGAGGTGACAATTTATTGAATTTATTAACATAATATAATTGGTTTACACAATTTCTATTATTTGAAAATTCTAAATTTCATTTAAAATTATTATTTGTCTAATGTTTTTCCGGCGCCAAATTGCCAAGTATCATTTACCAATACTGGAAGCTTTCCAGAGATTTTTGTTTTTCCTGTTAAGCCATTCACCGTTGCTTTTTGAGAGTCATCATTGTTTTCATAGGAAACCAAAAGTGTAGAAATATTATCGGTGTCCAGGTCACGAAGTGCATAAGGACTTCCAAAAATATTCAAAATAACTTGGTGTTTTTTCGATGCCTCAGCAATTATTTTTTTTGATGTTTCCGAAATTTTGTAAGGCTTGTAAGCGGTACTGTTATCTTTATGAATGCCGATAATCAATTTGCTATTTTTTGGAAGTTTCGAAAGTTCTTTTGACGATATTATTTCAATATTTAAGTTGTTTTTCAATAGATTTTGAAAAGTTTGATAGGGCGCTTCTTCAAGACCTAAATAATATATTTTTTCTTGAGCGTTTAGGGGAAGTAGCGCTTTGTCATCTTTTAATAATGTCAACGCATTTTCATAAAGTTTTTGTACCAATTGTTGATGCGATGCATTGTTGATATCTTCAAGAATGTTATTTGGGTTTTTGTTGTCGTATTTGCTTAAGCCTAAATAATATTTGGTAAACAAAATTTTCTTTACACTTTCTTCCAAACGTTCATTAGATAAATCACCTTTTTTGATGCTTTCAGCAATCAATCGTTTTCCTTCTTTTACGCCTTGTGAGAAAAGCATAATGTCATTGCCTGCTTTAAAGGCTAAAGCGTCCAATTGTCCAGGTTGGTAACGATTGGCTACCGCGCCCATATTCAGCGCATCTGTGATAATCAAACCTTTGTAACCCAATTGGTTTTTTAACAAATCGGTAATAATACTTTTTGATATTGAAGCGGGAATATTTTGTTCTTTTTCTAATGTTGGGACATAAAGATGGGCAACCATCACGCCACCAATTCCTTCTTTTATTAAAGCTCTGTAAGGTGCTAGCTCAATGTCGTTGAGTCGTTTTATATCGTGGTCTACCAATGGTAAATCATAATGAGAATCTGCGCTTGTGTCGCCATGTCCTGGGAAATGTTTGATGGCGGCCAAGATATTATTGTCTTGTAAACCGTGAGAATAAGCATTTGCTTTAGAAATGACATTTTGAACATCGGATCCAAAAGAACGATTCCCGATAATAGGATTATTAGGATTGGTATTAACATCGACAACTGGCGCAAAATCCCAATTGATGCCCATTCTTTTGCAGTCTGTGGCAATTTTTGCTGCCATCTCATAAACGAGTTTTTCGTCTTGGATAGCGCCCAATGTTATCGCCCAAGGAAATTTGTAAGCTTTAGCAATTCTTTGGAAAATTCCCCATTCTGCGTCCATACCAATCATCATCGGAACTTTAGAGCGCGTCTGGAATTCGTTGACAAGGTTGACCTCCATAGCGGCATCATCTTGCATCAAAATTAAACCACCGATTTGCTCTTTCGAAACTAAATTCCGAATTTCATTAATATGATCAATACCTTTGTTGGTGTACAATGCAACAATGAAAAGTTGTCCTAACTTTTGATCTTCCGAGAGTTCGTTATAAGTTTTATCAACCCATTCTTTAGCAATTTTTGTTTGTTCTTCGCTAATGTTTTTCGGTGTGTATTGTGCTTTATAGAAAATTAAGCTAAAAATTGTAATTACCAGAATTAACCTTTTCATGTTTTACTTATCTAAAATATTAAGTGACTATAAAGATATATCTTCATTTTTTATTAAAAAAGAAATGTGGTATATATTTTGAACGCAAAAAGATTAACAAATAAAATTTTAAAACTATGAAAAAATATTTGACTATATCAGCAATGGCAATCTTGGGTCTGGGCGCTGTTGTTAGTTGTACAACAGATCGGGAGATTGTCCATGAGGTTCCTGCTCCAGTAGATTATCCACAAGTTTATGATTTAAAAGGAGTTAATTTTACACCTGCTAATAATTTTACGTACGTACAAGGTTTTAATGCGCCATTGCTGGATCAAGATTTTGTATTGATTTACAGAAAAAAAGGAAACTTAAACAATGGTAAACCAATATGGGAGCCGATTCCTAAAACTATTTATTTAGATAACGGCGAAGAGATTGACTATGACTATGACTATTCGGTGGTAGATTTTTCCATTTCATTGCAAGGGACTTATGATGTGACGACAACACCAGAGTTTTCTCAAAACCAAACTTTCAGAGTAATTCTTGTACCTGCAGAATTTGGTAAAGGCGCTAATTCTAACTTGTCAAA
This sequence comes from Soonwooa purpurea, assembly GCF_053891095.1. Lineage (NCBI taxonomy): Bacteria > Pseudomonadati > Bacteroidota > Flavobacteriia > Flavobacteriales > Weeksellaceae > Soonwooa > Soonwooa purpurea. The sequence goes on from NZ_JBSSMA010000006.1 coordinate 27,941, forward strand.
AATGAGTTATGATGAAGTTATCCTGCGTTATAAAATCGACGATTCTAAACCAGTATCTTTAAAATAGAGAAAATTAAAATACTTATAAAATAAAAAAAAGCGAGAAAATGTTCTCGCTTTTTTGTTATAAATCTTGGTCGTTTAGAAGATGACCGAAAAAATCTTTTTTTGTTTTAAGGTAAGACGAACTTATTTCGGTCGCTTTTATCTGTAAAGGAATTCTGGAGTTAAGTTTGATATTGCTATTTTCAACATATTTTAATTTTTCAGGATTATTGGTCATCAAATTGACTGCCTTAACGTCTAAAATATTTAAAATATCAATAGCTACATCGAATTTTCTTCCATCTGCAGGAAGTCCTAATTTTAAATTAGCCTCAACTGTATCCAAGCCTTTTTCCTGTAAAGAATAAGCTTTCAATTTGTTAATAATGCCAATATTTCTACCTTCTTGGCGAAGATAGACAACCACGCCACCATTGTTGTTAATATAAGAAAGGGCCGCATCTAACTGTGGACCACACTCACACTTTTTGGAATGAAAAACTTCTCCAGTAATACACTCCGAATGGAATCTTACGTTGACATCTTTTGAAAAATCCGTATGATCTGCAATAATCGCCATGTGAGGCATCCAGTCGTCTTCGCGGTCAGAAAAAGCGATAATTCTGAAATTGCCCAACTCTGTTGGCACATGGGCTTCAGCTTGTATTTTGAGCATTAAATTTTGAAAATTAATTATTTGGTACTAATAATGTTTTTGGATTCATTTTTTTCCACCGCTTCCAAAAGGCTCACATTGGTTTTAAGATTTACCAAATAGCGATTAAGGACCTGGTCGTCATCACTTTTCAGATATTTTCTAAGTCTTTGGATATTTTTGTAACTGTCTTCGAATTGTTTAAAAGATTTCTTTTTTTCTTTCTCATTAGAAGACTGTATCGCATACAGATAATTGGTTAAGTTTTGCTTCAGTTCAGCGACTTGATTGTTAACAGCAACGTTTTTGAACTTAGGAAAAGTTGACACCAAATTGGAAATAGTAGAACTATAAGAAATTCTTTCTGGAGAGAAATTTCTTTCCGTTGCCAATGCAAAATCATTGGATAAAGTATTTTCAGAATAAAAACTTGTCTCCGTAGTGCAAGATGCAAAAGAAGAAAGGATTAACAGAAAAATAAAAAGTCTAACTCCAGCCCAGCGAATCATTTTTTTTGCGTTTTTTGATAAAGGATTGGGTTAAGAGATTCGTCATTATACATTTTCATCTGTTTATACGTTTTCATCTTAACATTACCGTTTTCAATATCAATTAGCAATTGGTCAATCGCTGTCATGAGATCTTTCTGCTGTTCTAAAAGTACATTTAGCTTTACAGAACATTTGGCGACATGTTCTTCGGAAGCGTCTTTACGAAAAACTTCTTGGTTCATGTGATATATTTTTAAAGCTAAAATTGAAAGTCTGTCAATTGCCCAAGCTATTGTTTCAGAATTAATCCTAGCATTATCTTTTGGAGTAATATTTTTGAATTTATCTAAAAACCAATCGTCAATATTTTCTACCAAATCAGTTCTTTTTTGATTGGATGAGTCTATTCTACGTTTGAGTTGAAGAGCTTCTGCCGGATTGATATTTTCATCACGGATAATATCCTCCAAATGCCATTGTACGGTGTCAATCCAATTCTTTCTATACAAAAAATGTTCCAAGCTGTTAGTTTGGAACGGATTATTTTCTAAAGTGTCGACATGATCTAGTTGATGATAGTCTTCAATCGACTGATTAAAGATATCCCAAGCCTGTTCTGTAAAACCCATCTATTAATTGTTGGTAGAAGAGTTATTGTTGTTTTCACCCTTTTTATCTTCTTCTTTCACAGCATCTTTAAATTCTTTGATGCCTGATCCCAAACCTTTCATCAACTCAGGGATTTTCTTACCTCCAAATAATAATAAGAGTACTAAAGCAACGATTAAAATATGTTGCCAAGAAATTGCTAATATGCTTAATGACTGATACATTATTTACATTTTTTAATTCGACAAAGTTACATTATTTTTTAATACGAAACCCAACCCATTGGATCAACAGGACTTGTCCCATTCCAAATTTGAAAATCTAATGTGTAAGAACCGTCTAGACTTGTAGTAATCTCGCCAATCTGAGTTCCTGCAGAAACCGTTTGGTTGGATTTTACATAGACGTTAGAAAGATTAGAGTAAACTGTAAAATAGTTACCATGTTTTACCATCACTGTTTTGGTTCCGCCATCTACGATAATTGTTGATACAACGCCAGGGAAAACACAACGTGCTTTTGAACCTGGGCTAACAGCGATTTTGATACCATTGTTTTCTTCCCAAATATTTTTGAAAACTGGGTGTTGTTGACGTCCGAATCTGTGGGTGATATTTCCACGTTCTACAGGGAAACCGATTCGCCCTTTGCTTTCAGCAAAATTACTACCGGCGGTTACACTTCCAACTCCAAAAGCTTTCATGGTTTTGGTTTCTGCTTCTTTTTTCTCTTCTTCCTTTTTCTTGTTTAATGCTGCTTCAGCGGCTTTGGCAGCGGCTAAACGCTCTTCAGCGGCTTTTGCTCGTGCTTTTGCATCGTTCGATTCTCTTTCTGCAAGGATTCTTCTGGCTTCTGCTTTTGCATCTGTTTCTGCTTTTGCAGCTTCATCAGCACGTTTTTTTTCATCAGCTGCTTTTTTTGCAGCGAGTTCTCTGGCTTTTCTTGTTTCTTCTTCTAATGCTTTTCGCTCTTTTTCAAGGGCTTCGGCTTTAGCTTTATTTTCGGCATCGATTCTTGCTTTTTCTTTTGCTGCAGCAATTAGAGCTTGTCTTTTTCTTTCTTCTTCGGCTTTTTTCTCAGCTTCGGCTTTGGCTTTAGCAGCGCGAATTTCTTCATTAATAATTGCACGGATTTGCCCTTCCAAAGAACGTTGTTGCGCTTGTTTTTGTTTTAATTCGGTCGTTAATTGCGTTTCGTTTTTCTTAAACTCAACCAAAAGATCTTCTTTTTGTTTACGCTCCACTTCGATGGTTGCTAATTCTTTTTTCTGGTTGATAAGAAGCTTGTCTTTTTCGTTTACAGATTGTTGTTTTTTAGCAATGTTTTTTTGGATTTCAGTGGCTTTGTTGGTGATTTCTGCCGCTTTACGATCTTGATACTCAGAATATTGTTTTAAATACTGGATACGACGAAGTGCTTCGCCAATGTTTTTGGATGACAAAATGAAAGTAACTTTATTTTGTACCCCTTTATTTTTATAGGCTTTAACAAGAATTTCGGCATAATCTTTACGAAGTTTGCTAAGTTCTCGTTTGTTTTTATTGATTTCGAGTTGCGATCTATAGATGTCGTCTTCTATAAAACGTTTTTCTTTTTGGGTATTGTTATAAGATTTTTCTCGTAAAGAAATTTTTTGATTAACGGCATTGAGGTATGCGAGTGACAGCTTGGACTCGTTTTTGGTTTTAGCAAGATCTGCATTGATATTTGCAATTTGCTTTTTGATATCAGCGTTTTGCTTTTGTAGCTGTTCTTTTGTATTTTGGCCGAAAATGCTTCCGAAAAATAAGATGCTTAATAGAAAACTAATCTTCTTTATCATTTAATCGCGGTCTTTTTATAATTATTAGGCACCGAATATGGCGTTGCCATTTTGGAAAAATCAAATTTCGTGTTTTCGATTAAGATTTGGTCGGTTTTCTTTCCTTTTATAATTATTTTAACATTTTTTGGGAAAGCGAATTCTTCAGCTTTTCCCCAGTTATTATAATAAACTTCTAATAGATCCTTATTCGTTAGATTATTTAGACTCACTTTAATAAGATTCAAATCTTCGGAATAATCATTTTGGATAGCATATTCATTAAGGATACCGTCAACCTCGATTTTGATATTTTTTTTTGAATTAAGGCTAAAACCTTGTGCATTTTGAGTTAGTTCAAAATCTTGTTCGTTGATTGGTGTGAAGATTTTACCAATTAATAAATTTTGCAGAGATGTATAATCGATAAAGTTGACTTTTAATAAATCATTTAAATACGAAAAATCCGAATCGATATAGGTTTTATTATAGCTTTCGTAGGCTTTGACTCCATCGGGCGTTGCTATACCGCGTGCAACATTTATGAAAAGTGCAGCCATATTCATCCAGACTTTTTGTCCGTTCTCGATATAAATAGTTGCTGAAATTGGTGGAATAAAACTGCCGTTTTCAACATTAATTTTGCTGTTAATTTTTACTTGCTCAAAAGCGGGTTTTTCAGCAATTTTATTAAAAAATTCTTTGTTGGATTTAATAGGTTCTGTAGTGCTTATGGGCGCAGTGGCTGTCGTCTCTGTTGCCGTTTTTTGTGTATGGCAAGCGGATAAGACCGAAGCTGCAAGTATGATAATTCCTAACTTTTTCATTTTGAATTTTTAATAGGCTTTGCAAAATTAACGCCAGATGGCGATAAATATTTTGAGATTCAGTCTCTTGTTTTTCAGAAACTAAATCTCAAAATAATAAAAATGTTGATTTTGTTAATCTTTTGAAAAGAAATCCAAAACGGAATAGTCCCCCAAAGAAATCTCTCTGGCAACACCAAAATATTGTGCCGAGTTACCAATCATCGAGTTGGAAAGATTGCCGTGGTCGATAATGGTTTTTTCTTGTATTAAAGAATTGTCTATATTGGAATTAATAACTTTGGTTCCATTTCCAACAGATACATTGGGGCCTATTTTAGAATTGCTGATCTCAACATTCTCACCAATGAAACAAGGTTGGATAACCAATGAGTTTTCGATTTTGGCACTGCTTGGATATTGCGCCATACATTCTTTTTCGTATTCAAGAATTTTGCTATTGGTTTCTACAGTAGCGTTTTTGTTACCACAATCCATCCAATCGTCAACTTTCCCAAGCGTGAATTTCGCGCCTTTTTGACGGAGATTTTCCAAAGCAGTTGTTAATTGGTATTCGCTACCAAATTTTATATCATTATCCATGATGAAGTTGATTTCTTCCATCAACTTTTCAGCATTGCTAAAATAATAAATACCAATGATTGCAAGGTCAGAAACAAATTCTTTTGGTTTTTCTACAAAATCTGTGATGAAGCCATATTCGTCCAATTTTACAACGCCAAATGCGGATGGGTCTTCAACTTTTTTCACCCAAATAACGCCGTCCGAGTTTTTATCTAAAACAAAATCTGCACGGAATAAAGTGTCTGCAAAAGCTACGACAACATCGCCTTTCATAGAAGCTTCCGCACATTTTATGGCATGGGCCGTTCCTAAAGGTTCATCTTGTACATATACGCTGCCTTTGGCGCCAAGGCTCTCAGCAATTTTTATTAATGATTCCTTTACTTCGTCGCCGAAATCGCCGATAATGAAAGCGATTTCATCAATAGATTCTCCAGCAACTTTAGCGATGTCTTCTACTAATCTTTGTACAATTGGCTTGCCAGCAATTGGAATTAATGGTTTTGGAACAGTAAGTGTATGTGGGCGAAGTCTAGATCCGCGTCCAGCCATAGGAACTATAATTTTCATTATATAAGGTGTGTTTTGTTTTTTTTGGTTATGAGGTGTAATAAATGTTCTTACACTATAGATAATTTTCCAAATGTAAAAATATAAGATTTGTAAAGCAAATCATTGGCTTTAATATTTAGTAAAGTGTTGATTGTGATTATTAAAATTATCTTTTTATTAGTTGTAGAATCATTTTTTTTTCAGAAACCAAAATGCTTGCGATAAATATAATTAATAATAAATTGCTCAGCCATACATTATAATCAAAGTATTTAACAATGATGAAACTGAAAATGCCCAACATAACTAAAAATAATGTCATTTTTTTTATGCGATAAGGGATTGGATAATATTTTTGACCGAGTAAGTAGGAGGTAATCATCATCACAAGATATGCCCCGAAAGTTGCCCAGGCAGAACCAATCATGCTTTGGTAATGGACTAATGCTAAATAATTAAATCCAATATTAATCCCAGCGCCCGTCCAAGAGATTATCGTTCCCATGCTAGTCCTGTCAGTTACTTTGTACCAAGTTGAAAAATTATAATATATCCCAAAACAAAGATTAGCTATTACAATAATCGGGATAATGTCAATAGCAATCCAATAGGAGGTATTTGGGATAAATAATGCCTTCAACCAAGAAATGTTGGCGATGATGCCTAAGGCGACAATAGAAGCGAAGAACGCAAAATATTCCGCAACTTTAGCATAAGTTTTTGTAGCATCGCCTTTGTCCATTTGTTTGAAAAAGAATGGTTCAATCCCCATTCTGTAAGCGGTTACAAAAAGCGTCATCAAAACTGCTAATTTGTAGCACCCGCCATAAGCGCCAGCCTCCATGTCCGAAATGTGATTTCTTTGGATAGTTTTGTCAAAGTTTTCGTTCACCATAAAAGCCAGTCCAGCTAACATCAATGGAAAAGAATATGTAATCATTCTTTTAAATAAAGAAGCTACGAACTGAAATCTTACTTTCAAAATAATTGGAAATAAGAGTAAAACGCCTAAAAAACTTCCAGCTAAATTACTAAAGAAAGGGAAGTCAACATTGTTATTCAACCCAATGCTTTTAGAAAAACTTTCAGGAATCCAAAAAAATAAAGCCGCGGTGAAAACCGCTTGAAATACAGATTGCACAACCCGCACTACCGAATATTTTATCGGCATATTGTTAAACCTTAACCAAGCAAAAGGAATCACTAGAAGTGTGTCAAAAAATGCAATTAAGGCAAACCATCTAATGTATTCTGGATTGTTGCTGTAACCCCAGTAATCGGCAATAGGTTGGTTGAAAATATAACAAAGAATTAAAAACATACTCGATGTTGCAAACAAAAACCAAAAGGAGGTGTTGAATGTTTTTTTCTCTTCACCTTTCTCCGCAGAAAATCTAAAATAAGCCGTTTCAAAACCAAAAGACAACACAATATTCACAAACGAAATAATAGCGTAAAGCTGTGTGAACATTGCAAATCCTTCGTTCGGGATTTTGTAAATAAGAAGCGGATTCAGGATGAACAAAATAATTCTCGGTGCAATTGCGCCAATACCATATATGAGGGTTTGTGTTAAAAGTTTCTTATACAAAATTGTTTTTTTGCAAATGTAAATATTTAGTTTTTCATAGTGGCAAATCGGTTTTAGTCTTTTTAAAACTCTAAATTTGCAATGAAATAAATGTGAAAATCAGAATTTGGAATCAGTTTTTCTAATTTCTCAGTCTAATCTTTAATTTTTAGTAAAAAAGTGAAAATTCTAATTAAAAATGCTCAAATCGTCAATGAAGGTCAAATTTTCGAAAGCGATTTGTTGATAGAAAATGATATTATTTCGAAAATTGCTGAAAATATTTCCGAGGAAAATATTGACCACGTAATTGATGCTTCAGGAAAATTCTTACTTCCAGGTGTTATCGATGATCAGGTGCATTTTCGTGAGCCAGGTTTAACCCATAAAGGCGATATTGAATCTGAATCTAAAGCAGCAATTGCAGGTGGAGTTACCAGTTTTATCGATCAACCAAACACGGTTCCGAATGCGGTAACTCAGGAATTATTGGAAGAGAAATATCAATTAGGTGCAGAAAAATCTTACGCGAATTATTCTTTCTCAATGGGTGGAACCAATGATAATTTAGAGGAAGTTTTAAAGACCAATCCGAAAAATGTGGCGGCAATTAAACTGTTTTTAGGTTCTTCCACTGGAAATATGTTGGTGGACAATCCCGAAACTTTGGAGAATATTTTTAGCAAAACCAAAATGCTGATTTGTGTTCATTGCGAAGATGAAGATACCATAAAAGCCAATACCGAAAAATATAAAGCTGAATATGGTGAAGATATTCCTGTGAAATTTCATCATTTAATTAGAAGTGAAGAAGCTTGTTATAAATCGTCTTCAAAAGCAGTTGAGTTAGCGGAGAAAACAGGTGCTAGATTGCATATTTTCCATTTGTCAACAGCGAAGGAAACGGCTTTGTTCAGAAATGATATTCCTTTAAAAGACAAAAAAATTACGGCTGAAGTTTGCGTTCATCATTTAACATTTACCAATGATGATTACGAAACCAAAGGAAGTTTAATTAAATGGAATCCCGCTGTGAAAACGCAAAGAGACAAGGATGGACTTTGGGAAGCGCTTTTGGATGACAGGATAGATGTTGTGGCTACAGATCACGCTCCGCATACTTGGGAAGAAAAACAATATGTTTATACAAAATGTCCTTCTGGGGCGCCTTTGGTGCAGCATTCTTTAGCGGTGATGTTGGAAAATTACCATAATGGAAAAATTTCTTTGGAGAGAGTGGTAGAAAAAATGTGTCACAATCCTGCTATTTTATTTCAAGTAGAAAAAAGAGGTTTTGTGAAAGAAGGTTATAAAGCCGACTTGGTGTTGGTAGATTTGGATAATCCTTGGACAATAGCAAAGGAAAATATTATCAGCAAATGTGGTTGGAGTCCGTTGGAAGGAACAGAATTGAAATCTAAAATTACTCAAACATTTGTTAATGGGCATTTAGCTTACGATAATGGTAATTTCTCTCTTATTAAACATGGAGAAAGATTGTTGTTTGATAGAAATGTAAATATTTAGCATGACTCAGTTAAATTGATAAATCATAAAGAACCGCATCAGAAAGATGTGGTTCTTTTGTTTAAAGCTAGATTTTGATGGAAAATATAATGTTTTTTTTGGTTTTCATTAATTTTATGAAAAAGAATAATATGGTGACTTTAATATGTTAAATTAGGATTTGATAATGTATTATTAATAATTATTCACTTTAAATATAAGTTTATTTGTGGTTTTTTAGTAATTTTGCAGATTAGCATCAGCTAGGATATTATTGTTGTCATGCCAAAATTATCGATTGCAAATCCTTTATTTTTTCCGAAGAATTTTGTCCTTCGCATTTTTTGGCTCTTTATTCTTTTTAATTTTTCTTTTCTTTTTTCTAAAGATATTACGCTAAAAGACTCTGCTTTTATTTACGTGAAGGGCGATGCTATGATTGTGATAGCTGATATGGATTCGCCTGAAGGAAAGCACATCACTATAGTTTCTAAAGATTTTGAGGAAAGAAGTAAGAAAGAATCGAAAATAGAAAAACCAGCAGGAAAAACCATTAAAGAGCTTGCCAAATCTAAAGTTCCTAAGATAAAAAACCAGCAACCGAAAACGGTTGAATATGTTTTTAAAAATAAGCTTCCGATGTCTAACGATCAAATGACGGTCGGAAGCAAGGTTAAATCTTTAAGCTTCTCGCCACGTACGGAAGATTTAGTGGGTACAAAGATTATATTTACGTTTTCTCCAAAAAAAATCTTTGTGGAGAAGAAAATACAAAATAGTAAATATCCGTTTCATATTTTACAAAAATTATCCTATTTCTTTGCGGTAAGACCTCCTCCTTATTTCTTTTCATAATAGTCTTAATTTGTTTTAGACACAGATAAATTAAGTTACGCAAAAACAAGATGCGAGGTTTTGTTATGCGCTTTTATGATGAAAATGTAATCAAGTTTTAATTAATCAAAAAATTTAAATATGAATAAGAGAATTATTCTGTCTCTAGGTTGTATGCTGACCTTGCTTTGTGCAAAAATTTCCAATGCGCAGGTTATTTTCAGTGAAGATTTTGGGACTACAACCGCGACGCCGAGTGCTGAAAATGCCTGGGGAAGATTCCCTTCGCCGTACACGCCAATGGGTATAATGAATTATGTGTTTGCTGATCCGGCTACTGTGGATGATCCTAAAACTACTGCAGCAAATAACCCAACGAATACAGGTGATCCCTATCATTACGATGAAAGGGTAATGGCCATCACCATTGAAAATAACAGATACGCCGTATTAGCACCTAAAAATCTTAGTAAAGCAGTTGACGGAACAGGATTGACGGCATGGAGTTGGGAGAACATAGCAAGTATTAATGATCATTCAGGAACTGCAACCGGCAATGCGATGTTTGTCAATGCAGGGGTATATCTAACTTCCTTTTACTTCAGAAAAGTGAATGTGGATTTTGAACCGAATACCTATTATGAGCTTTCCTATTATGTCAATGTTTGGAATAGTCCTGTGTCAATCATGCCAAGAATATATGATGCTAATAAAAAAATTATAGCATCGGGTAATGCCTTTACCTCTGGAAATAGAACCTGGACTAAAGTGACCGTTAATTTTAAAACACCTGCAACTCTTAATGCAGTGGATAAAAAATTCTATGTTAGTCTTGAAAATAGTTTAAGTGCAGCAGCTCAGAATGATTTTTTAGTTGATGATATCGTTTTTAGTAAAGTAACAACCCCTACAGGTCCAGTTGTTGATATAGAAGAGCAAGATCAAGCACCAACGACACAGGATGATGTTTTAGTAAATAATAGCATCAATATTTTAGCAAATGATAAAAATTCGGCAGGAGGTACCATTACTAATCCTTCCGATTTTACCATCAACCTTGGTGGTTTCCCTGGTCAAACGGAATTAAGAGTTCCTGGTGAAGGGACTTGGTCTTATAATCAATGGAGTGGGGTAATTACCTTTATTGCAGGAGCAGGGTTTACTGGTGTGCCCACGCCAATTCCTTATACCATTACAGAAAATAGCAATGGAAACACTTCTAATACTTCATATATTAGTTCAATTGCGCTGTCAGCAGTAACTATCGATGCGGTCAACGATTCTTACACTATTCCGGCAGGAGGAACAAGCACGGGAAGCATTTTGGATAACGACAAAGTGAATGGCAATAACGCCACATTGAATGAAGTGATTATTTCTCAAACCAGTACCACTCATCCGGGAGTTACTATTCATCCGGGTACTGGCGGTGTGATGGTGGCTGAAGGTACGCCTGCAGGAACGTATATCATTGTATACGAAATTGTCTCTAAAACAAATCCAAATGTAAAAGATACCGCAACCATTACGATAGTGGTACCTGGTGAGCCAAAGGATGAGGTGGTAAGTACCTGTGATCCGTATGTGCCAGAAGCTAATCCTCCGGCATCGGTCGTAACGTACAATTTTGATAGTGTTCTACAAGTGAAAAGTACGGTTAATAGTATTAATTACGGAGAAGGAGTTGGAAAACAGCTTACCTCTTTTAGTACCAGTGCAGGCTCCAGAACTATTCAACGAATAGCAACACCAACATCTAAATTTTATGTGCGTCGAAACACGACTTCACAGCCTTCAAGAGATAACTTATACATCGAGAATACAGGGACAAGTAATAATTTGGCAATTTCTTATCCTGATGATGTAGAAGCTTTATTTTCTGCGGGCTATATCAATGCAGGGATAGACAATGCTTTTGCTAATAGTGGTAGTAGTCAATCATCCAATGCGGAGCGTTATGACATTGTTTTTGAGAATGGTTATAAAGTCATTGATCCACAAAATGAACTGATCTTAGTCACCGAAAGAGGGCAAAATAATGATGTGCTTATTGCGGCGATAAAACGTATTGACAACACCAATATGCCAACAGAATTAGGAAATGTGATAACTGTTTCAACAACCAAAATGTTTACATTGATGCCAAATATGTCATATAAAATTATCAGAAGAGATAGTCCTTCTGATGACTATGTCTCTGCAGATAATCAAACTCAAAAAATTGGGCTTTCGGTAATCAGCTACAAAGATTTAGGTATTGCTGCTGGTGAAACCGTGTATGGGTATGTGCTTTTGCCATCTGATTATGCTGGGAACGGAGCTTCAGCACTTAATTACCTCGGTTTTCCTACTAATACAGATGGTAATAACCAGGGTGGTCACGATTTAGGTGTGATTTATGGGGTGTTTACGGCGTGTAATGCTTATGCATGTTACAATACAGCTAACCAAACCGCCCCCGGTATTCCAGTGAAGCACGGGATTACGCTAATGAAAAGAGCTGGTCCAGAAAATGATAACTGGCCAATGGTGAGAACTTCTGGCTTCACTGTTGTCGAGTCCAATAACAAAGGATTTGTACCAACACGTATGACCAAACTTGAGATCGAAGGTGATGGGGGAAGTACGCCAAGTAAAATAACGCATCCACAAGAAGGGATGATGATTTATGATACCACAGATAAGTGTCTTAAAATTTATGACGGAATGCAATGGAGCTGTTTTTCAACACCTTCTTGTCCTTAATTTTTAAATTAAATTAACAATGAAAAATTTATTTATAGCATTATTTGCAATTTGTTCGTCATCTGCTTTTGCGCAAGTCATTATTGGTGATGATGCCGGAACCGCTACAGACAAAACATCTGTATTGTTAGAGTTTGCAAAAAACAGCGATACGCAACAAAATAATAAAGGATTGATTCTTCCTTATGTACAAAATCTACCAACAGGAACCAATGTTTCCGAAGGTACAATTCTTCTTCATGCTGAAGATAATGGCACAAAATCCAGAATGAAGTTCTATAACGGAACAGCATGGGTGGATCTTAGTGGTAAAGATGCTAATATCACATCTCTACTAAATATCCAAAACGGAAAATCCGAAAATGCAGATGCAAAAGTAATTGTAGGAAATAACCAAACCACTGCAAAAGGGGCTTTTGTTCTTGAATCCAATACCCAAGCCATGATTCTTCCCATTGTAGAAGATGTGAATAACATCCCCAGTCCATCACCCGGAATGATTGTCTATGTGAAAAAAGCCGGCGCAAAACGATTAGCTGTTTTCAACGGAACGTTCTGGTCTTTTTGGCAACCGTAATTTTTATTTTAAATAATTGAAAAGCATCATCTTACAGGTGGTGCTTTTTTTTTGAAAGTTTTGAATGTGAAGAATTTTATTCATTTGAAAACAGAGTGTTTATAATTTGTATTTTTACTTGAAACGAAACGGATTATGAAGCGTACGCTTTTACTCATACTGGTTTTGGTATTTTTCTTAGCTGATCTATATTTTGTTGGATCACATCAGGAGAATTTCAGGTTTTTCACCAAAATAATGCTGCTGCCTTTACTTACTTTATATTATGTATTGGAAGTTAAATCCCAAAAAATGAAGCCGAATACATGGTTTTTAGCAGGATTAGTCTTTAGTTTTTTTGGCGATTTATTTCTGCTGTTCAAATGGGGATTTCTTTTGGGATTAGGGAGTTTTCTATTGGCTCATGTATTTTATGTGATTTGTTTTATCAAGCTTAAAATCAAAAATGCTTGGGGATTTTTACCATTTATAATCGCTTATTTATTAGGTTTGTTTTGCTACTTGTTTCCGCATTTAGACGAAATGAAAATTCCCGTTATCTTGTACGGAATCGTCATCTCCGCAATGTTTTTTACCATTCTTAGAACAGGAAAATCACTGCTGATAGTTGGTGCGTTGCTGTTTGTCATTTCCGATTCAATTCTTTCTATTTCCTTATTTGTGAATTCGAATGTCGTTCTCCAACTTTTGGTGATGCTTACTTATTTTGCCGCTCAGTTTCTCTTGGTTCTTGGAATGTTAAAATCTACAAAATAGATATTCATTACATTCTATTTTATAGGACTTTCCAAAAAATTCTAAGTATTTTTACTGAAAACATTTTCTTATGAATTTATACACACAACCTATGCTTCGCGAAGGAGCGTTACAAGATAAAGTAGCCATTGTTACAGGTGGTGGAAGCGGTTTGGGCAAAGCGATGACCAAATATTTCCTTCAGTTAGGAGCAAAAGTAGTTATCACTTCCAGAAATTTAGAAAAATTACAGGCCACTGCTAAAGAATTAGAAGAAGAAACGGGCGGTAAAGTTTTATGTGTTTCTTGTGATGTTCGAAATTGGGACGAAGTGGAAGCCATGAAAGAAGCTACGCTAAAAGAATTTGGTAAAATTGATATTCTATTAAATAATGCTGCAGGAAACTTTATTTCACCAACTGAAAGATTAACGCATTCCGCTTTTGATTCTATTTTGGATATCGTTTTAAAAGGAACCAAAAATTGTACGCTTTCTATCGGGAAACATTGGATAGATACCAAATCTCCCGGAACGGTTCTTAATATTGTTACGACGTATTCTTGGACAGGCTCAGCGTATGTGGTGCCTTCTGCCTGTGCAAAAGCAGGTGTTTTGGCTATGACGAGAAGTTTAGCAGTGGAATGGGCAAAATATGGAATTCGTTTTAATGCCATTGCTCCAGGACCTTTCCCAACAAAAGGAGCTTGGGATAGACTTCTTCCTGGCGATTTGCAAGAAAAATTCGATATGCGTAAAAAAGTTCCATTAAGAAGAGTCGGAGAACATCAGGAATTAGCCAATCTAGCGGCTTATTTGGTTTCAGATTATTCGGCTTATATGAATGGGGAAGTGGTAACTATCGACGGTGGCGAATGGTTGCAGGGCGCAGGTGAATTTAATATGCTCGATCAAATTCCTACGGAAATGTGGGATATGTTAGAACAAATGATTAAAGCTAAAAAAAGTAACTAGATTATATTTATAATAATTTAGAGTAAAAACCTTTTCAGAAACGAAGAGGTTTTTATTTTATCTTTTATTCCTGTAACTTTCAGAGAATTTTACAGACCAATTTTTTAAAATAATCATATGAAGATAAGATTTGTTTCCAAACTTGTATTAACTGCAGGTTTTTTAATTTGTTCTAATACAAATGCGCAAACCAAAAGTATTTACGACTACAAAGAAGCTTTTAAAGAACCATTTTATACATCCACCGGAACAGATTTCCGCTCGGCAAGTGGACAGCCTGGGCCGAAATATTGGCAGAATTCGGCAGATTATGTCATCAATGTCGCACTCAATCCCGAGAAAAAAGAAATTACAGCTTCACAAGAAGTAACATATGTTAACAACAGTCCTGATGAGATGAAATTCGTTTGGATGCAGCTAGACCAAAATTTATTTAAAAAAGATTCGCGAGGAAGTGCCATGATCCCGATGAGTAACTCCCGCTATGGCGACAAAGGTCAAAGTTTTGATGGCGGTTATACGATAAAATCTGTGAAAGTTGATGGGCAAGTCGTGAAGTACAATATCACCGACACAAGAATGCAAATAGATTTGCCAAAACATCTTAAAGGACATGGTGGTAAATTAAAAATCGCAATCGATTATTCATTTGTTTCACCAGATTATGGCTCGGACAGAATGGGCGTTTTGGAGACTAAAAACGGTAAAATCTTTACCATGGCACAATGGTTTCCGAGAATGGCGGTTTATGATGATATTTTGGGCTGGAACAATTGGCCATATTTGGGCGCAGGAGAATTTTATTTAGAATACGGAAATGTGGAAGCGAATATCACCGTGCCTTCTAATTTTTACGTTGTCGGTTCTGGCGAACTTCTGAATCAAAAAGAAGTCTATTCAGTGGAACAAAATAAACTTTGGGATCAAGCTAGAAATAGCGACAAAACAGTGGTGATACGTTCCGAAGCAGATGTTAATTCTGCTTCTAAAACAGCTTCAGGAACCAAAACTTGGAAGTTTAAAATTAATCAAACCAGAGATTTTGCTTGGGCAGCTTCGGCATCGTTTATTATTGATGCAGCAAAAATTAATTTGCCTTCCGGGAAAAAATCTTTAGCCATATCCGCTTATCCTGTGGAAAGCGATGGGCGCGAAGCATGGAGTCGTTCTACCGAATATACAAAAGCATCAATCGAGCATTATTCTAAACAATGGTATGAATATACATATCCAGCAGCAACCAATGTTGCGGGTAACGAGGGCGGAATGGAATATCCAGGCATTGTATTTTGTCATTTCACTTCGAAAGGAAGTGAGCTTTGGGGCGTTACCGATCATGAGTTTGGACACAATTGGTTTCCAATGATTGTGGGATCTAATGAGAGAAAACACGCTTGGATGGACGAAGGTTTTAATACCTTTATTAATGATATTTCGACAAAAGAATTTAATAAAGGCGAATACCATCGCGAACGCCCTCTCAGAGCGATGGCGTCTTATCTCTTCAGTGATAAATTGGAGCCTGTAGAAACACCGCCAGATAACATGAAAGAAGCAAGTATTGGCGCTTTAGCATATTACAAACCTGGCGCGGCAATGACGGTTCTTAGAGAACGTGTCCTCGGGACAGAAAGGTTTGACAAAGCTTTTAGAGAATATATTGATCGTTGGGCTTTCAAACATCCAGTGCCAGATGATTTCTATAGGACAATGGAAAATGTATCAGGAGAAGATCTTGGTTGGTTTTGGAGAAGTTGGATTCAGAATAATTGGAGATTGGATCAGGCGATTACCAATGTCAAATATGTTAATGGTGATGCTAAAAACGGCGCAATTATTTCAATTGCCAATTTAGAAAAAATGCCGATGCCAGTCTTTATGGAGGTGAAATATAAAGATGGAACAAAAGAAGCTATTAATTTGCCGGTTGATATCTGGAGAAGAAATGTGGAATGGACTTTTACAGCGCCTACAACAAAAGAAATTGCTTCCATAACGATCGACCCTGACGGGACTTTGCCAGATATTAATATTAGCAATAATGTTTTTAGAATGAGCCAAATGGCTAGTGAAAAAATTAATATTAATGATTTTACTGGCGATTTTACAAACCCTCAGATTCCTGTGAAATTTGTGTTGAGTTCTCAAAATAATATGTTGACGGCGAAGATGGGAGAACAACAATCTTTTCCATTGACTTATGATGGCGACAATGTATTTGTCTTTGATGAAGCAGACATTAAAATTAAATTCGCGAAAGACAAAAAAAGTTTTGATCTCACACAGGCAGGCCAAGCTTTTACTTTTACTAAAAATTAACAAGATTAAACCCCCAATATTTAAAGACAGTTTCGGCTGTCTTTTTTTGTATAGCCTTTGTGGGAATTGATTAATTTTGTGAAACTAAAAACGCGTATGAACATTTTAGATCTTTTAATTGTTGACCGAGAACCTATTGATTGGGACGATGTTATTTTGAACGATGACAACAAAAAAGAAATCGAACAATTAATGAAAGAGTTTCGATACATCGATGTTCTTAAACAATACAATCTGCCTGTCAATAACAAAATTTTGCTTTATGGGCATTCTGGTTGTGGGAAGACGATGACTGCGAAAGCAATTGCCACAAAACTTAATAAGCCGCTTTTTATTTTAGATCTCAGTACTTTTGTATCGGCAAGAATTGGCGAAACCGCGAAAAATATTAAAATGGTTTTTGACAAAGCTGAGCGAGAACGCGCTGTTTTATTTTTGGATGAGTTCGATTATGTCGGGAAAATGCGTGGTAACGATGATAACGATGTTGGCGAAATGCGTCGCCTCGTTAATGCGCTTATCCAGATGATCGATCAATTCCCAGAAAAGGCGATTCTTGTGGCAGCGACCAATCATGTTGAGGTTTTGGATATCGCTTTGTTCAGAAGGTTTCAAGTGAGAATCGAGTATGACATGCCGACTGATGAGGTTTTGGATCAATATTACGATTTGCTTATCGCGCGTTTTCCACAAAGCTTGCAACAGATTTCTAGAAAATACAACATCTCTTTTGCAGAAGCCAAAGATTATACTTTTACGTCGATAAAATCAAAGCTTATCGCAGATTTGGAAGATGAGATTTTGCAATAAAAAAGTTAATGTTAATAAGATTTTTGTTGAGATTAACCTAAAAATAGCGTTATATGCTTTTTTAATAAAGAAGCACAATCCATATTCAGATCGAGTTTCTTTATTTTATTTCATTTTTAAAAATATGCAGTAAGTTTTAAACCCAAACTTACATACGAAATATTTTCTCTTGACGAAGAATTGTTCAGTTCATTCGCTAATTCAATTTCATCAAGAACAGGTTCTTCAAATTCATAAGTGATTTTGGAGGAAGTTCTATAAAAATCGGCATAGCCAGTTAAACCAATTTGAGAATTAAATTTATAGGTCAAATCTATGCCAGTCCCAAATCTAAATGCATTAGAGGGAATATAACTTGCTAAATGGAGGTTTTGTTTTTCAGGCGTTTCGTCCATATCGTTGAACTCTGCATAGATTTTTCCAGTTGCCGCTTTAGAATAACCAGCGTTGGCTTTTAGTTTTAACTGAACATCCTTGTTGATATCGTAAGCGAAATAAGGTCCAACCGAAAAATTTAGTAGACCAATTGACTCTGTAGTCAAGCTTAGGTTTTGTATGTCAGGATCGTCAGTCGGAAGGCTTACAGCGCGTACTGGAAATGTGTTGAAGGACATTTCGCCACCCACACCCCAATGTTTATTAAAAAAATAAGCGCCTTCTAGTCCGGCTTCAAAACCAATTGTTTTGGATTGACTAAGACCTGATTGTTTTAAAAATTTTGTGGTAGAAATGGACGCTCCCGATTTAAGAGCCAAAAATGAAGGATTGTCATTGCCTTCAATACGATTTAGGATACCGATATTGTCGCCTTCGTTTTTATAAATTTTATTAATGAAAAAATAGGCTAGCTCCGAGGATAAAATTCCGATTCCTGCACCAGTGAGAATGTCTGGAAGCCAATGGCGATTGTTGAGGCTTCTGCCCAATCCTGTTGAGGCTGCCGCGCTGTAACCAGCAATGCTGTATGCGGGATTCACCAGTCCATACTCTTTATGTAGAAAAGTCGCATTAGTGAATGCCATAGCCGTGTGTCCAGATGGGAAAGAGTTGTTTTTGGAACCATCGGGACGCTCTACTTTCGCGGTGTATTTTATAGCATTCACCAAAACACCCATAATGGCTAAACTTGTCGCGTATGAGATTGTAGCTCTACCGATGTTGTTGCGTCCTTTTACGCCCGCAAGTTTTAATCCATATACTGTTGCGGCAGGAGCGTATTGTAAATAATCATCATAAGGCACTTTAAAATTGGGAAGATAGCGGTTCCTATATTCGCGGATGTTTTCTCGCTGATCCCAAGTTGCAGCTGAGGCTACAAATAAAATTGTTGGGGCTATAGAACGTTTTACCCAAGGGTTTTCGAAAAAATTCTTAGAAGAATTATCAAATTTTTTTGTTGAAAAATTAGAATTGTTGATGCTGTCTTTAACTTGCGCGTTCGATAGCAAACAATGACAAAAGCTAATAAAGAATACTGCTTTTTTCATGAGGTTTTCAGGGTTTTAGTTTAGTATAATTTGAAAATAATGTATTATTATTAATTCAAATGATTTAGTTGGTGCGAATTTATAAAAAAATAAAAGAAAAAGTGTGCTGATAAATGAAAACTCCTAAGCTTTGGCCGAATATGAATGAAAATTAAAGTAATGTATTGTAGGTTTGAAAATAAAACTATTCTTTAGAATCTAGAAAATTTAATTTTAAAATTTGTAGTAAGACCGTTTCTGTAATAAATGATAAATTTGCGGTCATTATTTAATCAGTTATCATAAAAATATAAAATTATCATATGAAAAGACAGACTATCGCATTATTTTGCATAGCATTATTGAGTGTTTCTTGTAATAAAGAAAGTAATAAGCAAGACGGCACTAAATATACAGATGACCAAAAAGCGTCTTATTATATAGGTTTGAGTATTGCGCAAAACATGAAGCAGGAGGGTTTTAAAGTAGATGCAGACCTTTTAGCCAAAGCAATTAAAGAAGAAATGGATGGTAAAGAGAAGACTTTGCCAGCTGAAGAAATGGATGCTTTTATGATGAGCTTTATGCAGAAGCAAAACGAGAAAAAACAGTCTGCAGCATTGGCGAATGCAGATGGAAATAAGAAAAAAGGAATTGATTTTCTTACAAAGAATAAAACAAATCCTAACGTGAAAACTACAGCTTCTGGTTTGCAATATGAAGTTTTGCAGGAAGGCGATGGTAAAACAAAACCTAAAGCATCAGATGTTGTACAAGTAAAATATACTGGAAAACTTTTAGATGGAACGGTTTTCGATTCTACGGATAAAAACGGAGGTGCACCTGCGGATATTAATTTAGGAGCCGTAATTAAAGGTTGGACAGAAGGTATTCAATTGATGAGTAAAGGGGCTAAATACAGATTTTATATTCCTGCAGAATTGGCATATGGCGATCAAGGCGCTGGAGATGCAATTCCTGGCGGTTCTACCATTATTTTTGATGTAGAATTGATGGGAATTAAATAAGCCTACTTATAACTTTAAAATTAAAAAAGCAACAAGAATTTCTCTCGTTGCTTTTTTTTAGTATAATATGAAAAAGGTGTAGTATTTTGTCTTTTTTAAATTTTCAAATTATCTCATTCTCAAATTCAAAAATTACTCTGTTGGTCTAAAAACCAAACCTGTTTCTTGGAAATAATCCATCGTAATTCTATCGCCATCGTTGATGTTTCCTGCCAGAATTTCTTTAGATAATTTGTTCAAAACATCTTGCTGAATTACTCTTTTCAATGGTCTTGCTCCAAAAACTGGATCGTAACCTTTGTTCATTAAATAATCCAAAGCGTCTTGAGTTGCCGTCATCATAATATTTCTTTGAGCGAGAAGCTCATTCAAACCTCGCAACTGATATTGTACAATTTTTCCAATATTCTTTTTGGTTAAAGGTTGGAAAAGCACAATTTCATCAATTCTGTTCAAAAATTCTGGTCTCAAACTTTGTTTCAAAAGATCAAAAACTTCTTCTCTGGTTTTATCTACAATTTCGTCATGATTTTCTTCAGTTAAATTCTCAAAATTCTCCTGGATCAAATGCGAACCCAAATTCGAAGTCATAATGATAATTGAGTTTTTGAAATTCACCACACGACCTTTATTATCAGTCAATCTACCATCATCCAAAACCTGCAACAACGTGTTGAAAACATCCGGATGAGCCTTTTCAATTTCGTCCAAAAGCACCACAGAATAAGGTCTTCTTCTCACCGCTTCGGTTAATTGTCCGCCTTCATCATAACCCACATATCCCGGAGGCGCGCCCACCAAACGAGAAACGGAATGTCTTTCCTGATATTCGCTCATATCAATTCTCGTCATATTATTTTCGTCATCGAAAAGAAGTTCTGCTAAAGCCTTTGCCAACTCGGTTTTACCAACTCCTGTTGTTCCTAAAAATAAGAAGGAACCAATCGGTTTTTTATCGTCGCTCAAACCTGCTCTGTTTCTTCTAATCGCATCGGAAACAGCTTCTATAGCTTCTTCTTGACCAACAACACGTTTGTGAAGTTCGTCTTCCAAATGCAATAATTTTTCTCTTTCAGATTGAATGAGTTTGGTTACAGGAATTCCTGTCCATTTTCCGATGACTTCGGCGATGTTTTCAGAAGTTACTTCTTCTTTAATCAATTCATTTTTATGATTTTGCATTTCCAATTCTAAGGTTTGCAAAGCATCTTCCTTCTCCTTGATTTTTCCGTACTGAATTTCCGCCACTTTCGCGTAATCACCAGCTCTGGAAGCACGTTCAGCTTCTAATTTTAAAGCTTCAATATCTTTTTTAATCTGAGTTAAATCTTCAGATTTTTGCTTTTCCTTCAACCATTTTGCATTGATTTCATTTCTTTGCTCATTGATTTTGGCTAAATCTTCTTTTAAATGATCAATTTTGGTTGGGTTGCCCTCTCTTGAAATCGCTGCCAATTCAATTTCCATCTGCATGATTTTTCTGTCCAAAACATCCAGTTCTTCAGGTTTCGAATTAATTTCCATTCTCAATTTCGCAGAAGCTTCATCAATTAAATCAATCGCTTTATCAGGTAAAAATCGGTCTGAAATATAACGTTGAGACATTTCTACCGAGGCAATAATTGCTTCATCTTTAATTCTCACTTTGTGGTGAGCTTCGTATTTGTCTTTAATCCCACGAAGGATGGAAATCGCCGATTCTGTATCGGGCTCTTCCACCATCACCTTTTGGAAACGTCTTTCTAGGGCTTTGTCTTTTTCAAAATATTTTTGATATTCGTTTAAAGTGGTTGCTCCAATTGCTCTTAATTCTCCTCTTGCCAAAGCAGGTTTCAAAATATTGGCTGCATCCATCGCACCTTCACCACCTCCGGCTCCTACCAACGTGTGAATTTCATCGATGAAAAGGATGATTTGTCCGTCAGATTTCGTGACTTCATTCACAACGGATTTCAAACGTTCTTCAAACTCGCCTTTGTATTTTGCACCGGCAATCAAAGCACCCATATCCAAGGAATAAAGCGTTTTATCCATCAAATTTTCAGGAACGTCGCCAGAAATAATTCTATGCGCAATTCCTTCTGCGATGGCGGTTTTACCAACTCCGGGTTCACCAATCAAAATCGGGTTGTTTTTAGTTCTTCTCGAAAGAATTTGCAAAACCCTTCTAATTTCTTCATCACGACCGATTACGGGATCTAACTTCCCTTCAGCAGCGAGTTCATTGAAGTTTTTAGCATATTTATTTAAAGATTGATACGTTTCCTCAGAACTTGCCGAAGTCGCTTTTGAACCTTTTCGAAGTTCATTAATTCCGCCTTCCAATAATTTCTTGGTAACGCCCATGTCTTTCAAAAGTTGAGAAACTGGCGAAGAAACCTCCAGAAGTGATAACCAAAGATGCTCGATGGTTACATATTCGTCACCCATTTTTTTAGCGATATTGGGTGCGTCTAATAAAATTTTATTCGCCGATTGAGAAAGGTAAATGTTTCCGCCTTCCACTTTTGGAAGTTTTTCTAACAATTCGCGGTTTCTTTCTCTAACTAAATTGGCATCTGCTTCCGATTTTTTCAATAAAAACGGCGATATATTTTCATCCACTTGAAAGATGCCTTCAAGTAAGTGTTGAGGTTCAATCTGTTGGTTGCCAAATTCCATAGCGACTTGTTGTGCAGCTTGGATAGCTTCTTGTGATTTTACGGTATATTGGTTTAAATTCATATTGTGTAATTGTATTTAAATTTTAGTTTTTTTTAATTCAAGTATCAGGTTTTAAGTTGAAACCATTATTTCTCAAAACCTAAAGCTTGAATATCTAATCATTTAATTCTGAATTTTAGTTCTCAAAAACTATACATTTGTGAAATTTATTAAAAATTAAGCCAAAATTTCCGAATTATTGAAATTTAACCAAGATTTAACGTGACAAAATTTCTTGTTTGCATCTTATTCCTAGCATTCATCTTCATTTTAAAATTCGCTTGAGAAATCCTATCTTTGGGAAAACCCATAAGTATGTACACACAATTTGAAGTAGAATCGCATTTTGACGGACGATTAAAAGTAATATTTCTAAATCAACCAGAAGTTTTTAACAGTCTAAATAAAACAATGCTCAAAGAGCTAAGACATGTTATTGAAGCCTTTGGTAGAGAAGAAGTGGTGCGTTGCATCGCAATATCTGGTAGGGGAAAGGCTTTCTGTGCCGGACAAAACCTTAAAGACGCTGTTGATCTTAAAGATCATGTTGATGACGACCGCGAAATCCAAAGAATTGTTATTGATTATTATAATCCTTTGGTTGAGGCGATTACACATTCTAAAAAACCAATTGTTGCGTTAATTAATGGACCAGCTGTTGGTGCAGGAGCGATGTTGGCGATGATTACGGATTTTGCATTGGCAACAGAAAGTGCTTATCTATCTTTAGGTTTTGCTAATATCGGCTTGATTCCGGATACCGCAGGAACTTATTATCTGCCGAAGTTGGTGGGTCGACAAGTAGCGAGTTATCTAGCATTTACTGGAAAAAAAGTGCCTGCTTTAGAAGCTAAAAAACTTGGTATGATTGCGGATGTTTTCCCAGATGCTGATTTTGCTGAAAAATCATTTGAAATATTAAGCCATCTTAGTTTCGCTGCGACAAAAGCAATCGGATTGACGAAAAAAGCTTTCGTTGAGTCCGAGCATCACACCTTGAAAGAGCAGTTGGATTTGGAGTCTATCTATCAACAGTCCGCAGCGCAATCTCATGATTTCCGCGAAGGTATTACCGCTTTCTTAGAAAAACGCAAACCAGAATACATCGGGAAATAAATGGAGAACTCTTATTTAGTAGAAGCTCAAAAACTTTTAAACCAAGATGCGTTTTCACAGTGGATGGGCGTTGAGCTGTTGGATGCAAAAGAAAATTATTGTTTGATAACAATGCCTATAAAGAACGAAATGATTAATGGATTAAAAACTGTGCATGGCGGCGTTACGTTTGCCTTAGCGGATTCGGCTTTGGCATTTTCTTCGAACACAAAAGGTGATGCAGCGGTGGCGCTCAATTGTTACATCAATTTTATGAAAGCAGTTCGGTTAGGTGATGTGTTATCAGCAGAAAGTATTTTATTAAATGAAACCAGAAAAACAGCGGTTTATGAGATTTCTGTGAAAAATCAAGATGATGAGTTGATGGCGAGTTTTCGTGGAACAGTTTATAAAATCGGAAAGAAAGTTGCTGATTTGTAGTTGATTATAAAACTTTAATAAAGAAGTCCAAAATAAATTTTGGACTTTCGTTTTTATTTATAACTTTGTATTTCAAAGTACTTTTATGGAATCGAAACATATTAAAAATGATCTGCAGCATATTCGTCAAATGATGGAACGAAGTTCTAGATTTATTTCGCTGAGTGGTTTGTCTGGGATTTTTGCAGGGATAACTGCATTAGTGGGTGCTTTTGTGGTATATCGGGTTTTTGAAAGTGAAGGTGTTCTTTATTTTGATAATTCGGATAAAGTTTACAGTATTGATTTCATTAAAAAGTTGATAGGTATTGGTTTAATCATACTTTTTGTTGCTGTTTTTTCAGGCTACTTTTTTACAGCTCGAAAAAGTAAACAAAATGATCTTAAAATTTGGGATGCTACCACCAAACGTTTGTTAATCAATTTTGGGATTCCTTTGGTTGCAGGAGGTATTTTTTGTATGGGTCTGGTCTATCAACATTACTATGTCATGATTGCGCCAGCAACACTTGTTTTCTACGGTTTGGCTTTGATTAATGCGGAGAAATATACTCTAACAGATGTTAAATATTTAGGAATTTGTGAAGTTGTTTTAGGATTGATTTCGTTGTTTTTTCTTGGTTATGGTTTGTTATTTTGGGCTATAGGATTTGGAGTTTTGCATATCGTGTATGGATTGATTATGTATAAAAAATACGACAGCAATAAGTAATTATTTTGGTTTAGTAAAAGAGATATGCTCAATATTAATTTGCTTAATAAGGAATTCGAAAGTAGGGTTAGGCTCGGCATTATGTCGGTGTTGATGGTTAATGATTGGGTGGATTTTAATGAAATGAAAACACTTCTTAAGGTTACAGATGGGAATCTGGCGAGTCATAGTTCGGCTTTGGAGAAAAATGCTTACATCGAAGTCAAAAAAGAATTTGTTGGTAAACGTCCAAAAACATCCTATCGTGTAACTCAAGTTGGTAGAGAAGCTTTTCAAAAGCATATCGATGCATTGGAGTTGATGTTGGGGAAATAGTTATATTTTTTTATTTTTAAACTTTGAAACACAAAGTACTTTGATTTATGTTTAAAATTTATTTCATATTAAGTTGGATTGGTGGCTTGTTATCATTTGCCTACTGTTTTTTAACAAGTGACGATGACGCTTTTTTCGCTTCCTTAATGCTTCATGCTTTTAATGGCGTAATCAACTTTATTTTTATGATGGTGTTTTTTATTTACTCATTGATTTTTTTGGAATCAAAATTTTACTTTCAAAAGCAAATCTTGTTGTTGATGTTCAACTTTCCAATGTTCATGTTTTTTGTTTTGACAATACTAATTATTTTACAATAACTATTTTATTATGAAAACTTCACAATTAATTTTCATTTTTTCTTTAACGTTTCTTCTTTTATTTTATGGTGAAACGCCAGGGATCAATCTTGCTGTTTTAGCTTTGTTATACACGTGTTCAACTTATTTTTTGGCGCCGAAGTTACATCGGACAAAAGCTTTTAAATTCATGACTTTCGTTTCTATAGTCTCGGGTTTAGCCTTTGCTTGGTATGGTGATTTTTCTTCGTTTTTAGCCATTGTGATTTCGGTGTTATTACTGCGATTGTTTGCATTATCTACAGAATTAAAACCAATTCTAGTGCTTCCTGTGGCCGCATGGCAAGGCATAAGTTTCCCGTATCGGTTTTTTTTATTCAATGATTGGCTTCCTAAGGCGAATGCCCAAAAATCGGTACAAAAGATTTTTGCGGTTGTTGTGATTCCGGCTATTTTATTCTTGACTTTTTTCGCAATATATACTTATGGAAGCGATATTTTCGCTGGTTTTTTGGGTGGCATTTCTTGGGATTTCAATATCTATGAATTGGTAGGGCTTTCTTTTTTAGGTTTTTTTATCGCTTTTAATTTTTGGAATGTTAAAATTGAATCTTTTATTTTTAGTTCAAATCATCATTTTCGCGACGATTTTGTAAACGAGGACAAAGTTGCAAAAGCAAGTTTTAACTTTTTGGATATCAATCTCGAGCGTCAAAGTGGCTTTGTTTCTTTGCTTGTGCTTAATTTAATGCTAGCTTTCTTTTTAATAAGTTTTAATTATGAACAATTTTTTCGGGGAGAATCTTCACCCGCAGAGCTTTCTGGCGCAACACATGAGCGTGTTAATTCGGTGATTTTGAGTATTGTAATGGCGATTTTGGTGATTATGTTTTATTTTAAATCTAATTTTAATTTTGATGAAAAGGCCACATGGCTTCGGCGTCTTGCCTACATTTGGATTGTTCTTAATATGCTATTAGTATTGTCTGCGGCGACCAAGAATTTGGAATATATATCCGAGTTGGGTTTGACCTACAAAAGGCTGGGTGTGTTGGCATTTTTAGGTTTGGCTTTGTTGGGATTGTCGTTTACTTTTTATAAAATCAAGAATAGAAAAACCAACCTTTTCTTAGTTAACAAAATGCTTTGGGCGGTTTATGGTCTGGTTTTGGCATGCAGTATTGTCAATTGGGGCGCTTTGGCAACGTATTACAATTTGAAAAATAACAAAGTGGACTGGACTTATTTGAAAAGTTTGAATTTCAACGACCATATTCTCTCGAAAGAAAATCCGAAGTATAAAAGTCCAGATCTTATTTATTATAAAACCGAAACAAAGCAATCCAGCTTCCTTTCAAAAATATTATATTATGAAATCTATGCTCAATAAAAAATGGAATTTACTTTTAGTCGGATTTGGAATATTAAGTTTAGTAGCTTGTAAAAAAGAAACAGATAAAATTATCACAGATACAAAACGGGATACCATAACAACTGTTGAAAAACCTATAGATACACTGTCGGTGATACTTGCTACTAGAACAGAAGCCAATCAACTTATTCTGGATGTGGATGGTACTAGCTTGCCAATTCGTTTGGTTGAAGAAATTAAAAACCCAGAACAGCAGATTATCGTGCGTCTTCTTAATTATGATAAGTCTAATCTTAAGGCTTTTATTAAATCTGATAAAGAGATGAATATTAGGATTAACCAGATCCGAATGCCAGATAATACTTTTGATGGGCCATTCTCGCAAACAATAGATTATAAAACACCACAAAAAGGAGAATATTGGTTGGTGCTTTCAAAAAATAATATGGCTTCGGGAAATCCTTTGGGCAAGTTTTTCTTGAAAGTTGAATAAGTTTTTGATTTAATTTTAAATAAAAACGGGTTGGGTAATTATTACCGAACCCGTTTTTTTTATTCTTGAATTTGCTTTAAAATAAATTGAATCGCCAAATGATATCCAGACATTCCGAAGCCGCTAAGTACAGCGTCGCATTGCTCTGCCGTAACCGATTTTTTTCTAAACTCTTCACGTTTGTAAATATTACTGATGTGGACTTCAATTTTAGGTTTAGAAATGTTTTTTAAACAATCAGCAATGGCGTAAGAATAATGCGTGTATGCGCCAGAGTTGATAACGAGTGCGTCGTAATTATCTTGTTGCAAACGGTTGATGATTTCACCTTCGATGTTGGATTGGTAAAAGTCGATATTGCCGTTAGCGTGTTTAGATTTTAATTCGGATAGGCAAGCATCCATTGTTTGTGATCCATAGATCTCTGGTTCGCGTGTTCCAAGAAGATTAAGATTGGGACCGTTTATGATGAGAATATTCATTATAGAAATTATTGAGATATAAAGATAAGAAGCTTTGTACGAAACACAAAAAAACCTTCATAAAAATATGAAGGTTTTAAGTAGCCCGTAGGGGAATCGAACCCCTCTTACCAGAATGAAAATCTGAGGTCCTAACCGATAGACGAACGGGCCATTTTATTGTCTTACGCTAATTTGTTAACGTGTTTTGTCAATTTGCTTTTTAAGTTAGCAGCTTTGTTTTTGTGGATAATGTTTTTCTTAACCAATTTATCTAACAAAGAAATTACTGTTGGTAATTGTTCAGTAGCTACAGACTTTTCAGTTTCATTACGTAATACTTTCATAGCTGTTCTAGCAGTCTTGTGATAGTATCTGTTTCTTAATTTTCTTTTTTCGTTCTGTCTGATTCTCTTCAGAGCTGATTTATGATTTGCCATAATTTCCTAAAACTTGGGTGCAAAGATATGAATTTTTTTTAAACTTCAAAATCTTTTGCAGATTTTTTTAAAATTAATTTTTCGTAGCCTATAGGGGAATCGAACCCCTGTTGCAAGAATGAAAATCTTGAGTCCTAACCACTAGACGAATAGGCCATTCGTTTTTTGTGGTTGCAAAAGTAGATACTTTTTTTAATCCTTGCAAATCTTTTTTAATTATTTTAATACTTTTTGAATGATGCTATTCTTAATGCCTTTATTCTCAATGTCTTTTTGTGCAGTGACGGCGTCTTCCAAGGTTTTGAATTTTCCATAAGTGTAGTAGAAAATTCCTTTTTCTTTGGTTCTTTCGACATCTTTCAAGGTTTTTAAAATAGGAGAATCGCTTTTTAATTTGTCGTTAGATACAGCAACTTCCAGCGTGTAGTATCCGAATCCTAATGTTTGATTTGGTAAGAAACTGATCGCCATTGCATTTCTAAAGCCAGCATCTTTAGCCGTTTTAAGATTGTTATCTCTCACCGACGGCAGGTTGGTCACGGCATAATAATATTTGTAAACATTATTTTCTTTAATTGGTAAAATGTAATTAAGGCCTTTAAGAGCAGGGTCATTATCGTTATAACGGCTCGGTGTGCTCATTAACAAAATTCTAAAATCATTTTTCATAGGCACTTCTGCAGGCTTTACAGGATCTGGTTCTCGCACTGCAAAACCACCACTCAGCGCCTTTCTATAATCTAGCAATGCGTTGTAAATGCTTTCCGCAACTTCTTGTTGGCCTTTTTCTGATGATAGGTATTTGGCGTCTTCGTAGTTGTTTACAAAGCCTGTTTCTATAAGTACAGAGGGCATGGCATTTTTACGAAGGACGTGTAAGTCGGCTTGTTTTACACCGCGCGAATAGCGTTTGTCTTTTTTTACAAAGTTTTCTTCTACCAAACCACCAAACCATTGGCTGGCTTCAAGATATTTGCTTTGCTGAATTTTTAAAGCAATTAAAGATTCTGGAGATCTCGGATCGTAGTTGGCGAAGTTTTGCTTATCATTTTCGTCTAGGAAGATTACTTCGTTTTCCGCTTTAGCCACTTCCAGATTGGCTTTGTTTTGGTTAGGCCCTTGTACAAAGGTCTCGGTGCCTTGCGTGGTGATGCTGCTTCCTGGCGAGGAGTTGACGTGTACAGAGATGAAAAAGTCTGCTTTGTTTCTATTGGCAAGATCGGTTCTGGATGTTAACGAAGGATATTCATCAATCTTTCGAGTGTAGATTACTTTGAAATCTCTATTTTTTTCGAGCATTTTCCCAAGTTTGAGAACCACACCCAAAGTGACATCTTTTTCTCGAACAGTGCCAAGATCGCTATAGCTTCTGTTAGCACCAATGTCGGATCCACCATGGCCCGCGTCTAGTATAACAGTGAATTTTTTCTGGCTAAAACCTAATAAAGGAAGCAATGCCAATAAGAGGCAAATATATTTTTTGGAATAAAAGTCTTGAGTAAACATATTAATTTTTAAAAATTAATTAATTTTGACCCGAATTACAGATGTACTGATTTGGGCAAAAGCATTTTCAAAAATATACTACTATTTTTAATTTTCCTAATTTTTAACAATATTTTAGCACAGAATAATGAGGCTAAAACTATTGAAATTAGGTCTAAACAAGATACTATTCGCGAGAATGATAGCATTCCTGCCAAGGAACAATTGGATGATGTTGTGAAAACTAAAGCCGATGTCGAGCGTAACTCTTTTTCTACCAAGCAGACCTTTTTGGAGAAAAATGCGCAAGTGGTTTATCAAGATATGCAGATTGATGCCGACTATATCCGTATCGACTGGTCGACTAGCAAAATATATGCGCGTGGTGGATTGGACGAAAAAGGACGCGTTACCACGCCTGCTGTAGCGACGCAAGGTGGCAAGACCTTCGAGTATGACGAGGTAATTTATAATTACAAAACCCGACAGGCTGTAGCTTTCAATGCCAGAACGGAGGAGAGCGAAGGCGTTATCGTTGCCGAGAAAACAAAAAAGTATAATGATTCGGTGTTTTTTATGCGCAATGGAAAATATACGACCGATGAGTATTTTGTCAAGAAAAAAGATACGATAGCGGATTATTACCTTTTAGCGCCTAATATTAAATTGATAAAAGGTAAAGAAAATTCCCAGGTGGTAACAGGGCCTATCCAGATGTATATCGAGCAAGTACCGACACCTTTGGTGATGCCTTTTGCGATTTTACCATTTTCGGATAAGCGTTCTGCGGGAATTTTGATTCCGAGTTTTGGGGAACGTCAGGATGTTGGTTTCTTCCTCAATGGTTTCGGCTATTATCAGCCGATAGGCGAGCATTTTGATCTTAAAATCTTGTCCGATCTTTATACCAAAGGGAGCTGGAATCTGAGGCCTGAAGTTAATTATCTCAAGAAATATAGATATAACGGTCGTTTTAATGCGGAGATTGGGACAATTATCCGAGGTATAAAAGGTCTTGATGATTATTCTAAATCTTCAACTTATAAAATTGCTTGGACACATCAACAAGACAGCAAGGCTAATCCATTATTCACCTTCAATGCGGCGGTAGATATTACGAGTCAGAAGTTTTATAACAACCTTCTGAATAACAATTATATTTACAATAATGAGAACTTAAAGACGAGCCAAACTTCCAGAATTAGTTTGCAAAAACGGTTTTTAAGTTTGCCAATAACCATCAATGCCAATGCGACTTATTCTCAGAACTTTGCAACGGGACTTACCGATATTCGCTTGCCGGATGTCACGGTGGCAATGAGTCAGTTTTACTTATTTAAACCTAAAACTGGTGTCCGTACAGGCTTACTAGAAAATTTAACGGTAAATACCGGCTTGTCATTAAGTAATTATTTGCAAACCAGAGAAGAAGACTTGTTCAAAGATAAGATGTGGCAAGACATGAAGACGGGACTTCGTAACAATATTGCGTTGGCGACCAATACGAGTATTGCAAAATATTTTACATTCACTTTGAGTGCGAATGTTGACAATGTCTTGACTACCAAAACCATGGAGAAACGCTACAACATCTTAACAGATCGAGTTGATAATATAACAAAAAATCAGTTTGCTGGATTTTCGACCTTCTCGACATCAGCGAGTTTGCAGACTGTCTTATATAAATTTTTGAACTTTAAAAAAGGTTCCATGGTTGAGGCGGTACGACACATGGTAACACCAAGTCTTAGTTTTAATTATACCCCAGATTTTGCTGCGAAAAATTGGGGTTATTACAAAGACTATTTTGGTTCCCGAGGAGAGATGACCAAATACTCCATTTTTGAAGGCGGTATTTATGGTTCGCCAGGTCAAGGGTTGACCCAAAGTATCGGGTTTAACATCGCCAATAATTTAGAAATGAAAGTTCGTTCTAAATCAGACTCTACTGGGGTGAAAAAAATTAAACTCTTTGAAAATCTTAACATCTCTGGAAACTACAACTTTGCAGCGGAAAAGAATAAATGGTCGGTTGTTAACATCAGCTCGCAATCCTCTTTCTTTAACAGTAAAATGACACTTAACACGACTTTGACTCTGGAGCCGTATAAGATTTTGTATGATGCTACGGGTAATAATGGTATTCGTACAGAGGATTTCGGACATTTTAGCGTACAAGGATTTAATATGCAATTGTCTTACTCGTTGAGTGATGAGATATTTGGGAAGAAAGATGACTATGCCAAACTTTATAAAAAGAAAGGGGAAATCCGAAACGAGAATTATTATTTTGATGATGATAATTATGCCAGATTTGATCAGCCTTGGAGTTTGAGTATTAATGCCAACTATGCGTACACACGAGGATTGTCTATGTTTGGTTCCAAAATGGCAACTGTTGGGCTAAATGGTAATATCAAACTAACGCCTTTTTGGAATATTACAGGAAGGGCTTCTTACGACTTTGTAACCAAAGAAATATCGCAAACCTCTCTTGGGTTTTCTAGGGATCAGCGTAGTTTTACGATTAACTTTAACTGGGTTCCTTTTGGTGTTTATAAGGTCTATGATTTCTTCATCGGTATTAAAGCCAATATCTTAAGTGACGCGATTAAATATAAGGACCGAAGCTTTACACAACCGAAAAGCAGCTTCTAAGGAGTTGATAAAAATTCTTAGATTTGTAGCCGATAAACCTTAAATAAACTATGAAAAAGATTATTAATACCAACAATGCTCCTGCGGCAATTGGACCATACTCACAAGCCAATATGGCTAATGGCGTTTTGTATATTTCGGGGCAGATTCCTGTGGATCCTGCAACGGGAAAATTGGAAGAAGGCATCGAAAAAAGTACACATCAAGTCATGAAAAATCTTGAAGCCATCCTTACGGAAGCAGGACTGGGATTTCGCCATGTTGTGAAAACGACAATATTTTTGAAAAATATGGACGACTTCGCGGTGATGAATGATATCTATGCCTCTTATCTGGATGCTGAGGCTTTTCCTGCTAGAGAAACTGTGCAGGTATCATGCCTTCCGAAAAATGTTGACATCGAAATATCAATGATTGCACACGCCGATTAATGAATTTTTTTAGAAACTTATTTGGTGTTTTTTGTGGACTTCTTGTAGCGGGCCTTATCATTTCGTTGGGTATTCGTATCAATCCAAGTTGGATTACCTACAAAGAGTTTGCACCATTTGAGCATTGGAAACAACTTCTTGTTGAGGTTCAGCATGAGGGGGCTTTCTTTGCTGCTTTATTATTTTTTGGTGGGCTGGGCGTTAGCATTGGCGGTGTGATAACGGCGCTTATTGTAAAGTATGCCAAAGTTGCTTATGCTATTTTGATTGGTTTTATCATGCTTTTCATTGCGATGCTTGATATTATTATCTATCCCTATCATCCGACATTTTATAAAATTTCAATATTTTTAGTCTTTTTTCCTTTTTCCTGGATTGGTGGAAAAATCGTTGAGGTTATCTACGAAAGGAAGAAAAAAATGGAGGCAAAAAAACATCAGAATACTCAGGATAAAATTTAATAATATTTAGAAAGCAGTCGTAAAGATTGCTTTTTTTGTTTTTATGAATTTTGAAATTGATGAATGCTTGAGATTCTTCACTTCGTGCTGAATGACAAGGTGGTTATTTTTGCAAGCTCTGTGTCCGTCTTTTTATTGCTTCTTTATACTTTATCCATACTCTGGATTGGCTTTAAGTAAGCTTTAATTTTAAGCTTGATGATAATTTTATTGAGAAAGTTTTTTTACTAGGCAATTTGATTTTTTATATTTGTAGCTCCTATTTATTAATAAAAACTAAACTATTACGCATGGCTGAACTTGAAGTAGCAAAATCTACCAAAAAAATTTATGATACCGCAAAATCCGAGGAGCATAAAGTTGGGCACAAAATAAAGGAAATAGCCATGGAGATTGTGATTATTATTTTCGCAGTTTCTGTCTCAATAGCTTTTCATGCCTGGAATGAGGATCGTGTCGAGCAACTCGAGGTTAAGCATTTTTTATTAGGTTTGAAGGTCGATCTTAACAAAGACATCAAAGAGTTGTCAACTGATATGGAAGCCTATAAAAAGCAGAAACGTTTCTTTTCGTATGTAGCAAATATTCCCGCTGGTAGTTTGGCTTCCCAAGATTCTATCGATGCTAATAAAGATTATTTATTCAATTTTACAGGTTTTACAGGCAACCAAGGTCGCTATCAGGGTTTTAAATCTTCTGGGAAAATAGGATTTATAGAACATGAGGAACTTCAGAACGCAATTCTCGATTTGTATGAAGAAGATATTCCTTTGTTGGTGACTTCTACGGATTTCTACAAAGCGCAAAAGCTTAAATATGCGGATTATATTTTTGATCATTCGGTGGATTTTCCAAAAGGGAATTTTTTAAAAATTATTTCTTCGGAACCTATTAAAAATAGAAGTAAAATTTATCTTTCAGGCGTCGATCATATCATCAATAACTATCAGACTTGTATTACTCAGATGCAAGGTGTTATTACAAAGATTGATAAGGAATATAAACATTAGAATGTTTGGGTATTTCGACTTCGTTTTGTGACTCCCTCAACTTTTTAAACATTTGGCGTAGAACGCAGAAATTTCGTTCTTTGTGAGGATAAGTTAAATTGGATGGAAAATGCTATGGAAAAGAAATCTTATACTTTTGAAGAGATAAAACAGAAAATGTTAAACTACTGCGTTTATCAGGATCGTTGCCATTATGAAGTGGAGCAGAAAATGCGAGATTTCTTATTAATCCCTGAGGCTAAAGATGAAATTCTTCTTTATCTCATCCAAGAGCGTTATCTCGATGAAGAACGCTTTGTGCGAAGTTATATCCGAGGGAAATTTTACATGAAACATTGGGGACGCTACAAAATCCAACTCAACCTAAAACAAAAACAAATTTCTGAGAAACTTATCAGTCGTTGTTGGGACGAAATAGATGATAATGATTATAAAAAAACGATTCGAAGTTTTATTGAAAAGCAGCAAGATAGCATCAAAGAAGCCAACACTTTTAAAAAGAAAAATAAAATCATAAAGTTTTTAATTTCTAAAGGTTTTGAATATGAGGTTATTTTGGACGTGATGCTTGAGGAATTTTGAGTTGTTGGTTGGTGATGTTTCGACTTGGCTCTGTGACCAGAAGCCAATTATTAGTTGTAAGTTTTTAATTATGATTGTAGGTCGTTGCGTTGCGAAGGATAAAAAATGTACAGATGCTGTTGAAAGCCAAAAGTTAATTTGTTTTTCAGTTGGTTTTGGCTTAATTTCGTACAACATTAAAATTTAAATCGTTATATAATGAATCAGGATATCATCTTCGACCTTATCGAGAAAGAAAGACAAAGACAAACACATGGCATTGAGCTTATTGCATCAGAAAACTTTGTGTCAGATAATGTAATGAAAGCGATGGGAAGCGTGCTTACAAACAAGTATGCGGAAGGCTATCCTGGAAAAAGATATTACGGTGGTTGCGAAGTGGTGGACGAAGTAGAGACTTTAGCTATCGAACGTGCTAAGCAATTGTTCGGGATTGATTATGCCAATGTGCAACCTCACTCTGGTTCGCAAGCCAATGCAGCTATTTATCTTGCAGTTTTGAAGCCTGGCGACAAAATTATGGGAATGGATCTTTCGATGGGAGGACACTTAACGCACGGTTCTGCTGTTAACTTTTCAGGAATTCAGTATGACGTTGTTTCTTACGGCGTAGATCGTGAGTCTGGACTTATCGATTATGATCAAATGCGTGAGGTAGCGCTTCGCGAAAGACCAAAAATGATGATTGCTGGTTTCTCTGCTTATTCTAGAGATTTGGATTATGCTAAATTCCGTGAAGTAGCTGACGAAATTGGTGCAACACTTTGGGCGGATATTGCGCATCCTGCAGGACTTGTTGCTAAAGGACTTCTTAACAATCCATTCGATCATTGTCATGTGGTGACGACGACAACACATAAGACGCTTCGTGGACCTCGTGGTGGTATGATTATGATGGGTAAAGATTTTGAAAACACTTACGGACACAAAACGCCAAAAGGTGATATCAAAATGATGAGCCAAGTTTTGGATGCTGCGGTTTTTCCAGGGATTCAAGGTGGTCCACTAGAGCATGTTATCGCTGGTAAGGCGGTAGCTTTTGGAGAAGCGATTGATTCTAAATTTGAGGTTTATGCAAAACAAGTTAAAGCTAATGCGCAGGCTTTGGCTAAAGCAATGATTGCAAATGGTTTCGATATTGTAAGCGGCGGTACAGATAACCACCTTATGCTGGTTGACCTACGTAACAAAGGTGTTAATGGTAAAGAAACCGAAAAAGCTTTAGTAAAAGCAGATATCACGTGTAATAAAAATATGGTTCCGTTTGATGATAAATCACCATTCACAACATCTGGTATTAGATTAGGGACTGCTGCAATTACAACAAGAGGTCTTAAAGAAAATGATATGGAAGTGATTGCTTCATTAATTTCTGAAGTGGTTGATAACATCAAAAATGAAGACGTTTTAGCATCTGTTAAAACAAAAGTTAACCAACTAATGGAAGGTAAAGCGCTTTTCAATTATTAAACTTAACTTTTTTATATTGAAAATTCCAAGGTTGAAAAACTTTGGAATTTTTTGTTATACCTGGCTTGTGATGAGTTGTTGCCAAGTTTAATTATAATTTTTTCGAGGCTAAGCGATCTCGAAGCTATCGTGTTTTTTCGAATTTCATAAGAATAATCAATTATTGGAAGATATTATTGGGTTGTGAATTGTATTAAAAACATGAGTTTGGATTTATCATTAGGAATTAGGTTTTATCTTTTTTATAACTAAATAATTTGATAAATGCTCTGTTATTTCGTTTTTTCTATTAATAATAGATCGTTGGTTTGGTTTGGTTTGGTTTGGTTTGGTTTGGTTTGGTGCGTTGTGCTTGAAATTAAGAAAATTTGAGGGGTGTTTTTCTATGAGGGCGCCAATATTCTGTGTTGTATTTAATTGACTTACAGAGGGGTAATGGCAGCTGGTTTGCGTGCTTTTGGTTATGGTAATCAAGGTTTTAAATTTGACCTTTTAATTTAATGTTTTTCTGGTTATTTTGAAGTTTTAAAGCATTATATTTGCAAAATTTATAATATAAAACTAAAAGCAATATATGATATGTATGTTTAGAATTTTATTATTGACAATTTTGATGTGCGGGAGTCAATTCCTTATGTCACAGCAAGTTGACAGGCTTTATTTGTCTTTGGCGGGGACGGGAAGAGTTTATGATATAACAAGTCTTACAGGGACAGTTAATCTTCCAACGCCTTTAGCTTCACCTATTGCAACCACCGCTGCGAATATGAGTGATCTTGCTGTAGGATATGACAGTCCTGGCGGAAATCCCAATAATTTAGTGTTTATACATTCAAACACTTTAGCTAGTAGTTCATTATATAAAAATGGGAATATAATATCTCCGGCAGCCACTCTTCCAAATGTACCTATTGGAGGAATGGGGACTAATAATGTACCGGGGACTTATTTTGGAAGAGTTTATGGTTTTCAATCCAATACAAAAACACTTTATCCCATTTATCCTTCAGGTAGTACTGTAGCAATTGGTCCGGCACCCAATGATACGGATTGGGCTTCTGGTACTACGTTTGGGACAGATACATTTTTCGATTATGAAAATAATATCTATATGTTTCTTAATAACTCAGCAGGAACAGCTAGGTATTTGTACAAAATCGCTATTGCAACAGGATTGGCTACAAAAGTTGTGCAGTTAAGTGGTCCCGCATCGACAGTAAGTGGGATTCAAGGTATGGCTTATTTAAAGGGTAATGTATATACCGCTACTATATTTGGATCTTCTGGAGGCTCCGCAAACTCTGTACAGATTAATAGGATAAATATCAATACAGGAGCTTCTACAACTGTTGCAACCATAAACATAGGCAGTAATGAGTATGGTAATCTTGATTTGGCGACAGTGCCTTATTATATACCATTTACCTTTAGTTGTGGTAGCGCTGCATTTCAAGGAAATGCCGCTTTTTCTACGGGTTATGCATCAACGAAAACTCTTAGAATTCCTATTACAGATATTTATACACCAGGAACTTACACTCTTAATGTTTCGGGAACCGACATTACAACTGCTTCTCATCAGGTAAATGTGACATCAACTTCAACTTATGTTGAAGTTCCTGTGACGTATAACGGAACAGGTGTGGCTGGTAATAGGACAGTTACAGTTCGACTTGGTAATTCTTCTACAGTCTGCCAAATAACCGCAGTAGTAGAGCCTTCTTTTGGCTGTACTTCAGCAATGTATATTTCGCAGAGCTCAACGCTTTACAATATTAATACGACCACCAATCCATTTACATTTCCTTCAATAGGGAGTTATGGTAGTAATTTTAATTCAATTGGATTAAATCCTCTTGACGGACTTATATATGGAACACTTGATGGCGGTAGAAATATTGTTAGGATAAATGCAGCAGGAAACTATACTTTTCTCGGACCTGTTACTGGCTTAAATGCTGATGGCGGTTACAATGCAGGAGATTTTGACTCTTTGGGTAATTATTATGTTAAATTGGGTTCTAATAATAATACAATATATCGTGTAAATCTTGCGACAATGACTGCTACCACAATAACACTTTCGCAGGCGGTTAATATTCCAGATTTTGCTTATAGAAAGGCAGATGGTAAGCTGTATGGTGTAGGGAGTGTT
This sequence comes from Soonwooa purpurea, assembly GCF_053891095.1. NCBI lineage: Bacteria > Pseudomonadati > Bacteroidota > Flavobacteriia > Flavobacteriales > Weeksellaceae > Soonwooa > Soonwooa purpurea. The sequence continues at coordinate 66,631 of NZ_JBSSMA010000006.1, forward strand.
ACTGGTAGGCTCGTGTCAATTGACCTGTCAACTACGCCCGCGACTGTTACTTTATTCCAAGACTCTATTTCTAGTGAGCCCTTCGGTGCTATGTTTGCCTCGTCAACAGGAGAAATATTTGGCTCTGTTAATTCAGGTGGTTTTTATCAATTTAATGTCACGACCGGAAAAAGAACTTTAATATCATCTTCTCCTGCAAGTGATGTTAACGATGGGGCACATTGTACCAATGCTACAATAGTTTTTACAAGTGATTTGTATGTAACAAAAACTAATGGTACAACTACTTATGCGCCCGGAACCACTACAACCTACACTGTCGTTGTGGGGAACAATGGACCTTTCGGAGTTCAAGATGCTACTTTCTCGGATCTTGTACCTAGCGGAATTCCTGCCGGGAATGTGTCTTATACTGCAACAGCTGCTGGCGGAGCAACAACTTCTATTATGGGAGTTAATACAGGTTCTATAAATGATGTGATAAGCCTTCCTTTAACAGGGACAGTAACTTACACCATAACGGTCAATATTCCTGTTTCTTTTACAGGCAATTTAACGAATACCGCTAGGGTTACTTCACCAGCCAATAGTGTTGATCCTGATCTATCAAATAACACCGCCACAGATACTGATACGCAATCGGTTTGTTATAATACCGTTACAAATATTTCTACTGGGATAGATTCTAAACACGGCATAACATTACAGAAAAGAACAGGAACTGCGAATGGAAATTGGCCTATGATGCGAAAGTCTGCTCATACAGTTTTAGAATCCAATACCCAAGGACTTGTTATAACGAGAGTGCCAACCAGCGGTTTAGCTGCTATTACTTCTCCACAAGAAGGGATGATGGTTTTTGATACTACAGTAAAATGTTTGAAAATATATTCTGATTTTAGCTGGAAGTGTTTTTCGGTCCCAGCTTGTCCATAAAATTTTAACTATGAAAATTAAAATAAAATTTTTCTTGTCTCTTTTTGCACTAATGCTATCAGCCTTTTTTTATTCTCAGGTTATTATTGGAGATTCACAGGGTACAGCGGCTAATAAAAACAATGTGCTTTTGGAATTTGCAAATACGAATAATAAAGGTATCATATTGCCTTATGTCCGCACATTGCCAACTTCTCCAACACAAGGGACAATACTTGTAGATGCTGTTGTGCCAGCGCAATCACGCGTAAAATATTATAACGGATCTACTTGGGTTGACCTAAGTGGACAAAATGCTAATTTGACCACCACCTTAAATACACAGACCAATCTGCAAGAATCTCCCGCTTCTAAAGCGATTATAGGCTCTAGCAATAGCACTGCTAATGGGGTATTGGTTCTTGAATCCAATGACAAAGCAATGGTATTGCCAATAGTTAGCGATGTTAACAATATCCCGAGTCCATCTCCAGGCATGATGGTTTATGTTTCTAAAGCAGGAGCAAAACGCTTAGCTGTATATAATGGAGAAAGATGGTCGTTCTGGGCGCCTCAATAGAGCTTTTACCTCTTTTTTTTGAGCAAAAAATTTTGCCCAAGAAAACCAAATAGTAAACATCCAAATTATAGAATGCTGTTTGGTGTATCCCTATTTTCGAATTGCTTTTAAGAACGTGTAGGTTTTAAAAAAAATGACATTACAAAATTCCTCATTTATAAGGATTGTAGTTCTAATGTGTTCACAATAATTTTGGCATCAACAAAAAGCATAAAATTATTGATAATGAAAAAATTAGTAGTACTTCTTTTAGCAGGAATTGTGTTGGTCGCCTGTAGCCGTGACGATGACCAGACGACCCAACCAATAATCCCTTAGTTCGGTGTACCATGGTGCCTGTTTCTGGAACTATTACACGGACGTAAAGGTGTTACTGCGTGTTGTATCAGATGGCTAATTTTGTTTTTGTAAATGTTTTTTAGAGGATTTAATTTTAAATAGCAGCGAAAAGTAAAGAATCAATATTTCTTAATAATTACATGTGAAGCATTTTTAATTTTTATATCCTTGTTAAGAAATTTCAATAATCCTGTTTTAGAATCGCGTCGAAATACTGAGAGATTGCTCGTTTGGGTATTTGCTACAATAAGGAATTTTCCAGATTCATCCATCGCGAACGTTCTAGGATGTTTGCCTTTGGTTCGCTGATAGCCAATGTTTTCTAGGCGACCATCTTCAAGGATAGAAAATATAGCAATATTATTTTCCTTTCCGCGATTGGAAGCGTATAAAAACTTCCCGTCTGGCGAAATGTGAATGTCCGAACTCTCAAAATCCTTTTTATACCGCTTGTTGTGGGTAGCAATGTTTTGTATGTTTTCAAACTTTGAATTCTCAAATTTGTAAGCACTGATGCTTCCGCCCATTTCCTCGATGCAATATACAAACTTCCCATTGGGATGGAATTTGAGATGTCTTGGACCGCTTCCTAAGGTGCTTTTAATTTCAGGTATTTCGGTTGGTTGGAGCGGTTTAGGATTTTCATTTTCAAATTTGAAAATTCTTATTTTGTCAGCGCCTAAGTCCGTGAAAAAAGCATAATCAAAATTTGGAGAAAACACCGCCGAATGTAAATGTGATTTTTGTTGTCTTTTTTTGTCAATACTGCCTTCCGAAAACTGAAAATATTGAACATGTTTTGCTATACTCCCATCCTCCACAATTGGAAAAATAGAAATACTTGATTCTGTGTAATTGGCATTCAGTAGCCATTTTCTATTGTTGTGTACACTGACGTATACAGGGTTTTCACCGTCCGTTTTTTGGCTGTTTATATAACTTAGTTTTTTGTTTTTAATATCAAATTTAAAACTACTGATGCTTCCAGCATTGGGTGTTTTGCTATCCGTACAAGCGTAAAGAAAGTTGCCATTAGTGGATAATGTAAGAAAAGATGGATTGAGAATTCCTTTTACGGATGAGGTTTTTGTAAGCGTTCCAGTAATGCTGTCGAGTTCAAAAATATATATGCCTTCCTCGTTTTTGTCCCAATTGAAAGAGCCTACAAAGACCATCGTGTTTTGCGACAAAATAGGAGTGTATATAAAAAAAATAACGACAAGGGGTAATAATTTTCTCAAAAGATTTTTAGAGTTTAAAAATTATTTTACTTTTTCTAAAAGGTAGAGTTTGGCGCCTGAGAAAGCTAGTTTGGGCATGAGGTTACCTTCCAGAACCATCGTTTTATTATTAACATCAATCACTGTAATGTAGTTGTTAGAGTTGTATTCGATATAATTTTCTTTTTCTTTGGTTAAAGGATTTTTTCCGAATTCAAATTTATATTTAATCCAATTTTCTTCTTCGTTGCTGCAATGGACAGGTTTGAATTTTGAGCGGTTGGATTTAAAAATAATTTGATCAAAAGCATCATTACATTCGGTAGCGAAAGAATTGTCTGGATTTTGATCTTTCTGAAAATCTTCGAAAGAACCCTTGTAAACGCCAACCACTTTCCAAGTGCCATCTACGCGGTCTTCATCTATTTTTCCATTGGCTTTGCTAACAGCCCAGCTAATGCCGTTTACGGTTCCTTTTACGGCTTTGTATCCGACTTTTGCAACGCCTTTTACAGCTTTTGCTGCGGTGGAAACAACGCAAGAATGTAAGAGTGTTGCGACGGATAGTATTAAGATTATCTTTTTCATAAAATTTGCTTTGGTTTTACGAAGATAATGTTTTCTTTATTTGGCTTCTAAAATTGTTTATAATGTTTAACAAAAAAAGCTATCTCGAATTCGAAATAGCTTTTTAATATTTACAATCTGTTTATTTTTTTATAAATTTTCTTGTTTCTTTGTTGGTTTTAGAATCAATCTGTATTATATAAGTGCCTTTAGGAAGATTTTGGACATTGATTTCTGTTTTTTTTGGGTCAATCGTTTGGGTGGAAATTATTCTGCCGTTGTAATCCAGAATATTAATTGTTGAACGACTTGTTATACCATCTATATTGATAATTTTGTCAGCAGGATTAGGATATATGTTTAAGCTTTCTTTATTGTTATTGCTTGTTGCTAAAATTGCAATATTATAACATGCAGAAGTTATTTCGCAATTTCCATTAGAAATTTTTACGGCATAATTTCCATTTTGAGTTGGTGTATAGCTTTGTGCTGTTGCTCCAGAAATTGGATTGCCAGTTGTACAATTGATCCATTGGTAACTAATGTTTTGACCTTGTTCTACAGCGGTTAGCGTTGTAGAAGTAGTTGTGACAACGTCGTTAATTGCAGCTAATATTTCTATAGTTTGTGTGCTATTGTTAGGGCAAGTACCTGGCGTTGTATAGGTGATGTTGTAAATGCCTGGTGTGCTTGTAGCCACATTAATTTCTCCAGTCGATGTATTAGCAAATACAAGCCCCAATGTAGAACTGAATTGTCCACCTGATGTCGCTACAGCGTTTGGTAATACATTGGCAGAACCATTACATATTTTTACACTTGGATAGCTGAAGTTAGCATCGTCTTTATCTTGGATGTTAATTGGGAAATCAGCTGCATCGTAATAACCATTCCAGAAGCCTGATAAAACATGAAGTTTTGCGGTGTGTGTGCCACTAGTATTATAGGTATGTGATGCGTTTTTTGTCCAGATAGGATTAGAACTATCACCCATTTCCCATGCAAAAGTCGAATCTGTAGATGCTTTTCCAAAATGATGCATGAATTTATTATAATTATACATTCTGTCAGATATTAAATCTGTTTTGGTTGTGTTGTTGAAGTCGATAGTATTACCTACGCATGTTTCTGATGTAGATAATGTCGCTTGCGGTTGAACATCATAACTGACAATAGGAGCGATAATACCTTCGCACTGTATCTTTTGAGTTAGCCCCGTTATAGCAGTGGTTTGTATCCAGTTGTTGTAGCTTCCATAAGAGCTGTATGAAGATTTGAATGTTGCGAAATTTTCGTCATAAGCTTGTCCTACTGCAATATTGTTTAGATATAAAGAAAGTATGGCATTAGTACTACTAGGACTTATAACGATTGCATAATTTCCAGTTATATTAACAGCTTGATTAAAATTGACATAATAAAATCCTAGATTGTTAGTAACATTAACGGTTTTAGAAACTAGTGCATTTCCTATTGGTCTATTAGAAGTGTCAGCTTTAAATACCGAAACCATAACGTTGCAGGTTACAGTGCTCTTGCTAGACCTTTTGCCATAAAAAGTTGCGCCATGAATCTTTAAACCTTCAGCAGGAGCCGTATAAGCTTGCGACATCGCTTCATTATCTTCTTGCCATAAATCGAAACTGAAGTAATTAGAATTTCCTAAGATTTCTTCTTTGACAAACGAATACAAAAGAGTGTCTTTAACAGCCGATTTTTTTGTAAAAACTTCTTTTTGTCTTTGCGGTTTTTTGAAATTTGGACTTTCCTTTGCAGGGGCTAATTTAGAAATTTTAGTTTGCGCGTGGCTCCATGTAGATACGAAGCATAGCATTAGCATGGCTAATGTTAATTTGGTTTTCATAAGGGTTATTGTTTAGTTTAAGGGCACAAAACTAATAAAAAAAAAGACATATCAAAATTATATTATTAATAATGTTTCAATTCTTTAATTATAGATGTTTTAATTTTTTAAAATTCAAAAAATATCCACCAAAAGACTTATAGAGATAGATATTTAAAATTCAAAAATCAATATCTTTACCACGTTTTTTAGAAATATGTCAAAAGCAAAACTTGTCCGCGTTACCACAGTGCCCATTTCTTTAGAAAAACTTTTGGGAAAACAACTGACTTTTATGAATCAGTATTTTGATTTAACGGCTGTTTCATCAGATGCCATCGCTTTAGAAAAAGTAGGAGATTTGTTAGAGGTTAAGACACATCCAATTGAGATGACGCGGAAGATTACACCTTGGCAAGATATAAAAGCTGTATGGGAAATGTACAAATTTCTCAAGCGAGAAAATCCAAAAATTATACATTCTCACACCCCTAAAGCAGGGCTTGTAAGCATGTTAGCGGCAAGCTTGGCGGGAGTTCCACATCGTTTGCATACCGTTGCAGGTTTGCCTTTGATGGAGGCTAAAGGTCTTAAAAGAAAGATTCTTTTGGCTGTCGAAAAATTGACTTATGCGGCGGCTACCAAAGTTTATCCCAATTCTAAAGGTTTGGAGGATTTTATTTTGGAACATCGCTTAACAGCATCTTCGAAGTTGAAAGTCATCGGAAACGGCTCGTCTAACGGGATTGATACTCATTATTTCCGCTCTGAAAATCTTTCAAAACAAGACTTGGAAAATCTTAAAAAAGAATTAGATATTCAGCAAGATGATTTTGTTTTTATATTTGTCGGACGTCTGGTCGGCGATAAAGGTATTAACGAATTGATTGCGGCTTTTGACTCTATTTCTAAAAATAATTCTAAAGCTAAACTTATTTTGGTAGGCACTTTTGAGGAAGAACTGGATCCGTTATCCGAAATCACAATGAAAAAAATAAAGTCCAATCCCAATATTATCCTTGCAGGTTGGCAATCGGATGTTCGGCCTTATTTGGCGGTGTCAGATGTCTTGACTTTTCCTAGTTACAGGGAAGGTTTTCCTAACGTTGTGATGCAAGCAGGTGCAATGGGATTGCCAAGTATTGTTTCTGATATTAATGGCTGCAACGAAATAATTGTAGAAGGCAAAAACGGCGTCATTATTCCTGTTAAAAATGAAAAAGCGCTGGAACAAGCGATGGAGAGATTGATTGGCGATAAAAATCGTTTTCATAATTTAAAGAATAACGCACGTCCAATGGTTGTAGAACGTTATCAACAACAGATAATTTGGGAGGCACTTTTGGGAGAATATCAAGGATTATTAAATTAATTCAGTTAAGAAATAAAAGCTTTTTAGATTTAAAAAGTAAAAAACGAAATATGTATAAAAACTTTATAAAAAGAATTTTAGATTTTGTGATCGCAAGTGTAGCCTTGGTCTTACTATCACCAGTTTTGATAGTGGTGACGATAGGTTTATATTTTGCCAATCAGGGAAAACCATTCTTTTTACAAAGACGTCCAGGTAAGAATGAGAAGATTTTCAGAATCATCAAATTCAAAACCATGAATGACAAAAAAGACCGTGAAGGACAACTGCTTCCCGATAGTCAGCGGCTAACAAAAATTGGGGCTATCGTGCGGAAAACCTCTATTGATGAAATTCCGCAATTAATCAATGTCATAAAAGGTGATATGAGTCTTATAGGTCCGCGGCCTTTGCTGCCAGAATATATCTCGCTTTATAGTACAGAACAAAAACGCCGTCACGAGTTAAAACCAGGAATAACAGGTTGGGCTCAAGTTAACGGACGAAATGCCATCTCGTGGACCAGAAAGTTAGCTTTGGATGTAGAGTATGTTGATAATATCAGCTTTGTTTTGGATTGTAGAATATTCTTTTTAACAATAAAAAAAGTCTTAATCCGAGAAGGAATATCGCAGGAAGGTCAAGTTAGTATCGAAGCTTTTAATGGTAAAAATTAATAATAAATGAGTTTGTATTTATATGGCGCAAGTGGACATGGAAAAGTTGTTTTAGAAATTGCTGAAGAGCTTGGTATAAATGTTCAAGCTTTTATAGATCAGGATTCTTCTAAAGAGAAATGCCTCGATTATTCAGTTATTGATGAAGTTCCTATTGATGCTGAGCTTGTACTTTCTCTAGGTAATAATCTAACGCGGAAAAGAATTGCTAAAAAATACATTCAGCATCAATTTATAACTTTGGTTCATCCAAAAGCAATTATTTCAAAACGGGTAATGATTGCTGAAGGTACAGTTGTTATGGCTGGTGTGTTGATTAATAGTTGTTCAAAAATTGGAAAGCATTGCATTATCAATACAGGCGCAGTAATTGATCACGATTGTATTATTGGGGATTTTGCACATATTTCTCCCAATGCATCGCTCGCAGGGAATGTTGAAGTTGGGGAAGCAAGCCAAGTTGGGATTGGCGCATCGGTAATTCAAGGTATAAAAATCGGTAAAAATTGTCTTATTGGCGCAGGCGCGGTGGTTGTAAAAGATATTCCTGATAATGCTGTGGTAGTTGGTAATCCTGCGAGAATTATTAAATTTAATAACTAAAATAAAAAATAGGCTTTCCATTGGAAAGCCTGATGTGTTCTGTATAAAGAATCAAGAATTATTTCTTCTTTGCGCCAGCTACTGCAGTAGCTAAGTCAGCTCCAGCTTTGAACTTTGCCACTTTTTTCGCAGCAATTTTGATTGGCTTTTTTGTTGCAGGGTTGATACCTTGTCTTGCAGCTCTTTCCGATACCGAGAAAGTCCCGAATCCTACTAGAGATACTTTACCCTCTTTCTTTTTCAAAGTTGTTGTAACATTGCTAATAAATGATTCTAAAGCTTTCTTAGCAGCTACTTTTGTGATTTCTGCATCTTTCGCGATTGCATCGATTAATTCAGACTTGTTCATAATTATATGTGATTAAAGTTATGTTGTTATAGCAAATATAAAACTTTTTTCATTTCACACAAGTGTTTTTGCCTTTTTTAAAGAAAAATATAATATTTATTTCATAATGCTGTAAATATGATAATTTGAATTTTCGCCAAATAATGGGCTTTTTTTAAATGATGTTAAGTCATTATCGCCATAGAATAAGGATATTAGCATTATTTGTCTTTTACAGTTGCAAATTATTAATTCTTGAATTTTAATATTAAACTTAGCTTAAACTATTTTTGGAGATAATAATAATTTAAGACGAGTTTTTATTAGAAAATACATATTTGTAGTAAATTTGCAGCATGTTAATAGAAGTTTTCAAATCCAAGATTCACCGTGTAAAAGTTACCGAGTCGGATCTTAACTATATCGGAAGTATTACCATTGACGAAGATCTTATCGATGCCGCAGGGCTTATCGTAGGCGAAAGAGTCTATATCGTGAATGTTAACAATGGCGAACGTTTTGACACCTATGTTATAAAAGGTAAAAGAGGATCTGGCGAGATTTGCCTTAATGGACCTGCCGCACGCAAAGTGCACAAAGGCGATACCGTGATTATCATCGCCTATGCACAAATGACGCCTGAAGAAGCCAAAACTTTCCAACCCAAAATTGTTTTCCCGAACGAAGAAACCAACCTTTTAACTTAACCGAATGGAGAACACATCCAAAAGTCCTCTCAAAAATTTTTTAAGTATTGCGATTTCTATTGTATTTGCAGGATTTTTCCTTTGGCTAGCTTTGCGCGGATTAGACTTTGATGTCATCAAAACATCTTTGGCAAAAGCCAATTATTTGTGGGTGCTTTTTGCGGCAGTGTTCGGGTTGTTGGCCTATTGGTTTCGTGCCATCCGTTGGAATCTACTTCTAGAACCTATGGGATACCAAATCTCAAATGCCAATTCTTTGTGGTCCATATCATTCGGTTATCTCATGAATTTAACCATTCCCAGAAGTGGGGAAGTGGCGCGGGCGACAGCGCTTTACGGCGTAGAAAAAGTTCCAGTTGATAAATCTTTTGGGACAATTATCTTGGAGCGTGTTATCGATTTGGTTTGTATGTTGGGTTTTTTAGGTCTTACTCTGATTTTTAAATACGATGCGATTTTAGCCTTTTACCAACAATCGGGCGCTAAGATTAATCCAAACAAAATAGGATTGGTTTTGGGTATTTTAATTGGTGCTGGATTATTGTTTTTAGCACTTCGAGAAAGACTTAGAAGCCTTCCTGTTATTGGGAAAATAGTTGGCTTTATAGATGGTATTCTCAATGGACTAACATCGATTTTTAAATTAAAACAAAAACTAAAATTCTTTATTTATACCATTGCTATTTGGGTGAGCTATTATTTGGCGGCTTATTTGGTTTGCTTTGCACTTCCCGAAACGTCCGATTTCGGCTTTGCCGACGGTTTTTTCATTTTGGTTGTTGGTACGCTTGGGATGATCATTCCTGCAAGTGGAGGCATTGGCGCATTCAATCTCGCAATGAAATTTGGTTTTATGGCGTTGTTTCTTTCCATGGGCAAAGATGCACACTTGGGTGGAGAGATTGGACTTATTTATTCATTTATTTCTTTGCCGCTGCAGATTTGCATCATGTTGGTTATGGGGCTTATCTCGATTCCCATGCTTGCAAAAGCGCGTAAATTCTAAAATTTTATTAGGGCAATTCCCTCGCAGCCGCTCATCCAACACTCGGGTCGGGCTATTCGCTATTATCTTTTAGCTTGCCGCTCGGATGGCTCCGCTACGCTCCGCCATCTCACGCCAAGCCAAAAGGATAGCCGCTTCTATCCCTATTGCAAAAGCAGATAAGCAGAAGCTCAGATTTATTATTTTTATAAATTCTCAATTAAGAAACAATCACTTTACTCCCTTTTTCCTCATCTTTTTCGATGCTTAGAGACATGGGAATTCGCTCTTTTAATTCTTCCACATGGGAAATAATTCCTACAATTCTGTTTTCCTTTTGAAGACCTGTAAGGGTTTCAAAAACAATATTTACCGACTCTGTATCCTGAGTTCCAAAACCTTCATCTATAAAAAAGAAGTTTTTTTCTGCTTTAGCATTGGTTTGTACAGATTCCGCCAACGCCAACGCCAAACTTAAAGACGCTTGAAAAGCCTGACCTCCAGAAAGCGTTTTTACACTCCTATTTCTTCCCTCGTTCAAATAATCAATAATCTCAAAATTCCCTTTATCATCCAACTGCAAACTCAATTGATTTCTCGTCATTCTGTGGAAACGAACATTCGCCTGATCGCAAAGTTGACGGAGATAGATGGAAGAAACAAAATTCACAAAACCCGCTCCTTTAAAGAGATTGAACATGGTTTTTAAATTTTCAGCTCGTTTTTCAAGCGTTGAATATTCCTGTAATAATTCTTCTTTTTTCTTAAATTCTTTCTCAAGTCTTTCAATTTCTACAGAAGTTTTGGTTTGCAAGGTATTCGCTTCCAACAATTCTTTTTCTTTGATTGTAAATTGGTTTTCAGTTTCCGAAAATTGATTCTCATCAAAAGAAAAATCTTTGAGTTTAATTTCCAGTTCAGCAATTCCATTTTTCAAGGTTTCAAAGGCAATGCTAAAGTTTTGAATTTCTTTTCTTTGGTTTGGAATATCAATTGGCAATGCCAAAATCTCGTCCACTTTTTCAATAGAATCAATTTTTTCCTCAACAAGCTTCGCAGAAATTTGATTGTTTAAACTTTCCAATTCTTTTTGAAGCTCAAGAATTCTTTTATCCAATAATTCTAAAGCTGTTTTTTGTGAAGCCAATTTCGGATTCAATTCTCCTAATTCTTTATTGAATTGATTGAAACTTTGTTCTGTTGCAAGATTTTTAGCTTTTAAATCATTCAATTGCAAAATCAAATTTTCAGGATTTTCTGTTTTAAAATCATCATATTTTAAAACTTTTAAATGCATTTTATTTTGCTGAATTTGAGTAGATTTTCGCGCTTCTTCCAACTCAAACTGTTGCAGGGCTTTGGCAAATTTTTCTAAACTTTTTCTCTCGTTTTCTAAGTCCACGCGTTTTTGTTTCAAGACTTCATTCTTAGAATTAATTTGCGTTTCCAAATCTGCAGCGTCCGCTTTTTTCTTAATAAAAAATTCAGGATTGTTGGCTTCAAATTCTTCCCAAATAAAAGTTTTCTGATGCTCCAAAATTTGAGTATTCAAAGCTTCTAAACTTTGCTTTTCTGTCTTCAATTGTTCTGCGAAATTCTGCTTTTTAAAAATAATTTTCTCAACCTGAGTTTGAAGATTTCGTATTGATTTTTGCTCGTTTTCTGCATCCAAAATTTTTTGTACAACAGAATTCAAATGTGCAGAAATATCTTCTATTTCCACAATATTGGGATGTTCCAAAGCGCCACAAAGTGGACAAGCTTCGCCATCGTGCAGCTGATGCGCATATTGCGATAATTGTTCCTGAACTTTAAAATGATTTTTTTGTGATTCTAAGTTTTTCTTTTTCGTTTCTAAAGTTTCCAATTGGGTTTTAAAATCTTCAGTAAAAGTCTGTTCATTCACTTTTAAAACGCTCAACTCTTCAGAAACTTCTGAGTTTTGAATTTCTAAATTTTGAATTTTCTGCTGCTGATTTTTAAAATTCCGCTGCAAGTTTTCATTATTCGTAAACCAGTTTCCAACATTCATTAAAATTTGAGAATCTATTCGGTTTTTTGATAGTTCTTGAATTTCTTTTTCTGTTTTTTGTATAAATTCTGAAATTGTTTTTTCCAGTTTTTTCACTTCTTCTACTTTATCAAAGCCTTTTTTAGTGCGTTTTTTAATTTCTTCAATTTCAGTTTCAAAAGTTTTAATTTGAATTAAAAATCCTAAATCATTTTCTTCCACTTTTTTATGGGAAAGCTGTTCAAATTCCGGTTTTAAAACTTCTATTTTTTGTAAAACCTCATCCACTTTAGCTTGAAGTTGCTTTAGATTTCCTTGTTGAATATCTTTGTCGGAAAGATGAGTTTTCAATTCTGTTTGAAGTCTTTTTTGATCTTTTAAAAGTTGAAAAAAAGCATTATAAACCTTTTCAAAAATATCTAATTCTTGTTTTTGGGTTTCCATTTCAACTTTTTTCTCATTCAGTTTCTGAAAGTCATTTTTCTTTTGAATCAAACTTTCAAAATCAGTTTTTAAAGCCTTTAAACGCTGGAAATTATCATTAATGAGATTAAATTCTTTCTGAATTTTTGCAGTAGTTTCTTTTTGCTCAAAAAGTTGATTTTTCAAAACCAAAATTACTTCTTCTGAAACGCCTTCAAAACCTTGCAAATGACCTTGCATTTGGTCTAATAAAGATTGATTTTGCTTAGTCAATTTACTCACTTCATCTTGCAAATCAAAACGATGAAGATTGAAAATTTCTTTCATCATCTTTGTTCTCTCCATCTCTCCCAACTCCAAAAACTCTTTAAACTGACCTTGCGGAATGATTATAGTACGTTTAAAATTGGTATAGGTTAAACCAATGATTTCTTCTGCATTGGTGTGTTCCAGCGGTTGCCAATTTCCATTTTTAAATTCGTAAAATATGGCGGAAGCTGGTTTTACATCTTCAAAATTTTTGGAATTTCTTTTGTATTCTCGCGTAGCTCGAAACAATTTGTTTTCATGATTCAAAAAATCGAACTCGATATATGAGCGATTAGATTTTAGGTTCATCATGTTATAAGCCCTTTTGTCACGCGCGTTGAGACGTTCAGTTTCTCCATACAACGCAAAAGAAATCGCTTCCAGAATGGATGATTTTCCCGAACCTACAGCTCCGAAAATTCCGAACAAGCCAACTTGTGTCAATTTCGAAAAATCGATAGTTTGGCGATCTTGATACGAATAAAGTCCTTCTATAGTGAGTTTTTGTGGAATCATTTAGGCTTGTTTAATTTCTTGAAGAAGTTTCATAAGTTCTTCATTGGGTTCTTGGTTCGCGTTTTTTGATTTGAAATAATCAATGAAAAGAGTTTCTAAATCTTTGCTAATGTCGATTTCTTCAGTTGTAAAATTTTGATTTTCAGTATTTTTAACTTTTGGAATTAAATAAATAATGCCATCGTGACTTTGGTAAATTCTTTTTCGTTCTTCAGCTTTTAAAAACGAATCAGATTGAATTGTAAGTTCCACCAAAGTATTGGGATTTTCTTCGAGCCACACAATACTTTCATCGATATTATCAAAGCTTTTTCGAACCAGTTTCCGACCTGATTGTAATTCAATTTTATTAAAGGAAATGCCTTGGTTTGGGAAAACCTCGATTACTGAAACATATTTGGTTTGCCCAGCTTCCGAAAAGCTATAACAAAGCGGTGAAGAGCTGTAAACAACAGGTTTTTCCTCTGTTCCGATATTTGCAAAAGCATGCAAATGCCCCAAAGCTGTATATTGAATTTGAGTTGGAATTGCTTCAGAATACACCATGTCTGCATTTCCTATTTTTATAGGTTTTTCCCCTTCGGGTTCTTCTAAAATAGCTGCGCCACGCTTGTTCATATAAAGATGTGTCGTCAAAATATTCACGCCTTTTTCATCACAAAATTCATCGGCAATTTTCTTCCAATGATTGGCTAAAACTTCATTCAAAGCTTCTTCTTTATTCTCGCCCAAATATTGTTTTAAACGGATTTCGTTGGCGTAAGGCGTATGAATAACACGAATAGGATAATCAAAATGACTTAATTTTAATTCTAAAAAGCCTTCTTCCGATTTTGTGATTTTAAAATCATTTAACTCAAATTCCTGAATTTTCGCTTGTGGATAACCAATAAGAATAATTCCACATTCTCTTGCCAAAGGATTTGGTGCATCAATTAAACTGGGCGAATCGTGATTTCCTGAAATGGCAATTACTGGACGTTTTCCGTTGTTAGAAAGCTTTTTCAGAGTTTTATAAAACAATTCCACTGCTTCCACACTTGGATTAAAATTATCGAACAAATCTCCAGCAACCAATACTACATCAACCTTTTGTTCATCGGCAATTGCAACAATTTCTTTCATGACATCAATTTGTTCTTCCAACCTCGAAAAACTATCCAAACGCTTGCCCAAATGCCAATCTGCAGTATGTAAAATTTTCATAAATTATTAGTTGTTATCGTTGCTTTCCTTCGCTTTAAAATCTTCTCTAATTTGTTTTAAACGTGCTTTTCTTTCAGCCTCAGCATTCTGAATTTTACGTTTCTTTTGATCGAGTTTCTTTTTGTGATTTTTTCTGTTGGCTTCGTTATTTTTGCTCATTTCGGCTCAATTTCCATAGCAAATTAAATGCTTTTCCAATCTTGCTAAAATACTATTTTATTCAACAAAATCAATATTTAATCCATTCTAAAAATGGCTTTAGTTTTAGTATTTTTACAAAAAAAATTATGGACCAAAACTCAAAAGATCCTTTGCACGGAAAACGATTAGACGCCATTTTGGAAGAACTCTTGGAGTACTACAAAGGTTATGGAGAATTGGGCAAACAAATCAACATCCGATGTTTCACAGGTGAAAATCCGAGTGTTTCTTCATCTCTTAAATTCTTACGAAAAACACCTTGGGCACGAGCTAAAGTAGAAAGTTTGTATTTGTATGTTTTGAGACAAAAAAAGAAAAAAAACTAGAACTAATCCATAAATTCCCCAGAAACATAAAACCAACGATTTTGGATTTTCTTAAATGTTGAAAGCTCGTGATGAACTTGGTTTTCGCCCTTAGAATCTGTAAAATAGGCTTTAAACTCTACTTTATTTTCAGAAGGTTTGCTCACAATTTCCAGTTTTGTCCAAGTGTTTGTTTTTCCCCAAGCTTCCATTTCCATTTTGTCATGATATTTTCTTTCACTGGGAAGTGTGGTTTCCATTAAATAGTCTCCATTGGGGATTGCGTAAGCAGAATACCGAGAACGCATCAGCTGTTCCGCAGAATTGGGAATTTTCTTTTTTAAGTGAAATATTTCACAACATTCGGTATAGGATTTTCCTGAGCAACAAGGACAAAGCATGGTTTAGAAATTAGAGGTTAGAGGTTAGAAAAAAACCTTGTCAATGTTTTAAACCTTGACAAGGCTGCAAGTTTGTTTTTTACTCCCCAAAAGCTCTTTTCAAAAGGCTTTCAACTTGAGGTTCGCTGCCTCTGAAGGCTTTGTACAATTCCATTGGATCTTTTGTTCCGCCCGAAGAAAGCAAAACTTTATATTTTGCCGCCGTTTCGGGATTGAAAATTCCCGTTTCTTTAAAATACGCAAAAGCATCCGCATCCAAAACTTCCGCCCATTTATAAGAATAATATCCTGCCGAATAACCACCTTGGAAAATATGCGAAAAAGTAGGGCTCATCGCTGTTTCTGGATTTACAGGATACAAAGAGGTTTTTAAAGTTTGAGCATCCTCAAAAGATTTAATATCGTTCACCTCTTCAGGATGCGTGTGATAGGCCATATCCAACAATCCGAAACCTAACTGACGAAGCGTTTGATAGCCTTCCATAAAGTTTTTAGACTGTTCAATTTTTTCAATTTTATCGTTAGGAAGAACTTCTTCCGTTTGATAATGTTTAGCAAAAGTTTTCAAAAATTCTGGTTCGTAGCAGAAATTCTCCAAAAATTGAGAAGGAAGTTCCACAAAATCCCATTTCACCAAAGTTCCTGAAAGATTCGGATATTGTGTATTGGCCAACATTCCATGCAAAGCATGTCCAAATTCATGGAAAAGTGTTGTTACTTCTTGAAAGGTTAACAAACTCGGTGTGTCTTTCGTGGGTTTGCTGAAATTACAAACAATTGAAATATGTGGTCGAGAATTTTCTCCGTTTTTGGTGTATTGATTTTTATAACTCGTCATCCAAGCACCCGCACGTTTTCCTTTTCTTGGGAAATAATCGGTGTAAAGGATGGCTTTTAGTTGTTGGTTGTCAGTTATTGGCTGGTGATTTTCGTTATCTTGATTCTTGGCTCTTGGCTCTTGGTTCTGAACTTCATAAACTTCATAGGTTTGAACATCTGCATGGTATTTCGGAATATTGTGAACTTCTTTAAAAGTCAGTCCGAAAAGTTTTCCTGCTAATGTGAAAACTGCATCCTGAACTTGATTTAACGGAAAATAAGGTTTTAGTTCCTCATCATTGAAATCGTATTTTGCTTTACGCAATTTTTCAGCGTAAAAAGCGTGGTCGTAACTTTGTATTTCCTCGATTCCGTCAGCTTTTGCAAGAGTTTTTAATTCCTCGATTTCTTTTTGAGCGTAAGGCGTTGCTTTAGTCAAAAGTTCATTTAGAAAATCCAAAACTTTGGTTGGAGATTTTGCCATCCTTTCCTCTAAAACGTAGTCAGCATAGTTTTTATAGCCCAACAATTCTGCTTTTTGTTGTTTTAAAGTGATGATTTCTTTGATGAGATTCTGATTGTCTAATTCGCCACCATCGAAAGATTTTTTTCCGTTAGCAAGCGCTAATTCCTTTCTTAATTCGCGATTTTCAGCATAAGTCATGAACGGAACATAGCTCGGATATTGCAAAGTGACTACCCAACCTTCCAACTTTCTTTCTTTAGCTTCCTCTTCGTATTGAGACAAAATTGCGTCTGGAATTCCCGCCAAATCGTCTTTTTGGGTGATATGTTTGAAATATGCATTGGTTGCGGCCAAAGCATTTTGACCAAACTGAAGCGACTTCATGGATAAATCGATATTAATTTTTTCCAATTTCTTTTTATCCTCCTCATTCAGCAAAGCGCCACTTCTTACAAAACCTTTGTAAGTTTCAGTAAGAAGCATTTGTTGTTCTTCGTTGAGCTTGTAATTGTTTTTTTCATCTGCACTTTTATCTTGATTTTTTTTGTCAGATGGAATTCGTAAACTCATTTCATCAAACACTTTTTTAATTCTTTCGAAAAGTTTTTCGTTTTGAGAAATTTTAGATGAAAATTCTGTTAAAAGTGGGGAAACTTCTTGTGCAATCTTTTGGATTTCATCATTGGTTTCAGCGGAATTAAGATTGAAAAAAATATTGGAAACCACATCCAGTTTTTCACCTGAATACGCCAGGGCTTCGATGGTGTTTTCAAAAGTTGGAGTTTCTGGATTGTTGACAATATCGTTGATTTCTTGTTCGGATTCTGAAATTAATTCTTTGAATGCTGGAAGATAATCTTCGTTTTTTATTTGATTAAAAGGTGCAGTATGAAATGGTGTATTGAAGGTTTGTGTAAGTATGTTCATATTTTTTTTGTATTAATGAATTATATAGTCTATTTGTCATTTAACTACGTTCAGTTCGAGCAAGCTCTCGTATCGAGGAACGAGGAATCTAGTTTTAAGATTTCGCACTTCCATTTCTACAAGCTCAATGTTCGTTCGAAATGACAAATTATATTTTCTCAAAGATAATGCCCAAATGTCAATTTATGACAAATTTGCGCACCGGATGGAACGGCATGTTGGAGCTCTTCCCAAAGCTTAGCTGAGCAAAGGCTTGGAAAGCGACTAGTGACAGCCGGAATTTTGCGCCCAAAACATAAGAATTAAGCGAGAAAATGAGTATTTTTGAGGTATAATTTTTGAAAATGTCACATCATTTACTTTTAATATTTCACCTTTTGGGAGCCTGCATTTGGGTGGGCGGACATTTGGTTTTGGCGATAGGAATTTTACCAGAAGTTTTAAAGAAAAAAGACCCCGAAATTCTTTTAAATTTTGAAAGAAAATACGAGAAAATAGGCATTCCCGCGCTTTTGGTGATGGTGATTACTGGTGTTTGGATGTCGTATCAATTTGGGGTGAAATTTCAGGATTGGTTTCATTTTTCGAATCCTTTGGAAACAGCGATTTCTATTAAGCTTTTGTTTCTTTTGATTACAGTGATGTTTGCGATAAGCGCCAACTTTTTTGTGCTTCCTAAATTGTCTCCTAAAAGCCTTCCTTTAATGGCTTTTCATATTATTTGTGTGACTTTGTTGGGTGTTGGATTTTTGCTGGTAGGAAGTTTTATACGATTCGGGGGAATTTCTTTATAATTTTTTGTGAATAGTAAAAACCTATGATTCGGATTAATCTTTTTATTAAATTGTTTTATATTTAGTTTAAATATTAATGTTTATGCAGAAGTTAGGCTATGTAAAAAGTGCGTTGCGAAGCCACATTATGACAATGCTTTCGGAGAAAATTAGTAAGCTTGAAAAGTTTATTGAGTTTACCATCGAGGCAAGTCATGATATTAAAAAAACGCCAAAATATGATAGCGTCCGAGAGGAAGCTCAGGAAGATATTTATCAGCTGCAAAAGCAGTTGGGCGGTTTTTATACTATGCAAAAAGCGATGGCAAAAGTGGTGAATACCGAGTTTGAGAAAGTACAATTGGGTTCTGTTGTTATTACCAATAAAGCGAGATTTTATATTTCGGTGTCGTTAGGTGAGTTTTTCTTTGAAGGAGATCGGTTTTATGCGATTTCGGAAGAAAGTCCTATTGCTCAAAAAATGCTTGGCATGCGCGCAGGGGACGAGTTTATTTTGAATAAAATCCATCAACGTATCGAAGAGATTTTATAATAATTAAGATTATAATTGAAACCAATCGTTTTTTTCTTCGAGAGTTAACAGAAAATGATGCGTCATTCTTTTTTGAAGTTAATAGTAATCCTATGTTTTAAAATATACTGGTGATAAAGCTTTTTCTGAGGAGGAAGAAGCGCAAAATTTTCTTCAAAATTATAAAGAATACCAAAAACATGGATTTGGAAGATGGGCAATTGTCGATAAGCAAAGGCTAGAATGCTTAGGTTGGTGTGGCTTAAAAAGAGATTTTCAAACGCATGAAGTGGATTTGGGTTTCCGTATTTTTGAAGAATTTTGGAATCAAGGCATTGCAACCGAAACAGCCAAGGCTTGTGTGTATTGTGCTTTTTCTGTGTTGAATCTCAACGAAATTATCGGACGTGCGATGAAAGATAATTTGGCATCAATAAAGGTTTTGGAGAATTGCGGCATGACATATTGTAAAGATATATTGCTTGATAATCAGGAAGCTGTACAATACTATATTTATAAAACTTAAATTAAAAATCGCTAATCTATTCGTATTTTTGTATTATGGAAAATGCGAAAATTTTAAAACATATCATCGAAGAGCGAAGAAGTGTCTTTCCAAAAGATTACGCAGAAGCGCCAATTCCGGAGCATATTTTGGAAGATATCTTGGGTGCAGCAGTTTTGGCGCCCAATCATAAGAGAACAAAACCTTGGCGTTTCAAGGTTTTTCGAGGTGAAGAAAAGCAGTTATTAGGCGAAGAATTACAATCGATTTATAAAAACACAACGCCACCACAAATTTTTTTAGAGAAAAAATATCAGGATATTGGTTTCAAAATAAGCAAAGCCAATATTGTGATTTCTATCGTTTGTGAGTTCAGCCCTTTGGTGCCCGAGTGGGAAGAAATTGCTGCTACAGCGATGGCTGTGCAAAATATGTATCTAACATGTACAGCCAACAGAATTGGGTGCTATTGGAGTTCTTCGGCTGTGGTCAATCATCTCCAAGAATCTTTGAAAATTGAAGAAAATCAAAAATGTCTAGGGCTTTTCTATATGGGAAGTTTGTAGTTGATAGATTTTTTTAGATTAAATAAAATAGTTTTGATAATTAATTTTAAAATTAAAAGAATTTATTATCTTTGCACACTATTAAAATTTAACCGGGACGTGATCCCAAAAATTAAAACAATATGTCAGTAAAAATTAGATTACAAAGACACGGGTCAAAAGGTAAACCTTTTTTCCACATCGTAGTAGCAGATTCAAGAGCTAAAAGAGATGGTAAATTCATCGAGAAAATCGGTACTTACAATCCTATTACTAACCCTGCAACTATCAATTTGGATGTTGATGCTGCTGTAGAGTGGTTAAACAAAGGTGCTCAACCGTCTGATACTGCTAGAGCAATTTTATCTTACAAAGGAGCTCTTTACAAAAAACACTTACAAGGTGGTGTTGCTAAAGGTGCTTTCGATGAAGCTGAAGCTGAGAAGAGATTCGCTGCTTGGGTAGAAGGTAAAGAATCAAAAGTACAAGGTAAAGCTGAAGGTTTGGCTAAAGCAAAAGCCGATGCTAAAAAAGCTGCTTTGGAAGCTGAAGCTAAAGTAAACGAAGCTAGATTGGCTGCAGTTGCACAAGCTGAGGCTGACGCAAAAGCTGCTGAAGAAGCTGCTAACGCACCAGTTGAAGAAACTACAGAAGCCCCTGCAGAAGGAGAAACTGCTGCTGAAGAAAATACAGAAGCTTAGTAATCTGATATTATGCGTAAGGAAGACTGTTACTTTTTAGGAAAAATTACGCGTAAGCACGGATTAGCGGGTAACGTGATCCTGAAATTGGATACCGATCAACCCGAACTTTACAATAAATTGGAATCAATATTCGTTGAAATCAACGGATTATTGGTTCCTTTTTTTATTGAAAAAACATCTTGGAGCAAGGCTGATGCGCTTAATATTTTGTTCAAAAATGTTACCGAAGCTTTAGCAGAACAGGTTCTTGGGAAAGATGTCTATCTTCCTCTTACGACTTTACCGAAACTGTCCGGTAAACAATTTTATTATCACGAGATTGTCGGCTTCGAGATTCGCGAAGAAGATGGAAAATCTTGTGGAATAATTCAATCTGTGAATGACCAAACGGCTCAACATTATTTTATGTTAAAATTGGCAGATCGTGATGTTGTTATTCCGATTATCAAAGATTGGATTCTTGAAGTTAACCGTGACGAAAAATATATCCAAATGCAATTGCCAGATGGTTTGATGGATGTTTTTTTAACGGATTCCAAAAAAGATGAGTAATTTCTAAATTATCTCGTTTCTCGAAATATTTATTTTCTTTCATCGTATTAAAAAACAAAACTCTATCACGATTTCTTGCGTTATTTTAGAGATTTTGAAATTTCAATTGTTAGGAATTATTACTAAAGATTTTTAAAGTTTATTTTTAAGATGAGTTTTTATTGTTATTTTTTCCAAAATAGCATTACGATACTTTAGTTGTTACCACGCAAGAAAAATTCGACAAGAAAAATCTCTTAAAAAAAATATTTACTGCAATAGTTAATGGGCAGAAGCATATTAATTTCATAACTTTGTGGACATTAATTTTTGATAATGAAAAAGCAAACAATTAAAGATCTTTTAACAGATTACAAGAAAGTTTTACATCACGACATTACAGTTTACGGTTGGGTTAGAGCATTCCGTTCTAATCGTTTTATTGCACTTAACGACGGTTCTACCATCAATAATTTGCAGGTGGTAGTAGACTTCGAAAATTTTGATGAAAACATTATCAAAAATATCAATACAGCAGCCTCTCTGAAAATAACTGGTGAAGTGGTAGAAAGTCAAGGTGCTGGGCAAACTGTAGAACTCATTGCGAAAAAAATTACAATTCTTGGAGAAAACTTTACCGAGGAATTGCAATCGACAATTTTGCAACCTAAAAAACATAGTTTAGAAAAACTACGCGAGCAAGCGCATCTTAGATTCAGAACCAATTTGTTTGGAGCCGTTTTCAGAATTCGCCATGCTATTAGTTTTGCAATTCACCAGTATTTTAACCAAAACCAATTTTTCTATATCAACACACCCATTGTTACGGGAGCCGATGCAGAAGGAGCGGGAGAAATGTTTGGCGTAACCAACTTTGATCTAAATAATATTCCTAGAGACGAAGACGGCGCGATCGACTATAGCCAAGACTTCTTTGGTAGAAAGACCAACCTTACGGTTTCTGGTCAGTTGGAAGGCGAAACTGCAGCAATGGGCTTGGGAAGGATTTACACATTCGGGCCTACTTTCCGTGCAGAAAATTCTAATACAACGCGTCACCTAGCAGAGTTTTGGATGATAGAGCCAGAAG
Source organism: Soonwooa purpurea (assembly GCF_053891095.1). Classification (NCBI taxonomy): domain Bacteria; kingdom Pseudomonadati; phylum Bacteroidota; class Flavobacteriia; order Flavobacteriales; family Weeksellaceae; genus Soonwooa; species Soonwooa purpurea. Next base: position 89,010 of record NZ_JBSSMA010000006.1, read on the forward strand.
TGGCTTTCAATAATTTGGAAGATAATATCGACTTAGCAGAAGATTTCTTGAAATATGTCATTAATTATTGTCTTGAAAATTGTAAAGATGATTTAGAATTTTTGGATAAGCGTTTTGCAGAAGAACAAAAAACAAAACCCGAGAAAGAAAGAGCAAAAGAAGGTCTTATTGAGAAATTACAAAATGTTGTATCTAAGCGTTTCAAGCGAGTTTCTTACACAGAAGCTATTGACATTTTATTAAATTCTAAAGAAAACAAAAAAGGTAAATTCCAATATCCAATCGAAGAGTGGGGCGCAGATCTACAATCGGAGCACGAGCGTTTCTTAGTTGAAAAACACTTCGAAAGTCCAGTTGTATTGTTCGATTATCCAAAAGAAATCAAAGCTTTTTACATGAAGTTGAACGAAGATAACAAAACCGTAGCCGCGATGGACGTATTGTTCCCAGGCATTGGCGAGATTATCGGTGGGTCAGAACGTGAAGCGCGTTATGATATTCTAAAACAAAAAATGACAGATATGCATGTTGACGAGCACGAGCTTTGGTGGTACCTCGATACGCGCAAGTTCGGGTCTGTGCCACATGCAGGATTCGGTTTAGGATTAGAGCGTTTGGTGTTGTTTATCACAGGTATGACCAATATTCGCGACGTTATCCCTTTCCCAAGAACACCCAAAAGCGCTGAATTTTAATTCAGTTTTTAAAATACAAAAATCCGCCTTTCAAATTTTTGAAAGGCGGATTTTATTTATCGCTATTATTAGGAGCTTTTTCCCGCTGTCCACTATATCTTTGTACTTGTCGCTCGATAGAAGGCTTTTGGACAAAAGTCCTAGTTGTCATCTCGCGCCAACCACAAAGGATGCCGTTGCCATCGGGGCTAGAAGTCTGTCATTATTAGGTCAATTTGTCTGTTAATTTAGCAAACTGTTTTTCCGCATTTTTTTCTTCATAAAGAACAGCGAAAATTGTATTGATAATCGGAAGTTTTAGTTTCTTTTCTTTACAAATGCTATAGATACCATTGGTAGCATAATAGCCTTCTGCAACCATGTTCATAGATTGGATGGCCGATTTTATGGTGTAGCCTTTTCCGATAAGATTTCCAAGGTTTCGGTTACGCGAGAACAACGAGTATGCTGTTACCAAAAGGTCACCAAGATAAGCGCTTTCGTTAACATCGCGCGGTTCTGGATAAATGGCTTCCAAAAAAGTTTCCATCTCGCGAATGGCATTCGAAACATACACCGCAATGAAGTTGTCGCCGTAGCCTAAGCCGCTTGCAATACCAGCGCCGATGGCGTAGATGTTTTTTAGAATGGCACTGTACTCATTGCCAAGAATATCGCAGCTTTGGTTAACTTTAATATAGAACGATGAAAATATTTTAGCCAATGTTTCAGAATCCTGAGCTTCTGCGGCAGCTATCGTTAAATAAGACAAACGTTCCATAGCAACTTCTTCAGCATGACAAGGTCCAGCAATTACAGCTTGATTGCGATAACCAATCTGGAATTTATCACGAAGATAATTGGCAACGATATCATTATATTCTGGGACAATACCTTTGATGGCAGAACAGAATAACTTGTCTTTATAATTGCAGTTAAGATGTTCTAAAGTCGCAGCTAGATAAATCGAAGGCGTTGCTAGAACAATAATATCACAAGATTCCACCAACTCATTGATGTCGGTCGTTAGTTTTAATTGTTTAAGATTGAAGCTTACCATTGGAAGGTAAGTTGGGTTGTGTCCCCGCAATTGGATGGCACCTTTTACAAATTCGTTTCGGACGTGCCAATGCACCGTTTTACAGTTTTCGGTAAGCATTTTAACAATTGCCGTTGCAAAGCTTCCACTTCCTACAACACCGACTCTCGGCAACTGCGATGGTTTTGATTTAGCCATTTTTAATTCACTTAAATTCACTAATAATGCAAAGCTACAATTATAATATTAAAAAGAAAATTAATCAATATCAAATCAATAGTTATAACGGGTTCCGTGTTTAATAGTCTTAAAAAATAATTAAAATTTGTTAAACATAATATTGTAAATCTATATGTTACAAAAAATAATTAATTTTGCAGGTCGTTATTAAGTTATATACTAAGCATAGAAAATATGAAGAGATTTTTTAGAAGTAACAAAAAAACAAATATTATTTTGGCGGCTTTGCTGCTGATTGTTTTTGGACAATCTTTTGTTATTGGTAAGTTGTATGCAGATAGAGATGATAAAAATTATCAAGTTAACCTCGTGAAAATTAATACTACTAAAGATAGTATTGACCACCGCGAGCTCAAGGAAAATCTATTAAGTGTGGACCAAGTGGTTCGCAATATCAATGCTTTTTTGGTGTCAAAAAATGCGTCTGATTTAAGAATTGAAAGTCTTGCCAAAGATAGCTTAGCCAACGAAGTTTACCTTTCCAAACAGTCCAATCGTTATAGCCAATATTTGGTGGATCTAGAGAAGAAGCTGCAACAAGTGCCGCTAGGCGTTCCAACTTCAGGTTATATTTCTTCTAACTTCGGGATTAGAAAAAATCCAATTCCTTTCAAAACTGTTTTTGCTTCTGTTAAAGCATTGAAACCAGCTAATGATAGTACTTCTTTGGCAAATATTTCTGCTTTGAAAGACAATTCAAAAGCGGATCAAAATGCGCTTGCTGAAAAAGACCAAATGCAGTTCCATAAGGGGATTGATGTCGCGGTAGCTTACGGAACGGATGTTGTCGCTGCGGCGGCTGGTAAGGTTTTGTTTGCTGGACAAAAAGGCGGCTATGGTAACTGTGTGATTGTTTCGCATGCCAATGGTCTAGCAACACTTTATGGACATTTGTCGAGCATTGCTGTGTCTGCCAACCAAGAAGTGAAGGTTGGTGAGGTTATTGCCAAATCTGGAAATTCTGGACGTTCAACAGGGCCTCATCTGCATTATGAAGTTCACAGAAATAATACGCCGGTTAATCCAAAACTGTTCATGAATTTATAAATTATATTAAGCCTCTTTTTTAGAGGTTTTTTTATGAACTAAAGAATGAGAATCTTTATATTGATGCTGAATTTGCGTGAGGGGGGAGCGCATTGTTGGAGCTCGTTTTTGTGAGGTGGCGGAGCGGAGTGGAAGCCCCGAACAAAAACAGCGACTGCGCGTAGACCGACCCGCTTGTTTTTGCAAGGCTTCGCTTAGGAGAAAACAACGGGGCACGCCCCAAATAAAAAAGTCCCGATACTAATTTAGTGTCGGGACTTTGTAATATAAGTTTAATTATTTCTTAAGTTCTTCAAGAAACTCATCGTGAGAAATTTTTGTTTCTTTTTTCGAAGCTTTGTCAAGGATCGCGTCTTTCAACTTAGCCATTGCCACTTCTGAGGAAATTTGACGGATTTGGTTTTCGTCTTTCAGCATTTCAACTGCGTACTTTTGGATTTCTTCGTCAGAAAGGTGGTGGATACCGTAGATTGCTAACTGGTTTCTTACCAATTGCTCAGCTTGTGCTAAGATGTCGTTGTATTCTAAATTGATTTCGTTTTGTGTCATCAATTTACCTTCCAAGATTTGGTATTTGATTTGGCTTTTCTCGTTTTCCAAGATTTCTTTAGCCTGCTCTTCAGACTGGATATTTTGGTTAGAGAACATTAACCATTTTACCAAGAATGCTTCTGGAAGTTGGATTTCTTCTTTCTCCGTGATTTGTTCCAAGACTTTGTTAACGAAGTATACGTCAGCGTTTTGTTGGAAATACTCGTCTAATTCTTTTTTAACACGCTCTCTAAGTTCTTCTTCAGACTTGATTTCGTCTTTACCGTAAACTTTGTCAAACATGTCTTGGTTAAGTTCTGCTAAGTCTAGACCGTAGATGTCTTTAACAGTTACTTCAACCTCGTTGTGGTGCATGTTTTCAGCTTCGTCTTTAGAAATTCCTAGTTCTTTAGCAAGGTCTTCTTTAGCGATAAGGTCTTCTTTAGAAACTTTTACAGATTCGTCTTTTTTCAAAGATTTTACTAGGGCGTAAGCTTCTTTAGTTTCTTTGCTAGCTGTAACTTGTTTTGGTGCGTGGTTGTGTTCGCCCTCTGCGCCTTCTTCTACAACTTGCTTAACTTCTAGAGCTACGTAAGAGTCTTTACCGATTTTGTCTTGTGCGATACGCTCAGCGAAACGCTTTTGCATATTTTCTACACTTGTGTTGATTTCTTTATCAGAAGCTTCCACTTGGAAGTGTGGTGCTTCGTATTTCGAAAGATCGATAGTGAATTCTGGTTCGTAACCAATCTCGAATCCTACAGATAGTTGGTCTGCGTTGTAATCGAACTCGTTCATTGGTTGAGGAACTGGTTGACCAACTAGTCTTAGTTTGTTGTCGTTAACATAGTTGTTTAACGCTTCAGAAACTTGTTTGTTGATTTCTTCAAAAGCGATACCAGCTTCGTATTGTCTTTTAACCATGCTTAATGGCACTTTCCCTTTTCTGAATCCAGGAACTTGCGCGTTTTTAGCGTAGTTAATCAATGTTTTTTCAACTTTTTCTTTGTAGTCTGATTTATCCAATGTTACAGTAAGTAATGCACTTACTTCATCGTGATTTTGTGCTGTAACGTTCATGTTTAATAATTGAAATTTTAGTTTGCAAAAATAGTCAAAAAAGAGCGATTCGCAAAATTAAACTTGGGTCTAATGTCAGCAAATCGCTCATAAAATATGTTAATTTTAATTTTTTGGTTTAAATTGAATTCATCTTAGCAAAAATTCTGATTATTAATCGCTTAGTTCGTAATACCGTATGTTGCTTCCGAGTCGGTTTCGCCACCTGAGATGCTTCCCCATGCGCTACCGTTTTGTGCCTCGCTCGAAGATAATGGATCATGAATCAAAGTCATAATTAATTTTGGTGAAGAGTCTTTCACCGCTTTTACAACAGTCCATTTTGTTTTTAAACCGATTTTTATTCCATCTTTATTTGGGATGTCAAGACGTTCAAGGTTAATCGTGGATCTTGGGAAATCATAAATTAAAAAGTGTTCGTCTTTGGCAAGATTAATTTCATTAGTTACATCTTCGTTCCCATTCATAAATTGTGCATTAACAATGTATGTTGCACCGTCTTCCAGTTTAATTGCCGGAGCAGATCCAGAGCCAACACTGTAATTGTAGTTTTGTGTAGTTCCTGTTGCGTCATGGGTAATGTGTAAGATGATATTTGTAATTTCTTCTTGTGGAAAATCATCTTCTATATCGTTGTCCCGGTTGCATGATACAACAAAGATTGTGAAGATGGAAGTTATTAATAATAAACTTAGTTTTTGGATTGAAATTATATTTTTCATTTTTCTTAAAAGTTTTGATTTTGAATTGTTTTGATTGTACTAAAAATTGTACCGAATATTGAAGATAAAGTTACGTCCCAAATCGTCCGAGAAATATCTGAGTCGGTTGAGATAATCGCGGTAACTTTTATTAAATAGATTTTGAATGCTTACGCCAATGTATAAATTTTTGGCTAAATTGAATCCAGCTTGTATATTCCAAAGGCTATATCCGTCAGGCGGTGTGCTAAAATCCACAGTTTTCGTAATCTCCTCGCCATCTTCATAAAATACGATTTCAGAGTTATGTATTGGAAAACGATTTTGTCGTAACACCGTTTTGTTTTCTAGACTTAAACTTAAGTTTTTCCATTCTTTTTTATGAAATTCTAAACTGTTGCTGAAGTTGGTTGGCATCATCAAAATAAGCGGCTCATCGTGTGTAGTATCTTGTCCATAAAGATAAGTGCCGCGTCCACGATACGTTAAATTGTCTGTCAGTTTCCAATTGATGTCCAAGTCAACGCCATACATTTTAGCATTAATTTGTTGATACTCCCAAACAGGGAAAGGCCCAACCTGTGTCGCTTGCTGAATGCCTGTCGGAATTTGGTTGATGAAATTGTTCGTAGCAAAATAATAAGGATTAATACTAAAGTCTAAACCGCCAAGCAGATGAAGTTTTCCGTCTATCAAAAGATTGAGCTGATCACCTTTCTCATTTTGCAAACGCATATTTCCTTTTTCAATAATAGCAGCAGAGTGGTGAAGACCTTCGGCGAAAAGTTCTGCAATATTAGGCGTTCTTTCCACTCTTGCATAGTTGAATTTGATGCCGAATTCTGGAGAAATTTTCCAGTCTAATCCTGCATTATAAGACAAATTGTGATAATTGAGAATAGGATTGGTCAAAACTCTGTTTTGATTGGTTCTTACATAAAACTCCGAAAAATCTTTAGCATAGTTAGTTGTCCAATCTTTGATGTCATACCATTTCGTTACATTATAATGTGTTACATCATAACGTGCACCGATTTCCGCTTGAAAGTTATTTGCGATTTTATATTTAAAAATTGAATATAGGCCTCCCGAATATTTATCATAATTAGGAACCAAACGACGACTTTGGGTTTTCGGATTCGAATAGTTGTTCTGATATATCAAGTCGATGCCAGTTTCCAAAGACCATTTTTCGCGTTCCAGCAAATCGTTTAGATTTAATTGATGGGTTATCAATTCCAAATCCATACTCGGCGTATTCTTAAGATCTCCACGACGGATATCGAATTCTTGTCGATGATTGTATTGAAAACTATAGGTTGCCGATACTTTACCAAAATGCTCAAAACGCTTGAAAGCCGAAACTTTAGCAATGTGATGTGCTATTTCCTGACGTGGATTGTCGATAGAATAACTAAAATCTCTCATGTAGATCGGTTGTGGCGTCGTCATAGCAAGATAAAAATCTTTGTCGTTGCCCACATGAGAACCACGGAAGATGCCTAAATTCTGATTAGTGACATAATAATCAAAAGAAATCCCTTGCTTGAACTCGTTCTTCTGAACACTTATATTAAATGACGAAAAATCCATTCCGGTGTTCATCAGATTATAATCGGGTGTCGATAAATCGCCAAGTTTTTTGAAGCTTCCATTTACTTTTATAGCCCAAGCATTTTGCCAGGTTTTTAAAAGTTTTAAATCTAATCCTAATCCTCGCCCGTTAGAAATTCCCGAAATATTGGCTGATCCCGTTAGACTGTCTTTCTTTTTGAAAATTTCAGGTTCTAGGACGATCACACCGCCAACAGCATCGGTACCATACTTTAGAGCAGATGCTCCTTTGATGACGTCGATGTGTTCAAAATTGTTGATGTCAACATTGGGCGCATGCTCTACGCCCCATTCTTGTTCGGCCAATTTCACACCATTGTTGATAATCGAAATTCGGTTGCCATACATTCCGTGGATTACAGGTTTTGCAATGCTGTTACCCGTTTTCAAAGTGCTGACGCCAGATATTTTGGTCAACAGATTTCCTAGATTTTCGGTGGCATTTTTCTCAATAGTCGATTGGTCCAAAGTTTTTACAATAATGGCGCCTTTGGATTTGTGCGCAGCATGTATGGTTATGGACTCAATCTCATTGCTGTGATGTTCTAAAAGGATTTCGAGATTTAGACTTTTGCTAAGCTCAATGTTGGATTGATAAGCATCACAATCTGGATGTGTAACAATTATAGTATATACATCGGATTTTAGATTTTTTATCTCAAACTTTCCATTGTTGTCGGTTGTTGTAGTTGATGTTCCGATAACAATTTTAGCATTTCTTAGAGCCGTTTTGTCATGGAAATCCTTTACCACACCAGCAATATTATATTGTTGGGCATGGTGGGTGACTCCTACCAAAAAGAGTAGAAGTTTTAAAATTTTATTCATTTTATTTGAATTGAATATCAGTTTAATACACGAAATTTCTGTAACTGAGAATTACAGATTTTTTTAATAAAATCGAATTAAAGCTGATAAACCGGAGGACCACGAAGGTAAAGACGTGTGGTTTCAACACTTAAGGAATTTTCTTTAAGATGAGAAAATTCTGGTTTTTCAGAAAATGAATTATAAATCTTAAATTCAAAAGTTTTCGGTGCAATACTGTGGTTGGTCGTTGAAAAATGACATGCCAAACAATCGTTTGCACTACCTATTTTTTTCTGAGAAATATTTTCAAACTTTGGGTTTTTGGTGTTTGAAAAACCAAAATAAGAATCTGCATGATGTTGATGCAAATACGGAGAAAACACAAGCAACAACAGATATAATCCCGCTATAAAGCCAGAAATTATGGATTTTTGATGTTGTTGGGTTTTAATCATTTTAAAAACGAAACTTTTTTAAGTCTTTCCGATTGGTCTATTGTTAACGGATTTTGTTACGAATTAGTTTTCTGCATCGTAATAAAGTCTGTAGAAACGACCTTTCTCATCTTGGTCTTGCTCAATTTTTTGACGATCGCCGTGGATATAGATGTGGAAATTTTTATCTAATTTAATAACAGATTTGAAGTGTCTTTGCTGTTTTTTAACCGCTGCTGTGCTTATTGGGAAATCCTCAGAAATGCTCATCTGCATATCGTTTTCGTAATCGGTTTTGAAGTTGGAAAAACTTTCTATAACATGCTCGTCAACCAAAACTTCGTTGACAAAATCATCGTATTTGAATTCTTCTTTTTCTTTAAAAAAGTTGATGGATTTGTTCAAGAAATCCGCTTGATCTGCTTTGGAAACCTCGAATTCCTGTGGCAATTGTGTCGTAATGTAATCTTTGTAAACCGACAAAGTTTCTTGGGTGTGAAAATAGTCGTTGTCGCGTTGCTTTACTTTTAAAAAATCTTCGAACCAATAGTACATATCGCCGTTTTTGTTGTTGTCCACAACGGACAAGATGTAGCCAGATTCTTTATCGTTATTATAAATTAAAGCGGCTTTATCAATTTTTGAAAGCCCGATTCCGAAGTCTTTTTCGATTTCAAAATTCTCGTCTTTTTGTTGGATTTTTAGGAAAGCTTCTTTCTTTTCTGTTTTGAAGATTCCTATTTTGTCAATCTTTCCACCTTCGGGATTTTCTTCTGCATCGAAATAAACTATGAACAATTCACCGTTCATAACACGCGGATTTTCTGCAGCTTCATAAAGGTGTTTTGCAATATTTTCGGACTCCCAGAGGAATTTGTTTTTGTCTTCAAAAATCTCTGTAACAGAGCTGTACACAGGATTGTTCACCAAATAAGAATCGCTGTAAAAATGAAACTGCTCTTCCGACTTGAAAGCGCTGAGGAAAATAGTTCCGAGCAATTCCTTCATGTCTTCGTGAAGATCCAACTCGTCCTGAGAAAGAATTAACGCATCACCATTGATTTTGTTACCGACTTTGTGTACAACTATTTTTGAGAACATTGGTTTTGATTTTGGATTGCAAAGATAGGAAACGGCAGTTAACATTCCATAGCAAAAAATGCAAGTCTTTTTATATTTTATTTGTAAAGTATCGATTGGAAAGTTTAAAATTTATTTAAAAATAGTTTAAGCAGGTTTTACTAATGTTTATATTTGATTCTGCCCAATCATTCTAATACATTAATTAATATGACAACAGACAATAATTACATAGAAATTAATAAGGCCTCTTGGAACAATCGTTTGGATACACATTTGAAATCGGAGTTCTATAATCTTAAAGGGTTTTTGAAAGGTGAAAGCTCATTAAATCCAATCGAATTGGAACTGCTGGGTCATCTTCAAGGGAAGTCTATTTTGCATTTGCAATGTCATTTTGGTCAAGATACGATATCCTTAAGCCGACTTGGCGCCAAAGTTACTGGCGTGGACTTGTCAGACAAAGCTATTGAAAGCGCTCGGGAAATTGCAAAGCAAACCAAAGTTGATACAAGCTTTATTTGCTGTGATTTGTATGATTTAGAAAATTATTTAGATCAAGAATTCGATATTGTATTTACAAGTTATGGTACGATTATGTGGCTTCCAGATTTGGATAAATGGGGAAATTTAATTTCAAATTTTTTAAAACCAAATGGGAAATTTGTGATGGTTGAGTTTCATCCTCTCGTTTGGATGTTTGATGATGATTTTACAAAAGTTGCCTACAATTATTTTAATGTAGCACCGATTGTCGAAACAGAAAACGGAACTTATGCCGACAAAAATGCGAGTATTTCACAATCTTCCGTGACTTGGAATCATAGCATGAGCGAAGTGGTCAGCAGCTTGCTAAAAAATGGACTGACACTATCTGACTTTCAAGAATATGACTATTCGCCTTACAATATTTTTAACAACTCAATAGAAGTCGCACCAAAACAATATAGAGTCAAACATCTCGGAGAAAAGCTTCCGATTCTGTATTCTATCCTTGCAGAAAAGAAATAAAACAATTAACATTGCGCTGACATATTACGAACTAAAAATCTGAATTTTAAAATTTGATGGAAAACCCCAGTAATTGCCTTAATTGTGATCGTTCAATTTCTGAAAACTTTTGCCCAAACTGTGGACAAAAGGCAAATATCCACCGGTATTCGCTCAAGCATTTTGTTACGCATGATTTAATTCACGGTATTTGGCATGTTGACAATGGCATCTTTTTCACAATCAAAGAATTGTTCACACGACCGGGACACAGCGTTCGGGAGTTTATTAATGGTAAAAGGGTAGGCTATTTCAGTTTTGTAAGTTTGCTGCTGATTATTCTGGCAATGACACATTTTTTTGGAGAATATGCTTTGGTAAGTCAAGCCGACCTGATGCCCGAAGGTGGGAAAGATGCTGTGAGCGGACTTGAAGAATTTGCGAAAAAATATCCCAAAACACTTTTGCTTTTAACAATTCCGCTTTATTCGGTTTTTAGTTTTTTATGGTTCCGAAAAGCAAAACTCAATCTCACAGAACATTTTGTTTTAAACTCTTATAAAACCGTTGTGGAATCTTTGATGAATTTGTTGTTTGTGCTGTTGACAATTTTTTATAGCAATATATATGTATTGACGATTATTTTTAGTCTTATCAATATTCTTTTGTTGGTGTATGCATTTTGGTTTTACCAACAATTTTTTTCGGCATATCATTATTCAAAAACCTCATTAATATTGAGAAGTCTTGGCGTTATCGTTTCGTATATGCTCTTTTCAATTCTTTTTGGAATAATACTAGGTTTTGTAAAATCCGGAAGCTAAAAAAGATTTTTTTTATTTTCGATTTCCCATAAAAAAGCGGCCTCAGAATAGAGCGACCGCTTTTTTTAATGTTAAGTTTACTTCGTGGTATAATATTTAAAATAAAGACAACTGCTTTGCAAATTTTTGAAAGACGACGTATCGGCATAATTTTGTTTTAACTGAGCAAAATAAGTACGGTACTTATCATTTTTGGTTTTGTTAAGCATGCTATCAAAGGTCTTTTGTTTTTGCTCGTAACTTGGATCATCCCATTTCAGGTTGCTATCCTGTTTGTTTTCCCATTGGTAATATTTGCCTTGTTCGGCGCTTGCCATTTGGAAAAGGATTCTTGCTTTTTGTTCTTTATCCGAAGTTTGATTTAAAGCTTTTTTGTAAAAATTAATCGACAAATCAAAATTCTCTGGTTTGATGTAACTCGTGTACGAATAGTTTTTATAGTAATATTTGTACGGTGTGTCGGTTTTCCAAAAATCATATTTGTTCCACCCAGCATTGTTAAGATCCATCACAAAAAGTTCGCGATAATATCCCAAAATAGAAGAGTTGTACAACATATTACCAATAAGTTGATTGGCGTTGGCCGCTTTTTGGCCATTTGCTGAACCTAATTTTTGTAGCTCAACCAATGTTGTTGCCAATTCCAATTTGTTCATATTGGATTTTATCATTGGGAATTCTGAGATGTAATTTTCGGCTTTCATACTTTCAGATTCAGAACTGCTAAAGCTTTCCCAAATGTTGTGTCCAAAGACCAAAGACGAAATATTGCTAAAACCATCGTAAACGGTTGGGTCAAGTTTTGGCGCTTCTTCTTCGTCGTAATAAAATGAGCTAATTGCGTGGAGTCCGCCAAAGTTTTTAATTTTTGAATAATAATCTTTGGCTTTTACAAAGTTGGCATTTCGCATTTCTTGATCGCCATAGATAAGATTGAAGAAGGCTTCTGGACTTCCTTTGATGTCAATGTTTTTTTCGATGACTGTTTTCTCGAAAGCTGTTTTGTTGTCTTTTTTAATGAAAGTTTCCAGCTTTTTGGCAAGTTCTAAGTTGGGACTGAATTGCAAATCCGAAAGTCGGTTGTTCATCAAAAAGGCTTTGCCATCTTCACCTTGCAGAAAATATCGATTTGCTAAAATGTCCACTAAGAAATCCGAAGTCGAAGGTGTAGGATAGTCGTAATAATCCACGCTGTCTTTCTTTTTTTCGGGTTTTACAAAGAAGTCTTTATACTCGGTCATTAATTTGTCTTCGAAAGCCGCATCTATTTTCGGTTGCGAGACAATCGTGTTCAAGGCTTTCATTTTATTGATTTCTTGAATGTATTCTGGATTGTTTGTTTTAATGGAGCCGAGGATGTCCATGCTTTCATCATAATCCTTTTTCAAAAATTTGAGATATGCCGAAGCAATTTTCCAATATTCGTCATTGGATTTGTCTTTTGTTTTATTGATAAATTTATCCAAATCCTCGATGTAGTTGATGACTTTATCGTTGTCGCTCCACAAATTGTCATTAGCCGAGAAAAACGGAATTCTGTTAGGGTTATTCAGATAAGATTTGTCGCTTTGGTCGCTACTTCTTTCGGTTGGATTGTCGCTATTTCCTCCAAATAGGTTTTTGAAAAAGTTGACAATTTTGTCCCACAACGAAACGTCGGTTTTCTTGGTTTCTGTTGTTGTAGAAGACGTTTCTTTATTATCAGTTTTGTTTTCTGTGCTTGTATTGTTTTCTTCTAAAGTTGTATTATAGTAGGTAGGAAGATAACTGCGTTCGAGATCATTAATGCTTCGTGCTGCCAGAACTTTCAGGATTTCCGAATTGGGATCGATGTCGTACATCTTTTCCATAGCAGGAATCGGGTTGTTATAATCTTGATAAGCCAAAAGAAAATAGGCCATGTTTTTTTCTTCTGGCGATTGCGCGCGGTTCATAATGTTTTTGAAAGAAGCGCTGTCCGATAATTTCATCGATACAAAAGCAGACTCTTTTCTCGATTTTGAAAAAGAAAAAACTTTGAAGAAATTCCAGTTGGCTTCTTGTCCATTTCCGAGGCCACGTTGCGCGCCAGCCATTTGATCCAATGCTAAAAAATAAGGTGCTGTTTTTAATTTTAAAGGCTCAACATATTTTTTAAAACTGTCAATCGCCTGTTGATAGTTTTGTGTATAATGGTTAAACCTTACAAGTTGATAGCCGTATCTTAGTTTTATTTCGGGATTTTTTGCGGCATTATAAAGATTGGTTAATGCTAAAATTGTTTTGGCATAATCCAGATTGGTAGCATTTACAGGATTATCATTTTCTCGATAGTAAAAACTGTTCGGGCTCTCAACATATTTGATCTGCATATAAGGTTCCAGATATTTGGCTTCCAAAAGATAGTCGATGGCTTCCTGATATTGCTTGTAAAAATTAGAACCCAATTTTGATAAAAAAGGATTGTTGCCAGTTCCTTTTTTGAATTGGTTAAGTTCTGCATAAGAGATTTTGTTTACCAGATATTCTGTCTCCGCATAATTGAATTTGTTTCCAAAGAACTTTTGCCAAGCTTCAATATTTTCGTCATGTACATGCGTTGAGCCTTCATAAAAACGATTGGAGTAGGTGAGTAAAAAAGGTAAATATGATTTGTCTTTAATAATGCTCTGCGTGAAAATGTTGAAATATTCGTAGTCTGGATCGTACCAAGAGCAAGCTTGTGACTGTTGGTGAAGTGCGAAGCTTAAAAGAACGCCAATTCCAATTTTTTTCATAGGTTATTTTATTAGGTTTTTATAATGTTGTGTAAACTGATTGTCCAGATGGTAATATATAATAGGATAAGGATAGTTCAGTTTTGTATCGATAAAGTTAATGCTTTCTAAAATATCAGACTCTGGGACTTCTTCAATTTTTATCTCGAAGCCTTTGTTGAGATACATGCCAAAATAGAAATCATCTTTTAGTACTTTGTAAGTGTTGGGATTTATTTTCTCAAAATTTTTATTTTCTAAATCTGAAGTTTTTATGGCATTTATCAATTTGTGTTTTCCAAGATGGTTGGTGACGATTCCCCAAGAATAAATTGGTAAAGCGATGTCTAGTTTTACAGGATAATTTTCAAGGTCGCGGAGATAGGCTTTCAATAATGTTAAATCTAAAATGGAATTCTTATCCGAGTTTTCCAAGGGCGAAGAGGTTGAGTAACACATCAAATACATTTTCTTAACTGGCGGAATACCCATTGTTTTTTTGTCCCGCACTTGATGAAGTCGTAGCGTCGAGGTTATGTCTTTTTTTGAAATCCGTTTTAATTCGTTTAAAAATAAAAAATAATCGTCTTTTGTGCTTTTTGTCCAGTCGCTGTCAATTTGGATTTCGTTTTCCAATTTAAAATCAAATTTTTTCGCAAGATTATTAATATGATCTGTAGTTTTCTGAGCAAGGAATGTAATGTCTTTTTTTGAAATTTTGTACCAGGTTTCGTTCGTTATAAAAATGACGGGGACAATTTTCTTTGAAACCGAATTTTCATGCTTTTTCTGAAGAACGCCTACTGCTTCGTAAGCATTGCCTTTTTTCTGCACGTCAAAAAAACGCGTATATAAGACCGGAACTTTCGATTGGTTAAGAAGTCTTGTTTCGTCTTTACTCAGATCAAAATTGCTTCGCCAATAGTAAAATCCGTAGTCGTGCTTCACTTCTTTTTGACAAGAACTAAAAATGATTAGTAAGAAAAACCAATATATATGTTTCATTTTTTTTATTTGTTTCTTGACTCAACTTTCAAAATGTTAAGGATTTAATTATGAAAATTGGTCAAAACATTTTGTAGTTTTGTTTAACTTACGAAGATAATAAAGTCTTGCTTTGCTGGACGACGTTTTGCTAATTATATCGATGAAATTATGAGATCTAAAAATTTTTTTGAACGTTTTGCGAATTGGGCGACTTTTTTCACTGGAAGTTCCAATGCTTTTTTGGGCGCTTTACTTATTGTTTTAATTTGGGTGGCTTCTGGCCCTTTCTTCCATTATTCTGATACTTGGCAATTGGTAATTAATACGGGAACGACAATTGTTACTTTTCTTATGGTGTTTCTTATCCAAAAAGCACAGAACAAAGATTCTAAAGCTTTACAAATTAAACTTAATGAATTGATAGCAGCCAGCAAAGAGGCTAGCAATCGTATGGTGGATATAGAAGATCTCACGGAGAAGGATCTGGATCAGCTGCATATTTATTTTGTGAAATTAGCAGAATTAGCAAAGAAAGAATCCGATATTCATAAATCACATTCGATAGATGCAGCTGTGAAAAATCATTCAGCAAAACTTAAAAATACTTAATCGCAAGCCTTTGACTGTAAAGTTTGTTCAAAATAGGCTAACTATCAAAAAATCAAATAATTTCTTAAATTTTTTTTGGAGTTTATTAAAATATTCATACATTTGCACACTCATTTTAGGGAAGGAGTATGCCTATTTCAGACATAGAACATTACAAAAACCCGTAAAATGCTGAGTGTTAATACAAGAATTAAGAATATAATATTAAACAATGTCAGGTATTATTGGTAAAAAAGTCGGTATGACATCTTTGTTTAACGAAGAAGGAAAAAACATTCCTTGTACAGTTATTCAAGCTGGTCCATGCTCGATTTTACAGGTCAGAACCATTGAGAACGACGGCTACGAGGCTGTGCAGTTAGGTTTCGATGACAAGAGTGAGAAGAACGTTGGAAAAGCGTTAGCTGGTCATTTTAAAAAGGCTGGTTCAGCTCCTAAAGCGAAATTGGTTGAATTCCATAATGGATTCGCTGATGCGAAAGTAGGAGAAGAAGTTAAAGTTAACTTATTTGCTGAAGGTGAGTATGTTGATGTAACAGGGACTTCAAAAGGTAAAGGTTTCCAAGGGGTTGTTAAAAGACACAACTTTGGAGGTGTAATGCAGGCGACTCATGGTCAGCACAACAGACTTAGAGCTCCAGGTTCTATCGGTGCGGGATCAGATCCTTCAAGAGTATTCAAGGGGATGAGAATGGCTGGAAGAATGGGAGGTAAGCAGGTGACTGTACAGAACCTTCAAGTGTTAAAAGTAGATGAAGAGCAAAATCTTTTAGTAGTAAAAGGTGCTGTTCCGGGAGCTAAAAATTCTTATGTAATTATCAGAAAATGGAACTAGTAGTATTAAATACATCAGGAAAGGAAACCGGAAGAAAAGTAACTCTTGACGAAGCGATCTTCGGAATTGAGCCAAATCAGCATGCGGTTTACTTAGAAGTGAAACAATATCTTGCTGCTCAGCGTCAAGGTACTCATAAATCAAAAGAAAGAAGCGAAATTACGGCTTCTACAAGAAAACTTAAAAAGCAAAAAGGTTCAGGATCTGCGAGATATGGTGATATCAAATCGCCAACTTTCAAAGGTGGGGGTAGAGTTTTTGGTCCAAAACCAAGAGATTACCGTTTTAAATTGAACAAAGCGCTTAAGAGATTGGCTAAAAAATCTGTATTGTCTCAAAAAATGAGAGATAACTCTATTAAAGTATTAGAAGCTTTCAACTTCGAAACGCCTAAAACTAAAGAGTTTATCAACTTGAACAATGCATTAGGTTTTGAAGGAAAAAAATCTCTTTACATTTTAGCAGAAGCTAATAAGAATGTGTATCTATCTTCAAGAAACTTACCTAAGACAAAAGTGATGACTTATAACGAGATCAGTTCTTATGACTTAGTTAACGCAGGAGAGATTGTGTTCTTAGAAGGTGCAGTAGAAAAATTTCAAGAAAACTTAAAGAAATAAGAAATCATGTCAGTTATAATTAAACCAATTATCTCAGAAAAAGCGAACTATCTTACAGATTTGAGAGGTGCTTATTCTTTCCTAGTTGATACTAGAGCGAATAAAATCCAAATCAAAGCAGCGGTAGAAGCAGCTTACGGTGTTAAAGTGGCAGACGTTAGAACCATGATTTATGCGCCTAAAGTCTCTTCAAAATATACAAAAAAAGGATTACAAGTTGGTAAAACCAACAAATTAAAGAAAGCTGTTATCACTTTAGCAGCTGGAGAAGTAATCGATATTTTTGCAGTAAATTAATTTATTAATCATAAATAATAGTAATGTCTGTTAGAAAATTAAAACCTATCACCCCGGGACAGAGATTCAGAGTTGTTAACAATTTTGAGGAAATTACTACCAACAAACCAGAGAAATCTCTAACAGTTGGTATTAAAAAGTCAGGTGGACGTAACCAAACTGGTAAAATGACCATGCGTTACACCGGCGGTGGACACAAAAAGAAATACAGAATTATCGACTTCAAAAGAAACAAATTCGATGTTGAAGCTACGGTAAAAACTGTAGAGTATGATCCGAACAGAACTGCTTTCATCGCATTAGTTGAATACGCAGACGGAGAGAAAAGATATATTATCGCTCCAAACGGAATTAAAGTTGATCAAAAAATCATTTCAGGAGAAAGCGTAGAACCGAACATCGGTAACGCAATGAAATTGAAAAACATTCCATTAGGTACAGTTATTTCTTGTATCGAATTGAAACCAGGTCAAGGTGCTACATTAGCTAGATCTGCTGGATCTTCAGCTCAGTTAACATCAAGAGATGGTAAATACGCAATCATCAAATTGCCTTCAGGAGAATCTAGAATGATCCTTACTGAATGTTTCGCAATGATTGGATCTGTATCTAACTCCGATCACCAACTTACTGTATCTGGTAAAGCAGGTAGAAGCAGATGGTTAGGTAGAAGACCAAGAACAAGAGCGGTTGTTATGAACCCTGTTGATCACCCAATGGGTGGTGGTGAAGGACGTTCTTCAGGAGGTCACCCAAGATCTAGAAACGGTATGCCAGCTAAAGGTTACAAAACTAGAAAGAAAAACAAAGTGTCTAACCGTTACATCGTATCTAAAAGAAAATAATTATGGCAAGATCACTTAAGAAAGGACCTTTCATTCATCATACATTAGAGAAGAAAGTACAAGCAAACATCGAGTCTAACAAAAAGACTGTAATTAAAACATGGTCTAGAGCATCTATGATTTCTCCAGACATGGTAGGCCAAACCATCGCAGTACACAACGGGAAAACTTTTGTTCCAGTTTACGTTACTGAAAACATGGTAGGACACAAGTTAGGTGAATTTTCTCCGACAAGATCTTTTAGAGGTCACGGTGGTAACAAAAATAAAGGTAGCAGATAATCATGGGAAAAAGAAAGCAAGATAGCGCATTAGCAAGAAAAGCAGCTAACCAAGATGTGGTAAAAGCTAGTTTGAACGACTGTCCTTCTTCTCCAAGAAAAATGAGATTAGTTGCTGATATCATCAGAGGAGAGAATGTTGACAAAGCTCTTTATATCCTTAAATTCTCAAAGAAAGAAGCTTCTAACAAATTAGAAAAGTTACTTCTTTCAGCTATGGCCAACTGGCAAGCGAAAAACGAAGGTGCTGATATCGAAGAAGCTAACCTTATCGTGAAAGAAATATTTGTGGATAGTGCAAGACAATTAAAGAGACTAAGACCGGCACCGCAAGGTAGAGGTTACAGAATCAGAAAAAGATCTAACCACGTTACATTAATCTTAGGTAATAAAGAAAACTAATTCAAGGTATGGGACAGAAGACAAATCCAATTGGTAACAGATTAGGTATCATCAGAGGATGGGATTCAAACTGGTTTGGTGGAAAAAACTACGGTGACAGAATCGCTGAAGACTACAAAATCAGAAGATACCTTGAAGCAAGATTATCTAAAGGTGGAATTTCAAGAATCTTTATTGAAAGAACGCTTAAATTAGTTACTGTAACTATTACAACAGCAAGACCAGGTCTTATCATCGGTAAAGGAGGTCAAGAAGTTGACAAACTAAAAGAAGAATTGAAGAAGTTGACAGGAAAAGATATCCAAATCAACATCTTCGAAATCAAAAGACCAGAACTAGACGCAGTACTAGTAGCAGACAGCATCGCTAAGCAGATCGAAAACCGTATCTCTTATAGAAGAGCTGTGAAAATGGCAATCGCTTCTACAATGAGAATGGGAGCAGAAGGTATCAAAGTTCAAATCTCTGGTAGATTGAATGGTGCAGAAATGGCAAGATCAGAATCTTTCAAAGACGGAAGAATCCCATTGTCAACTTTCCGTGCAGATATTGACTATCACATCGGAGAAGCACTTACACAATATGGTAAACTAGGTGTAAAAGTGTGGATCATGAAAGGCGAAGTATATGGTAAGAGAGATCTTTCTCCACTAGTGGGACAACCTAAAAAAGGAGGACCATCTAGAGGTGACCGAGATAACAGAAGACCTTCAAGAGATAAAAAATAATTCAAAATTTTAGACCATTAAATTTTAAATTACCGTTACTTTTTTAAAATCCAACATCTAAAATCCAAAATCTAAAATTTAAATTATGTTACAACCAAGAAGAACCAAATTCCGTAAAGTTCATAAAATGAAAATGAAGGGGATTGCCCAAAGAGGTAGTCAACTTGCATACGGAACGTTCGGGATCAAAGCTACAGAAGGCGCTTGGATCACTGCAAGACAAATCGAAGCTGCACGTATCGCTGCAACAAGATATATGAAAAGAGAAGGTCAACTATGGATCAAAATTTTCCCAGATAAGCCAATTACTAAAAAACCAGCGGAAGTACGTATGGGTAAAGGTAAGGGTGCTGTGGAATATTGGGTAGCTGTAGTTAAACCTGGTAAAATTATGTTCGAAGTAGGTGGTGTACCTTACGACGTAGCAAAAGAAGCCTTGAGATTAGCAGCTCAAAAACTACCAGTAGTTACCAAATTTGTAGTTGCTAACGATTTTGTTAAACCTCTTTAATATCTGAATGACAATGAAAAAAGCTGACATCAAAAACTTAAGCGTTGAGGATTTGAATAATCAACTAGCTGAAGCTAAAGCTAACCTTAACAAATTAACTTTAGCACATAAAATCAGTCCGATTGAAAATCCAATTCAGATCAGAGATTTAAGAAAAACAATCGCTAGACTTAATACTGAGTTAACTAACAAACAATAATATTTCATTTTACAATGGAAAGAAATTTAAGAAAAGAAAGAATCGGAGTTGTTTCCAGCAACAAAATGGAAAAAACCATTGTTGTTAGTGAAACCATGAAAATGAAGCACCCGATGTACGGTAAATTCGTTTTGAAAACGAAAAAATATACCGCACACGACGAGAACAACGAGTGCAACGAAGGGGACACTGTTTTAATTTCTGAAACAAGACCTTTGAGCAAGAGCAAAAGATGGAGATTAGTAAGAATCATAGAAAGAGCTAAGTAATGTTACAAACAGAATCAAGATTAAAAGTAGCTGATAATACTGGTGCTAAAGAAGTATTGGTTATCAGAGTTCTGGGAGGTACCAGAAGAAGATATGCATCTGTAGGAGACAAAATCGTAGTGACTATCAAAGATTCTACTCCGTCAGGTAATGCCAAAAAAGGACAAGTTTCTAAAGCAGTCGTAGTAAGAACAAAAAAAGCAGTTCGTAGAAAAGATGGATCTTACATCAAGTTCGAAGATAATGCTTGTGTATTACTTAACGCATCTGGAGAAATGAGAGGAACACGTGTTTTCGGACCAGTTGCTCGTGAGCTTAGAGATAAAGAATATATGAAAGTCATTTCATTAGCTCCTGAAGTACTTTAATTTTTAAAATTTTAAGAAAATGACAAAGTTAAAAATCAAAAGAGGAGATAACGTCATCATCACTACCGGAAGAAAAGAAATCAAAGGTAAAACTGGTGAAGTTATTGAAGTGATAAAGAAAGAAGGTAAAGACGCCAGAGTTATAATAGCAGGTCTTAACATCGTAAAAAAACACGTTAAGCCATCTGCACAAAACCCTCAAGGTGGGATTGTTGAAAAAGAAGCATCTATCCACATTTCTAACGTGATGTTAGTTGATCCTAAAACAGGAAAAGCTACTAAAGTTGGTTACAAAGTAGACGGTGACAAGAAAGTAAGATTTGCAAAACAATCTGGTGAAACTTTATAATTAGATTACAATGGAATATATCGCAAGACCCAAACAAGCATATAAAGACAAAATTGTTCCTGCAATGATGGAAGAATTTGGGTACAAATCAGTAATGCAAGTGCCTAAATTAGTGAAGATAGTTGTGAGCCAAGGACTTGGTGCAGCTACACAAGACAAAAAAATTGTTGACTATGCTGTAGAAGAATTAACAACTATCACTGGACAAAAAGCAGTGGGTACTGTGTCTAAAAAAGACGAAGCTTATTTCAAACTTAGAAAAGGTATGCCAATTGGTGCTATGGTAACACTAAGAGCAAACCAAATGTATGAGTTCTTAGACAGATTAACTTCTTCAGCGCTTCCGCGTATTAGAGATTTTTCTGGGATCAAAGCAGAAGGTTTCGATGGTAGAGGTAACTATAACTTAGGTATTACCGAACAAATTATCTTTCCAGAAATCGTTATCGATAAAGTAAAGAAAATCCAAGGGATGGACATTACATTCGTGACAACTGCAAAGACAGATAAAGAAGCTAAAGCATTATTAACTCACTTCGGTTTACCGTTCAAAAAGAACTAAGGAAATGGCTAAAGAATCAATGAAAGCGCGTGAGCGCAAGAGAGAAGCTACAGTAGCTAAATACGCAGCAAAAAGACAAGCTCTTAAAGAAGCTGGAGATTATGAAGCGCTACAAAAACTTCCAAAAAATGCTTCACCAGTAAGATTACACAACCGTTGCAAACTTACAGGTCGTCCAAGAGGTTACATGAGAACTTTCGGGATCTCGAGAGTAACTTTCAGAGAAATGGCCAATGCAGGTTTAATCCCTGGAGTTAAAAAAGCAAGTTGGTAGTCAACACAAAATTAATCTAGATAGTCAAGTTGGCACTCTTAGATATAAGATAGACGGCATCAGATTACAAAGTCAAATTTGTAATCCGATGTCCGAAATCTGACATCAGAAGTCAAAACTAGCTATCCTTAACCAAATAATAATAAAGAAATGGTAACAGATCCAATTTCAGATTTCCTAACTAGAGTAAGGAACGCACAAAGCGCAGGCCACAAAGTGGTGGAAATTCCTGCATCGAAAATCAAAAAAGAGATTACGAAAATTCTTTTTGATCAAGGTTATATCTTAAACTACAAGTTTGAAGACAACAGTGTTCAAGGAGCTATCAAAATCGCTTTAAAGTACGACAAACAAACTAGCAAGCCCGCTATCAAATCTATCCAAAGAGCTTCTAGACCTGGTCTACGTCAGTACAAAGGTACTGCAGAACTTCCAAGAGTTCTTAACGGCTTAGGTATCGCTATCATCTCTACTTCAAAAGGTTTGATGACAGACAAGAAAGCAAGAGAAGAAAAAGTAGGAGGCGAAGTAATTTGCTACGTTTATTAATTTTTAATACTAGGAAATAATGTCAAGAATTGGTAAAGCAATTATAGAAATTCCCGCTGGTATTACGATTTCCAATACAAATGGTATCGTTACAGTTAAAGGACCGAAAGGAGAACTTTCTCAAGAGTTAACAGAAGGAATTTCGATTGAAGAAAAAGATGGACAAATCACAGTATCTCGTCCATCAGATTCTAAGCAACACAAAGCGCTTCATGGTCTATACAGAGCGCTTATCAACAATATGATTGTTGGTGCTTCTACAGGATTTACTAAGCAATTAGAACTTGTAGGGGTTGGTTATAGAGCATCACACTCTGGTCAAAAATTAGAGTTGGCTCTAGGTTTCTCTCACGGTATCGTTGTAGAACTTCCAAAAGAAGTTACTGTAGATACATTGACAGAAAAAGGTAAGAACCCTATTATTACTCTATCTTCTCACGATAAGCAACTTCTTGGGATGGTGGCTGCAAAGATCAGATCTTTCAGAAAACCTGAACCTTACAAAGGAAAAGGTGTGAAATTCGTAGGTGAAATCATCAGAAGAAAAGCCGGTAAATCTGCTTAATTTTAAAATTTAAGAAAATGGCATTAACAAAAGTTGAAAAGAGAAACAGAATCAAAAGAAGAGTTAGAGGTAAGATTTCAGGATCTGCTGAGAAACCAAGATTATCTGTTTATAAGAGTAATAAAGAAATCTACGCTCAA
The DNA here is from genome assembly GCF_053891095.1 of Soonwooa purpurea. Lineage (NCBI taxonomy): Bacteria > Pseudomonadati > Bacteroidota > Flavobacteriia > Flavobacteriales > Weeksellaceae > Soonwooa > Soonwooa purpurea. The sequence goes on from NZ_JBSSMA010000006.1 coordinate 112,198, forward strand.
ATTGTAGATGATAAAGAGGGTAAAACTTTAGTATTCGCTTCTTCTCGTGAGAAAGGTGTTGCTAATGGTACTAAGACAGAAGCTGCTGCTGCAGTAGGTAAGAAAATCGCTGAGAAAGCTATCGCGGCAGGTATTGAGACTATCGTTTTCGATAGAAACGGTTTCGTATTCCACGGTAGAATCAAAGCTTTGGCTGATGGCGCTAGAGAAGCAGGTCTTAAATTCTAATTTTTAAATTCAGAAATAATATGTTAGACAATATAGAAAGAGTAAAACCTGGAGGATTAGAATTAAAAGATCGTCTGGTTGCTGTTAACAGAGTAACTAAAGTAACTAAAGGTGGTAGAGCTTTCGGATTTTCTGCTATCGTGGTTGTTGGTAACGAAGATGGCGTTATTGGTTACGGTTTAGGTAAATCTAAAGAAGTTGCTTCTGCAATCTCTAAAGCTGTTGAGGACGCTAAGAAAAACTTAGTAAAAGTACCTGTTATTAACAAAACGATTCCTCACCAGACTACTGCTAGATATGGTGGTGCTGATATCTTCTTGAGACCAGCTTCTCACGGTACAGGACTTATCGCTGGTGGTGCAGTACGTGCAGTACTAGAATCTGCTGGTGTACAAGACGTATTATCTAAGTCTAAAGGTTCTTCTAACCCACATAATGTTGTAAAGGCAACTTTTAAAGCATTATTGGATATCAGAAGACCAGAAGAAATCGCTAGAATGCGTGGTGTTTCCCTAAGTAAAGTGTTTAACGGTTAATATAAAAACAATGGCAAAGATTAAAGTAAAACAAGTAAGAAGCGCTATTGGTAGAACTAAAACCCAAAAAAGAACGCTAGAAGCTTTAGGATTAAGAAAACTTCACCAAGTAGTGGAACACGAAGCAACACCTGCTATCTTAGGTATGGTTGCTGCAGTTAGCCACTTACTAGAAGTTCAAGAAGAGAAATAATAAATGTATACATAATGTAATGGTCTTTTCTAAAGATCATTACATTATAATTTTAAAAATCATAATCGTAATGAATTTAAATAACATACAACCAGCATCAGGCGCTACTCACAATTCTAAAAGAATTGGTAGAGGACAAGGAAGTGGAAAAGGTGGTACATCTACTAAAGGTCACAAAGGTCAAAAATCTAGAGCTGGTTATTCTGAGAAGATCGGATTTGAAGGTGGTCAAATGCCTTTACAAAGAAGATTGCCAAAATTTGGTTTTAAAAACGTTAACAGAAAAGAATATAGAGCTATCAACCTAGATAGTATCCAAACTCTTATCGATACACAATCGATCTCTGGTGAGATTACTAAAGATGTATTGGTTGCTAACGGATTAGCTTCTAAAAATGATTTAATCAAAATTTTAGGCAGAGGAGAGCTTAAAGCAAATGTTTCTATCTCTGCTAACAAGTTTACAAAATCTGCAGAAGAAGCTATCACTAAAGCTGGAGGTAAAGCAATCACTCTTTAATTAAGATCTAATGAAAGAATTTATACAAACACTTAAAAACATTTGGAACCTTAAGGAATTACGCGATAAAATTATATTAACGCTATCCTTAGTCCTAGTGTATAGATTCGCATCTTATATCTCTCTTCCTGCTATTAACATGGCGGAAGTAGGGAACCTTCTACAACATTACCAAAACCAAGGCGGGAACCAACAAGGGGCCGGCCTTTTGGGTTTACTTTCGTCATTTACAGGTGGAGCTTTCTCAAGAGCTTCTATCATGGCATTAGGGATTATGCCTTACATCTCGGCATCGATTATCGTGCAGTTGATGGGTATGGCAATTCCTTATTTGCAAAAATTACAGAAAGACGGTGAAAGTGGTAGAAATACACTAAACCAAATCACAAGATGGTTAACGATAGCAGTATGTTTGGTGCAAGCACCTTCATATTTAACATCGGTGACGCAGTTCTTTTTACCTTACGGACAATTCCAGTCCGCATATTACATTGACCCAAATTCCATCATGTTCTGGCTACCGAGTATTGTTATTCTAGTAGCAGGATCTGTATTTGCAATGTGGTTGGGTGAAAAGATTACTGATAAAGGTATTGGTAACGGTATCTCTATCCTTATCATGGTAGGTATCTTAGCGGATCTTCCAACAGCATTTATCCAAGAGTTTACAACGCAGACGGGTAAAGGTGGTTTTGGAACTATCATGATTCTAGTAGAAATATTGTTCTGGTTATTAGTAGTATTATTAGCTATTATTTTATCAGTTGCAGTAAGAAAGATTCCGATTCAGTATGTGAGTCGTGCGCAGGCAAGAGGTGGTGTTAACAGAAATCTGATGCAAGGTGCCAGACAATGGATTCCATTGAAGGTGAATGCTTCAGGAGTTATGCCGATTATCTTTGCACAAGCATTGATGTTCGTACCAGGATTGTTAACGAAAGTAGATGAGTCTAATACATTTTTGGCAGGCTTCAAAAATGTTTTCAGCTGGCAATACAACGTATTGTTCGCATTATTGATTATCATATTCTCATTCTTTTATACTGCGATTACAATTCCAGTTAATCAGATGGCTGATGATCTAAAACGTAATGGAGGTCTAATTCCTAAGGTAAGACCAGGGAAAGAAACCGCAGATTACTTGGATGATATTTTGTCAAAAATAACCTTGCCAGGTGCGATTTTTTTATCTATCTTTGCAGTCCTTCCGGCAATAGTGCACGGAGCGTTTGTTCAGACAGATAGATTTGCCCTGTTTTTCGGCGGGACATCCTTATTGATTATGGTTGGGGTTGTCTTAGATACCGTACAACAAATTAATACATATCTGCTGAACCATCATTATGACGGGTTGATGCAATCTAAATTATCAAGATCATCTAACGACGTATAAGAATTGTATGGCAAAACAAAAGCATATAGAACAAGACGGAGTAATTGTTGAGGCGTTGTCCAATGCAATGTTCCGTGTAGAACTTGAAAATGGGCATGTACTTATTGCCCATATTTCTGGTAAGATGAGAATGCATTACATCAAATTGCTTCCCGGAGATAAGGTTAGACTGGAGATGTCTCCATACGACTTATCAAAAGGAAGGATCACTTTTAGATACTAGTTGTCTAAATGTAATAATAGAATAAAATTAAGAAAATTACTCTCAAATGAAAGTTAGAGCATCTATTAAAAAAAGAAGTGCTGATTGCAAAATTGTACGTAGAAAAGGCGTATTGTTCGTAATCAACAAGAAGAACCCTAAATTTAAACAAAGACAAGGTTAACAACCACTATTAAATTATGGCGAGAATTGCAGGTATTGATTTACCAAAGAACAAAAGAGGCGTTATCGGTCTTACTTATATCTACGGTATAGGAAGAAGTACAGCTTCAGAAATTTTGAAGAACGCTGGAATCAGCGAAGACAAGAAAGTCAACGAATGGAATGACGATGAATTGGCTGCCATCAGAGGTTTTATCTCAGACAACATCAAAGTTGAAGGAGAATTACGTTCTGAAGTGCAATTGAACATTAAGCGATTAATGGACATAGGATGCCAACGAGGAATACGTCACAGACTGGGATTACCTTTAAGAGGCCAAAGAACTAAAAATAATTCTAGAACCCGTAAAGGAAAGAGAAAAACTGTTGCTAACAAGAAAAAGGCAAGTAAATAATCTGTAGAATTTATTATGGCAAAACAAACTAAAGTTGTTAAGAAAAGAAAAGTAAAAGTTGAAGCTATTGGTGAGGCGCATATCCAAGCATCTTTCAATAACATCATCATTTCTTTAACAAATAAAAACGGAGAAGTAATCTCTTGGGCATCTGCCGGTAAAATGGGATTCAGAGGTTCTAAAAAGAATACGCCTTTCGCAGCACAAATGGCAGCGGAAAACTGTTCTCAAGTAGCTTACGAAGCTGGTCTTAGAAGAGTTAAGGTATTTGTAAAAGGTCCAGGTGCAGGTAGAGAGTCTGCTATCAGAACTATCCACAACTCAGGTATTGAAGTTAGCGAAATTGTAGATATTACGCCAATGCCGCACAATGGATGTAGACCACCTAAAAGAAGAAGAGTTTAATTTTTAGAATTACCCCATTATGGCAAGATATATTGGACCTAAAACTAAAATTGCTAGAAAATTTGGTCAAGCAATTTACGGAGACGATAAAAATTTCGAAAAAAGAAAAAACCAACCTCCTGGACAACACGGACCTAACAAAAGAAGAGGTGCTAAGAAGTCTGAATATGCAATTCAGTTAGCTGAAAAGCAAAAAGCTAAATATACTTACGGTATTTTAGAAAGACAATTTGCTAACCTTTTTGAAAAGGCTGATAGAAGCAAAGGAGTAACAGGTGAAGTTCTTTTACAACTATGTGAGTCTAGACTAGACAATGTTGTGTACAGATTAGGTTTCGCAAAAACGAGATCTGCTGCAAGACAATTAGTTTCTCACAAACATATCACTGTTAATGGTGAGTTGGTAAACATTCCTTCTTATTTATTAAAAGCTGGTGATGTAATTGCTGTAAGAGAAAAATCAAAATCACTAGAAGTAGTAGCTAATGCATTAGCATCAAAAGCAAATTACGAGTGGTTACAATTCAATGACGAGAAGAAAGAAGGTACTTTCGTTTCTGCTCCTGAAAGAATCCAAATTCCGGAAGACATCAAGGAACAGTTAATCGTCGAATTATACTCTAAATAATAATTTTTTCAAATTTTTGCTCAACCAAACTATGGCAATTTTAACATTTATAAAACCAGATAAAGTAATCCTACTTAATTCTACAGAGTTCAAAGGTCAATTCGAGTTTAGACCTCTTGAGCCAGGATTTGGATTAACAATCGGTAATGCATTGAGAAGAGTTTTGCTTTCTTCTCTGGAAGGATATGCTATTTCATCTATCAAAATAGAAGGCGTAGAGCACGAATTTTCAACTATTCCAGGTGTGATTGAAGATGTTACGGAAATCATACTTAATCTTAAACAACTACGTCTAAAAGCTACAACAGAAAATGCAACTAACGAGCAAGTTAATGTGAAAATTTCTGGACAAGAAGTAATTACTGCTGGTGACTTAGGAAAAGGGATGAACAATTTTGAAGTTCTTAACCATGACCTCGTTATCTGTAATGTTACTAAAGATGTAAACTTTGAGATTACTTTCAATATTGAAAAAGGTAGAGGATACGTTCCATCGGAACAAAACAAGTCAAACAATGCACCTATCGGTACTATTGCGATTGACTCTATCTTTACTCCAATTAAAAAAGTGCAATATAGTGTTGAGAACTATCGTGTAGAGCAAAAAACAGACTACGAAAAACTTGTTTTGGATATTGAGACAGATGGTTCTATCAGTCCTCAAAACGCATTAACAGAAGCTTCTAAGATCTTGATCTACCACTTCATGTTATTCTCTGATGAGAGAATTACCTTGGAGACAGAAGCGGTTAAAGCATCTATCCAATACGACGAAGAAACACTTCATACAAGACAACTACTTAAGTCAAAATTAGCAGATATGGATCTTTCTGTAAGAGCCCTTAACTGTCTAAAAGCTGCAGAAGTAGAAACGCTTGGAGAACTTGTAGCTTTCAGTAAGTCTGATTTGATGAAATTCAGAAATTTTGGTAAAAAATCTTTAACAGAACTTGAAGAATTGGTTCACGCAAAAGGACTAAATTTCGGGTTTGATGTTGCAAAATATAAGTTAGACGCTGATAAATAATCCTTACAATGAGACACGGAAAGAAAATCAATCACTTAGGTAGAACGGCGCCGCACAGAAAAGCAATGCTGTCTAACATGGCTTGTTCCCTAATTGAACATAAAAGAATCAACACTACAGTTGCTAAAGCAAAAGCTTTAAGAACCTATGTTGAACCTCTTCTTACTAAAGCTAAAGAAGATACAACTCACAACAGAAGAACTGTATTCTCTTACCTACAAAGTAAAGAAGCTGTTACAGAACTTTTCAGAACTGTAGCACCAAAAATCGCTGAAAGAAACGGCGGTTATACAAGAATCATCAAAACTGGTTTCAGACTTGGTGATGCAGCAGATATGGCTATGATCGAGTTGGTGGACTTCAACGAGCTTTACAACCCTAAAGCAGAAGAGAAGAAAACAACAAGAAGAAGTAGAAAACCTGCTACTAAAAAAGAGGAAACAGCTCCAGTTGCTGAAACGAAAGTTGAAGAAACGCCAGCTGCAGAAACTTCTACAGAAGAAAAAACTGAAGAATAATTCAGTTTTTATCAATACCAAAAACGCCTTGCAATTTGTAAGGCGTTTTTATTTTTATACTTGGCAGAAATCTATTACATTTGTCGAAATATGCAGTATGAAGTATTTTTTTAGTTGGTTATTTAGCCTAAGTTTTTTATGGGCTTTTAACCAAAATAGCGAGGTAAATGCGATAGATCTCCCAAAAATTCCTTCCAATATCAGCCTTCCCATTGAGATTCCTATTTCAGAAATTGAACACCTTGTTAACAAATCGGTTACAGGGACTATTTATGAAGACAAATCTTTCACAGATAACAACAACGATCAGTTCAAAGTTAAGGTTAACAAGCAATCAAATATTAGAATAAAAGCTTTGACGAATAATCGATTGATGATTTCTGTCCCGTTACAGATTTGGGCCGAAAAAGGTTATGGCACAATGGGCGTGTATGTTTACAAAGACACGAGTTTTAATCTGGTGATGAATTTTATTTCCAGCATTTCTACCAATCCAGATTGGACGCTAACAACTTCGACGCAAAGTGCAGGATTTGTGTGGAAAGACAAGCCTGTATTGGATTATGGAAAAGTAAAGATACCCATTGCAAGTTTTGTAGAATCGACTTTAAAGGAACAACAAAACAAATTCACTTCTGTGATAGATACACAAATTAAAAGTTCGTTTAAGCTACAACCTTACTTGGTTTTGGCATGGAATCAATTTGCAAAACCGATTAACATTTCTCAAGAATATAATACGTGGTTGAAAATAACACCACAAAAAACTTATCTTAAACCTATCGAAGTTTTTGCCGATAAAATAAAAACGAATGTTGGGCTGGCTTTGGTTTCTGAGACTTTTGTTGGGCTAGTACCGTCGGCTTCTGCTTTGGTAAAACAAGTTCCCAATTATATTTCTAAAAGCGAGATTTCGGATGATTTTGTGTTGCAGACAACAACGAATATCAGTTTTCACCAGGCCACAATTTTGGCAGAACAACAGTTTTTGAATAAAGAAATAGAACTAGGAAGTCCTTCTAGAAAAGTTAAAGTAGAAGCAATTTCGGTTTTTCCGGATAAGGATGAGATAGTCCTTGAGATCCGAACATCGGGTTATGTCAATGGGACGTCAACTGTCAAAGGAAAACCAGCTTATGATGAAGCGAATCAAAAAATAGTATTATCCGATACCGATTTTAATCTTAAAACTAAAAATGTTTTTCAAAAAGCAGTGACTGTCTTGTTCGAGGGTAAAATTCGAAAAATGCTTGAACAAGAATATGGTATCCCGATGCAGGATATGATTGCGTCTTCTAAAGAAAGTATTAAGGAAAGCTTTAATAAAGAGTATTTTCCAGGCTTGAAATTAGCGGGACAAGTTGTGGATCTGAGACCAAGTCAATTTATCTTAACACCTACCTACATTACCGCTGTGGTTGATACCAAAGCAAAATTACAATTGGTAATTTCTGGACTGAATTTTTAGTATATTTAAAGGAAAAATATGAAAATAAAATCAATTTGTTTTAGTGTTTTAATCTCAGCATTTGCCTTTGCACAAGAAAGTGCGCCTATGCATATTCAGAATATGAGTAATGATGCGAGAAGTTTATTATTGAAAGATGGGTACAAAGCGAATTTGGAAACCGAAGGAAATCCTTATTTGGGAAATGACAGCTTCAGAGAAGCCAAAATCGGTAATAATGAAAAGTTGACAAGTGTGCGGTATAATGCATCTTTGGATGCTTTTGAATTTCTACAAAACGGACAAATGCTGCTTATGGGAAAAGAGGATTGGTACAGCCCAATATATTTTCCAGATTTAAAAAATACGGTCATACTTGCGGAATACACGTATAAAGGAAAGAAAATTAAAGGCTACTTGTTTGAATATATTAATGGACAAGATGTTAGCGCATATAGAAGGATTTCGAGAAAATTTAAGAAAGGAGAATATGCGGCTTCGTCTTTTGATAAAGATATGCCAAACCGTTTCATAGAAGAACCAGATGTATATTATCTTAGACTAGCAGATGGTAAATTTGTTGAATTTCCTAAGAATAAAAAGAAACTTATTGCTCTTTTTCCAGATAAAGGAGAAACCATTAATAAAAATATAAAGACCAATGATTTTGATTTTAATACCATGAAGCAAATCATTATGATTCTCAATAAAAAAAGTTCTGAATAATTTCAGAACTTTTTTGTTGGATAATACTTAAAAAAAAATACTATTGATTAAAATTTGTCATATAAATTGTTCTGGCCAAATTGGCTGTTGCAAAATCGACAATGACCATTCCTAAGTAATTGTTTTGATTTTCACTTTCGGCATAATAGTCAAGTATTTTTGGATTGATAACGTTGGAGACATTTTTTATTTTGTTTCCCGAAGAACCTTGCAATTGTCCACTGGTAAAGTTAAAATAGAATTTTCTATTGTCTCTGCTCATGCTTTGTTCTTTTTTACTGAGGTCGTTAACTTCTTTTATCTGATTAAATTTAGTAGTATTAGATTGCACTTTATAGACATCTTGAAAATAGTAATTCACTTTGTCGGTGTTGGTCACGTCGGCTATTGCATTATCTGGCCAATTAGAATAAGTATTGATTCCAAAATTATCTCCTGATATAAAGCGTCTTACCAGAACAATTTTCCCCCTTACTTTCCCCAAATCCGGAATCTTATTGCCCAGATAAAACAAATTAGGATAAGCTTGTGTATATTGATAGAAGCGCTGTGAGTAGGTATTGTTCGTAATGTTTGATTTTTCTTGTTTAACACTCATAATGATCGTTTCTGATGGATTAGCGGCAAGAAAAGATCGACATGTCTTTAGCACATCATCAAAATCTTGTTTTTGGTCCACAGAGCCATGGTATATTTTAAACTCGCCATCTTTATAATTACATCTAATATCTAAATACCGAATACCAAAATTGAGCTGGTCTGCGATGGAGTGATCTTGGGTTTTCGCATACGTGGTAAATCCCAAAGTGTTGCCATCATGGAGTGCGCCAGAATCATGGGTGCCAGGTATAGAAATAAAATGTAAAGGTCTGTTATCTCCAAAAAAACTCATCCAGTTATTAGCCTGTGGCGTTGTTGTAATCTTTTTGTCAGTTGTATGAAATGACAAAAGAGGTAATATGGAGAAAAGTAACAAAAAGTAAATTTTATTTATTTTCATAATGACTATTTTTTTAAAAAATAGCAGCACAAAACGTAGTTCGTGCTGCTAAATATTCAATTATTGATGAATTGTCATATTATTTCTTAATAATTTTATGACTTGATTTTTGGGCTTTAATGATATAAAGACCCGCTGGTAATCCCGTAATATCAATTTGATTTTTACCTACTTTCACATTGATGGTTTTAATAAACTGTCCTGTGATGTTGTAGATGGCAACAGTTTCCTGTTGTGGAGAATCGATAATGAAAACACCAGATGTTGGATTTGGATATACCTTAGCCGTGGCGTGAGTATTGTTGTCGACAGTTGATAAACTACTGTCTTTAAAGTACTCGTATGCGCCAAGATCAATAACCAGATTTTCTAATCTCTTATTGCCCAATACATCAAGGTCAATATTGATATCATTTCCTGAAGCAATATAATCATCATTGTTACCTCGGTCGATAGCCTCACTTGTAGATTTTAATCTAAAATCATTGTTGTCAACATCTTCAAATTCTGGATCGAATGTAAAGTAGTTGATGTTGTTACTTAAATGTGGTGTACTTCCTGGATTCATCACTGTATTAGCAATGGTGAAATAGGTTTCGTTACCACCTGTAAGGTTAGTAATAACACCTCCCTTGCGCTTATTGTTCCATAGGATGCTGTTATAGACTTCGAATTTTCCGTTAGCTTTAACATGTAGTGCACCGCCGTTCTCGTTTGTGTTACTAGTATTATTAACGATTGTTGAATTAACAACTTTAATTAATGCATAGTCATTAGAGTACATTGCGCTACCATCTCCATTGCTCACGTTATTGTGTAAAATTGAGTTTACTACATTGATTTTGGCATTTTTCTCGGCATATAACCCAGCTCCGCGCTCGTCACTTTTATTGTTTCTTACGACAACATTTTTAAGATTAATCGTTGCGTCTTCTGCATAAACGCCACCGCCATAATAATGTGCAATACCATTAACATTGCCTTCTCCCACTGCGTCAGCTCCTTCTATAATAACATTCTCTAACGAAGCTACTACATTTTTTCCGTTGCTTTTTGATGTTACAATGATATGATGGTTTTTATCAACAGCACCAGATAGGATTGTTCCTGGAATTGCATCTCCTTTTTCCTGAATACCAGTTACTGGATTGTAGTTACCATATACAATTACATTGTTAGGAATAAAGAATGCATGTTTTTTCTTGTCACCATTAATATCAACTTCGAAATCAGAATCGATTTTTTCATTATCGTCATCACTAGAAGGTCTACCTTGGTCATTTCTGTAAGTTTTAGTATTATAACTATACATTGGTTTTTGTGTACCTTTAGCGACATAGATTTTTAATGGGTTTTGTGCAGTATATGTATTATTCATTCTGCTTACCCATTGTAACGCATCTGCAAGGTTTGGCATTGCATTAGCCCAAGTGTCTCCTGTTTTGTCACTAGTAGATGATACATTAGAGTCAACATAAAGTGCTATTGGATTTTTTGCTACAGACTTGATACTTTCAATAGCGCCAATATCGATAGAATTTTCTTTAATTCTGGTATTGCCATAGACATCCAAGTCAGTTGCCGAGCCTACTGCTAGATAATAGTTTTTATCACCAGCATTAATAGCAGAACTTGTTGGTTGCAATGAATAATCTTCGTTTGCAGCGTCTACAAATTTTGGATCATAGCTTTTGAAGTTGATTCTACCTCCATTTTCGCCGTCATTGTGACCATCTCCATCTCCCACAAGGTTACTTTTTCTGTTGATAATAGAATTGTTAACATTCCATCCATAATCATTACTATTACCTCCTGTAAGGTTTGCAAAACCATTCTTGTTTCTATTGTTCCAAACAATACAGTTTTGAATGTAATAATCTGCACCATTGGCGATATGTACAGCGCCTGTAGGACCACTAGATGTAGTAAGGTTGTCTACAATTGTTGTATTTACAATCTTAACAGAGGTATCACCGTCGTTTGCATATATTGCACTTCCTTCTCCGTCTATCTTATTTTTAAATAGTAAAGAGTTAGATAGTACGATATCACTATTGCCTTCCGCATACAGAGCAGCTGCTCTACCATAATTTCCGTTAGATCCAGTAATACTTTCATTGTTTTTGAAAATAGAACTATGAATTTTCAGACGGGTATTATCAGCATAGATACCAGCTCCATAATGTTGGTTAATGCCTTCACCATTGATTGTAGCACCACCTAATCCGTTAGCTTTACCTCCTGTAATGGTTACACCATCAAGTTTACTGAAAACATTTACATCAGCATCTTTATCTCCTGCAGATACCACAACGTGATAACTTTTATCATTACCCGATAAAATGGTTTGTGCAGTTTGTGTATTTCTCTGTGAACCGTTGTCAGGATCATAGCCACCATAGATATGAACATTTTTTACCATTAAGAAGGTCTTATCAACTTCTGCAGAATATTTGTTAAAATCTACAGCATTATATTTTGGAGTATAAGTACCTTTTGCAACTTTTATTGTTAATTTTCCAACAGGATCAATTCTTTGGTTTATCCATTTTAAAGCATCTGCAAGTTCTCCTACAGGATTGTTCCAGTCTGATCCATTACCAGTTGCTCCTTTCTTTACATAAAGTGTATTGTCTGCACTTGGTTTTATTACATTTTCTGATTGATTTTCGATAGCTCCTAAATCTAGTTTACCAAAAAGTCTTGGGTTAGCTGCTATATCGTAATCCTCTCCAGTGAAAGGTTTTGCTAAACTTTTATAAATTTCGTAGTCACCTTGGTCTAAAGCAGGACTAGCGTTTGTCGAATCTAACGAGTAATCTCTATTAATGGCATCTTTGAATTCTGGATCGTAAATCAAAAAGTTGATTTTTCCATTATTTTCTCCATTATCATGAGAATCATTACCATGGTTACCATCTTTGTTCATAATACTACGATTAACTACAAAATTGGCATCGATACCACCAGTCATATTGGCGTTTACATTAGACTTGTTTTTATTATTCCAAATAATACTGTTTTGGATATTAAAAGTTCCATTGTCTGCTACGTGTAATGCGCCACCTCCAGCATTATTAGATTTGTTATCTGCGATGGTTGAATTAATAATATTTACTTTCGCCTTATTATTAGAAAAGACAACACTACCACCTTCTGTACCATTAGCTACAACGTTATCATATGCTAAAGTATTGAACATGTAAAGATTGGATCCATCTCTGTCTGCGTATACAAATCCACCTCTTTCGTTAGCTTTGTTATTATTAGCTACTATATTTTTTAAATATAAATTAACAGGTTTGCTAGAGTTTTCTGCTACCACATATACACCTGCGCCTTTATCTCTATTAATATCATGGCCATTAACATTGTAGCTATTAGTTCCATTTGCAGTAGAATTCTGAAGTTGGAAACTTTCTAAAACAGAATTGTTAGAATTTTCTCCAGCAGCAATTACTAGGTGATAACTATTAGCTCCATTAAGGACAGTTTTCTTATCTCCTAAAACGCTAGTTTGCTTGCCTGTAGTTGGATCATAACTTCCAGAAACATGAACATTCTTAACCATTACAAAAGAACGATTTTTTGTATCTGTCTCACGTTCTAAATTAGCTGGATTATATAAAGGCTCATATGTGCCAGATGCAACTTTAATTTTTAAAGGATTTTCAGCTGTAAAGGATTTGAAGGTGCTTTGTTGGTTAGCCCATTTTAAAGCATCGGCTAGTTCATTAAATGCATTGATCCAATTGCTTCCATTTCCTGTTCCAGTAGCGTCTTTTTTAACATATAAAGTATTGGCTACGTCTGGTTTAATAGGTGCTTCGTTCTCGAATGCTCCAATATCAATTGTACCATCTACGACTCTTGACTTACCAAATATGTCTTGGTCAGGAATACTGCCCACATAAGTAGTGTAATAATTATTATCACCTTGATTAATTGCTGAACTTAACTGTTGTAAAGTATAATTACCTCCTAGGGAATTTACAAATAAAGGATTGAAAGATCTGAAATTGATTTTTCCAGCATTATCACCATTATTGTGACCATTTCCTCCTTCACCATCTGGGTTGCTATTGGCATTAATTATAGAATTGTAAACTTCAAAATTGGAACTATTACTAGAACCACCCGTAAGATTCAATAATTTTTGCGAAGTGTTGATATTGTTCCAGGAAATAGTATTGTAAATATAAAACTTACCACCTGCTTTTACATGCAGAGCACCACCGCTGTCACTTTTAGAAAGGTTATTCGCTACCGTAGTATTTATAACTTTCGCAACAGCATTATCGTTTAGATAAATTGCACTACCCTCTAATGTTGTATCAAATTTTGATGGTTCGTTATTATGTAATAAGCTATTAGAAATAACTAGTTCACCATCAGATTTTTCAACATATATTGCGCTTCCACGTTCTAATGCTTTGTTACCTGTGAATATTAATTTATTTGTTTTTATTTTAGCGCCTTGGATCATTAGACCACCTCCAAATTTACTACTTAGAGACTGTCCATTGACATCCATGTTATCGCCGCCATCAGCGTTACCACCTCTGATTTTGAAGCCATCCAATACAGCGCCAGTAGATTTTGCTCCTGCCGCTATAACGACATGTTTTCTATTAGGTCCATATAGCTCGGATAAACTAGAGTTCATATTTCTCTGAGCTAATGTTATAATGCCATTTTCTGGATCAAAACTTCCGTATATTTTAACATTTTTAGATAGTAAGAAGCTCGTTTTTTTAGGATCAGCATCTAGATTAAAATCAAATGCGTTGTATATAGGTTGATATTGACCCTTTGCTACATATATTGTCGTCCCAGCGAAATTATCTTGATAATTTGTACTACCCGGTATTAATGTAGCTGATTTCTCTGTTCTAAAATTTACTAATTGTAATAAATCAGCAAGATTAGGTAATGCATTTTCCCAACTGTTGCCAGAGCCATTCCCTCCAGTTGCGTTGGGGTTAACGTAGACTATGCTACCAAATGTAAATGGTTTTTGATTTTGATATGCACCAATATCTAGACGAGTTCCATTTTTTCTAGGATTACCATTAAGGTCTCGAGTATTGCCTCCTCCGTTTTCATCGAGATAAGAGACTTTACCTTTATCGATTGCATAACTTGTACTTTTTAGACTAAAATCATTATTCGCATAATCAGTAAACTGAGGATATTCATGATATACCAAATTTCTATATTGCTCACCGTAATAGTTCGCAGTGTTGTTATTAACAATAGAATTTCTCATCACAAAATCTGAAGCCGATCCTCCAGACATCCCAGAAAGACCTCCGCCTCCTTTGGTATTATTCCAAAGGATAGTATTGTAAACATAAAACTTACCACTTTGTCTTACATGTAATGCACCTCCGTTACTAGTATTTTCTGAAGCATTTTTAACAATCGTAGAGTTTACAATATATGCTTTTGCTTGTTCACTAAGATAAACCGCACTACCGTCACCATTAGCCTTATTGTTGTAGATCTCGGTGTTAATCAATGTGATTTTAGCATTTGATCTCTCCGCATATATAGCGCCACCACGGTCAACGGCATAATTATTATAAAAACGTGAGTTGAGTATGTTCAAAGTAGCATCTTTAACATGTACAGCTCCACCAAAGCCTCTGAACAACCCGTTAGCAGAATTGGTACCATCAGCCTTACCATTGACAATGCTAACTCCATCTAAGGTTCCAAAATCTGTTTCTTGCACAACAACAACATTGTAATAATATGCAGCGTTATTGTATGCACCCGATAAAATAGTTTCATTGTCTTTTGAAAAATTTCTCTGAGATTCTGTTACAATACCCTTGTCAGGATTAAAGCCACCATATACAGACACGTCATGAGGGATTCTAAAGCTTAAATCTCTATTGTTTGCATTTTGAACATTGTAAGTCTTGTCTCTTGTAGGGCTATACGTCCCTTTTGCAACATATATTTTAGCGACAGTACCATTTTGCTTAGCTTTTGCAAGCACTGCACCAAGGTCACCATGGGCATTCTCCCAAGAATTACCTGCGCTATTTGCTGTAGAAGCCCCTTGCTTCACATAAAATACATTGTTGCTATTTGCTGTTTGAGCATTAATTAGCCCAACTGTTAACAGCAAACCCAATGTAAAGATTTGTCTTTTCATGTTTAAAAAATTAATTTAAAAAGGTTGATTATTTAAGATATTTCTCCGAGTATCATTTTCCTATCACTACAAGGTAGAATAGAACGGTTATTAAAGTTTTTGGATACTATCGGTATCCGCAACAAATATCAAATAATCAGTAAACCTCTTTGTGTAATTTTGAGTTACAAATCCGTTACAAAGTTTAAGTTACTGTTAGTCAGTTGGTTGTTTTGGGCGGTTTTATGCGGGTTTTTAGTTTTGAGAGTTTGATTAAATATTTTTGTCTACAAACTCATAGGCCTGAATTTGTTCTGAAAGCTCTATTTTTTTCTTTATTCGATACCACGTAACGCGTAAAGATGAAGGTGAAATTCCCAAAGTAGAAGCTATTTGTGAGCTTGACATATTTAGCTTTATCAAGCAAAGGTATCTTATTTCTGCGGTGGTAAGTTGTGGATATTTTTGTATTAATTTTAGGATAAAATAGGGGTAGAATTTTATGAATTTTTGTTTAAAAATTTCCCATTCTTCGTTGGTCAAAATAGTAGAGCTTTTTAGCGCTTTCAGTTCTTCTGAGTCCACTTGTTGGCTTTCAATGGCTTCTATTAATTTGGACTTTTCCTCCAGTTTATTTTTAAATTCTTTAATCTGTGTTTGTACTTTGATCTGCTCTTCTTTGGTTTTCTCAATTAAGATGTCTTTCTGTTTGAGCTTTCGTTCTTTTTCTCTTAGCGATAATTTCGCACGTTTTTTGTACCGACGAAACAAGTACACCAAGAGAAAAATAATTATCAAACCTACAACGGCGAAAATTCCTAAAAGCCTAACAATACTTTTTGTCTTAATAGCTTTGTTAATTTCTGACTGTTTGGTTTCGTTAGGATTGTCTTGACTGGTTTTAAGCGCATTTTTTTCATCACGATATTTAGTGGCGTACTTTTCAGAAGCGTCTTTATTTCCTAATGCTTTGTAGGTTTTGGACAAGCCAAGAAGTGTTTTTAATCTTGTGTTCTTGTCAGCGCCAGTCAGGTTGGTTGCAGTTAAGGCTTTATCATAATTAGTAAGCGCTTCTTTGTATTTTCCTTCGTTAAAATCACATTGTGCAAGTAATGCTAAGACTTTCCCTTCGTTGTAATATTCTTTTTGTTCGTGAGATTTTATGTAGCTTTCTGTAAGTAAAGGCTTTGCATCGTTGCATTTGTTCTGTAATATCAAAGCTTGACCTATTCCTCCTTTGGCTACTATAGACCAGTCAAACGTATTGTGGTCTCCCGGGAAATAATAGATTGGTTTTCTATTATTTTTAAAAAAATCATTAGAAACTTGATCTAGTTTTGTATAATAATATAGACCTTTTTCGGGTTGGTTTATTTCGTTATAACAAGCGCCTAAGAGATCCAAAAGTCTAAAATAGACCTTATAGTCTACAATGTTTTTATCCTTTTCTAAAAGCACAAGGCCTTTTTTTGCATGGGAAATAGTTTTGTTAAAATCTTGTCTTCCATAATATCTATAAGATAAATAAAAATGCCTCCTGTATAATGTTGGGAAATATTTTTCACCAATTTTTTCTTGCTGATAAATAACTTTGTATTTGTCGTCTAGGTTTTTTATAGTATCGTAGGTGTAGTCTTTTTCATTGTAAACACTTTGCAGTTCAAGTGACAACTGTTTGTCTCCAATTTTTTTAACATCTTCTTCTATGGCTTTTTTTAATTTATTCATAGAATACTGGTCAGTTTTCATGTTCAGCATATAGAATATGGCCTCACTATACATCAATAATCTTAAAGAAATACGAATGTCTGGTTTTTCGCGCAAGTGCAACTCAATTTTCTTAACCAGGTCAAGCGCGTTTTTGTTGTTAAAATTTTTATAGAGATCTTGTTCGGTTTTATGATAGGAAATTGTTTGATACAGAGAAGAG
Organism: Soonwooa purpurea; assembly: GCF_053891095.1. Lineage (NCBI taxonomy): Bacteria > Pseudomonadati > Bacteroidota > Flavobacteriia > Flavobacteriales > Weeksellaceae > Soonwooa > Soonwooa purpurea. Next base: position 129,674 of record NZ_JBSSMA010000006.1, read on the forward strand.
TCGGACCAAGCTTCTATTAGTTCTTCAGAAGTTAAAGATTGCGCTTTGGAAAATGAAATACTGATAAGACAAAAAAATAGTAAAAACCTCTTCATGGAAAATATAGTAGAATAACTGTCAAAGATAACTAATTTTGATTTTTAAACAATTGAATTTATTGTCATAATTGATTATTGTAGGCATAAAATTGTTCATATTGGATTATTTTAATCAAATTATTAATAATTCTAAATAAAATTATTAAATACGCAATTGCTTGATTGTTAAAAGATTTGATTGTTTTAAGTTAATTGTAGCGCTTTTGTAACGCTCAAATTTTTATCTTATCACCGATTTTTTTGTTTTTTTGAGCTTTCCAATTATTTATGAACACTACATGCACAAAGTCTTTTAATAACAAGGCAAAAACAATCCGAAAAAAATATAAATTTTCGAACCTGATTTTATCTCTTCTTGTCATGGGCTTTGGAACTAAGATGCAAGCGCAATCTTATATCGAGAATTTTGTCGAAATTCAGGATCTTGCGTACAAAGATTGGCATATGAAAAATCAGAGTTCTGCATTAGGAAAGAATGATTGGTCGCAAGGCGATGTTAAAGTTTTTTCTGCCTACGAAGGAGGAGCAAAAGATTATATTGCGGCCAATTATAACAATGCAAGCGGTTTTGGAAACGATAATAACATTAGCAATTGGTTGATAACGCCGAACAGGATTTTTAGAAATGGCGATACTTTTAGTTTTTACACGAGAAAAAGGCTGAACACGATTCCAGATCGTTTAGAAGTGCGTTTTAGTAATAATGGAGCTAGCACAGACACAGGAAATTCTGCGACAGATGTTGGTGATTTTTCTAAAATCCTACTTACAATTAATCCGGCTCTTACAAAAACAGATTATCCTACAGATTGGAAAAAGTACACAGTTACAATTTCGGATCTCGACCAGCCTACTTCGGGACGTATTGCTTTTCGTTATTATGTTACTAATGCTGGCTTAGAAGGTATGAACTCGGATTTTATAGGGATTGATACAGTAGAATATACAGAGTCCAAAACATTGCACACGACGAATGCTTCAGTTGCACACGAAATTAAAATTTACCCAAATCCTGTTAAAGATATTTTGTTTATCAATTCAAAGAAAGAGATTCACAAAGTTGTAATTTTATCTATTGATGGGAAAAAAGTTTTTGAGAAAAAAAGCAAAAACTTAAATAGTGTCGATGTAAGACAATTGAACAAAGGTGTTTATATCATTAACATTTATACAGAAAATAAACATGAAATCTTGAGGTTTATCAAGGATTAATGAGCCGTTTACGTGAGGCTACCAGGAAAGGCTACTAGGAAAATAGTTATGACAAAAACTAAAAATCCGCGTTAAGCCATTGGTTTAGCGCGGATTCTAGTGGAGTTGGAGGGATTCGAACCCTCGTCCAAACAAGCAATACATAGGCTTTCTACATGCTTATTCTGTTATTGGTTTTCGACCCAAAGCAGACAACAGACCGCCAACTTTGAGCTTATCTTCTAAAATTTTCGAGCTTTGGTCAAAGTGCCCAAAACCTTATTTCTGCATTCCTATGCCCCAAAATCCAACGCCGCAGAACAGAGCGATGGCGAGACATCTTGCTTCCTTACTATCTTCGGGAAAGCGCTTGTACCTACTAAACTTCGGATTAAGCTGCAAGAGCGAACTCTTCGTTGCCAGTTAAAAATTTGTAGCAAGGGATTTAAGAGATCGCGCTACGGTTCTCTGCATGCTTACTTATACATTGGTCTTGCTGTCGAAACCAGTCAACCCCATAAGTGTCTGCAAAGATACAAAAATTATATCGTGTTTTTTATTAACTGGGATAATCTACAGAATAGAAAAAGCTCTAAGTGGTTCTGTTTGTTTTTTAAATGCTGATAATTAGCCGTTTATGTTTGGATGTTTAAACTTGGATTGGTTGAAATGGAATAAAACAACAAGGAGGTTTGCTTAACCGCTTGTTAATCAGGTCTTGGCGAATTCTGTGGAAAACTTTTTAAAATATTAACATGCTTTTGGGACTTTTCGGGACTTTTCGATTTTTTTTTAGACTTTCCTTTTCTATTTTTGTGAGGCTGATTTATTTCAAAATCAAAACATTTAATCTCTTGAAATTGAAATATGTAGTCGTTTTTAATCGATCTAAATCACATCACAAATAGTATAAAACGCGAATAAAAAGTAAAAATTATGGGCATTTTTGATAAAAGAGTAAGCTACAAACCGTTTGAGTATCCAGAGATTTTACAATTTGTGGAAGCTATTAACAAATCGTTTTGGGTGCATTCTGAAGTAGATTTTACGGCAGATGTGCAAGATTTTCATTCTCAGCTACAACCACATGAAAAGATGGCTGTAAAACACGCTCTTTTGGCTATTGCTCAAATTGAAGTTTCTGTTAAAACATTTTGGGGTAACCTTTACAACCATTTGCCAAAGCCAGAATTCAATGGATTGGGAGCAACGTTTGCTGAATGCGAATTCCGTCATTCCGAAGCTTATTCTAGATTGTTAGAAGTTTTGGGTTACAATGAGGAGTTTAATAAAGTTATTGAAATTCCAGCAATTCGTAAAAGAATTGATTTCCTTTCAAATGTTTTGAAACACGCTAATTCTACAACGCCCAAAGAATACGTTTCTTCATTGTTGTTGTTTTCGATCCTAATAGAAAATGTGTCTTTGTTTTCTCAGTTTGCGATTATTTTGTCGTTTACAAGGTTCAAAGGTTTTATGAAAAATGTATCCAACATTATTGCTTGGACGTCGGTGGACGAACAGATCCATGCCAATGCTGGTATTTATTTAATTAATAAAATTAGAGAAGAGCAACCAGACTTATTAAGCGATTCTGACATCGAAGATATTTATACTTTAGTGGATGAGTCTATCGCATTGGAAGCTGAGATTCTTGATTGGATTTTTATGAATGGCGAGCTGGACAACTTCTCAAAAGAAGATCTTCTTAACTTTATGAAATACCGTGTAGATGATTCTTTAAAGAAAATCGGAATGAAAACCCGTTACAATGTTTCTCCAGAACAATACAAGCCAATGGTATGGTTCGAAGAAGAAGTTTTTGCCAATTCTATGGACGACTTTTTTGCAAAAAGACCAGTTGATTATACAAAGCACGACAAATCGATTACAGCAAACGATTTGTTCTAAACTCAATTTTATTTTTTAATTTTAAATATAACATCACACCTTGTGATTCCCAATATAACCAATCTATGATGGACGAAAATATCGATATCTGGTGGCTCAACGAAGAGTCCGAGCAAATGCTTAACAGAGGCTATCTTCTTAAAGGAGAAACTGTAGAAGGTGCAATAGACCGTATTACAACGGCCGCAGCGAAAAGATTATTTAAGCCTGAATTGCAACCGGCTTTCAAAGAAATGATTGTCAAAGGTTGGATTAGCTTCTCATCTCCGGTGTGGGCCAATATGGGAACGCAAAGAGGATTGCCGATTTCGTGTTTTAACGTTCATATTCCTGATAGCATCGAAGGGATCACACACAAAATGGGTGAGGTCATCATGCAAACCAAAATTGGTGGTGGAACATCTGGTTATTTTGGAGAATTAAGAAATCGTGGAACAGCGGTGACAGACAACGGAAAATCTTCTGGAGCAGTGTCGTTCATGAAGTTATTTGATACCGCGATGGATGTTGTGTCCCAAGGTGGCGTAAGACGCGGTGCTTTTGCAGCTTATCTTGATGTTGACCATGGTGATATTGAAGAATTTTTGTCGATTAAAGATATCGGAAGTCCCATTCAAAATCTATTTACAGGGATTTGTGTTCCAGATTATTGGATGCAAGATATGGTAGATGGCGATATGGAAAAACGTAAAATCTGGGCAAGAGTTTTGGAAAGCCGTCAACAAAAAGGTTTGCCATATATTTTCTTTACAGATAATGTTAACAGAAACAAACCTCAGGTCTATAAAGATGCAGGGTTGATGGTTAATGCAAGTAATCTTTGTTCGGAGATTATGTTGCCATCAACAACCAATGAATCTTTCATTTGCTGTCTTTCTTCCATGAATCTGGAATTGTATGACGAATGGAAAGATACCAATGCTGTTAAACTGGCTATCTATTTCCTCGACGCAGTTTTATCAGAATTTATTGAAAAAACCGAAGGTAACTATTACCTAACTTCTGCACGTAACTTCGCGATGCGACACCGTGCTTTAGGTTTAGGCGTTTTAGGCTACCATTCGTATTTACAAAAAAATATGATTCCGTTTGAAAGTTTTGAAGCAACACAATTCAATGCACGCGCTTTCAGACATATTAAAGAAGAAGCCGAACAAGCATCTCGTGAGTTAGCAAATATCTATGGCGAGCCAGATATGTTGAAAGGCTATGGCATGAGAAATACAACTTTGATGGCTATTGCGCCTACAACGTCCAGTTCTGCAATTTTGGGACAAACCTCGCCAGGTATTGAGCCGTTCGCTTCCAACTATTATAAAGCTGGTTTGGCAAAAGGAAACTTCATGCGTAAGAACAAATATTTGGCTAAATTGTTAGAAGAAAAAGGTCTTGATAACGAAGAAACCTGGAGAAATGTTATGCTTAACCACGGCTCTGTACAACATCTGGAAGGTTTAACAGAAGATGAAAAAGCAGTCTTTAAAACCTTTAGAGAGATTTCTCCGATGGAGATTATTTCTCAGGCAGCGCAAAGACAACAATATATTGACCAAGCGCAATCGCTTAACTTGCAGATACCGTCAACAATGCCTGTTAAAGATGTTAACTATTTGATGATTGAAGCTTGGAAAAAAGGTGTTAAAACCCTATACTATCAAAGAAGTTCTTCGGTTTCTAAAGAACTGATGGTCAACTTCGTTTCATGTTCTTCTTGCGAAGCTTAAATGATAATAAATAATTGATATAAAAGCCATGGATTTTTCTATGGCTTTTTTATTTTAGATTTAAAAATGAAATAAAACAATTTTTTCTAACTTTAAACTTTAAATTGTATTAAAATGAAATTCGGACAAGTTGAAGATCCCTCAAAAATAGATTTCAGTTTACCAACTGATCATCCACAAACTAAAACGATTTTAAATCTAAATAAATCTGGTCTAATAGACATAGAAATTGGATGCGCCAAATGGAACAAAACCGACCTCAAAGGCTTTTACCCAAAAGGAACAAAAGACGAATTAAGCTATTATTCTACACAATTTAATTCGATTGAGCTGAATGCAACGTTCTACGGAATGCCTTCGCCTGCGCAAGTCGTAACATGGAAAGACAAAACATCAGACGATTTTAAATTTTTTCCAAAAATCACCAATACCGTTTCGCACTTTCGACGACTGAAAGACGTCACAGAGCCTGTAACACAGTTTGTAACGTCCGTTATGAATTTTGATGAAAAGTTGGGAATGGTTTTTTTACAATTGCACGATAATTTTAAACCTAAAGATTACGATCGGTTAGAAAAATTTGTCAAAGATTGGCCTCGTGATGTGCCTTTGGCTATCGAACTCCGAAATACAGAATGGTTTACAGACGAAGATGTTTTTAACCAAACTTGTGAGCTTTTTGAAAAATATAATATTACAAATATTATTGTTGATACAGCGGGACGACGCGATATGTTGCACATGCGATTGACTACGCCCGTTGCCTTTGTACGCTATGTTGGTGCCAATGCAGAAAGCGATTATAAAAGACTCGACGATTGGTTGACGCGTTTGACAATTTGGAAAGAACAAGGTTTAGAACATTTGTATTTTTTCGTACACCAAAACATTGAAAAAGCCTCACCTTTGTTATCTGCACATTTTATTGAGAAATTAAATAAAGCTTGGGGCGAAAACCTCCATATTCCGCAAATGGCTACGGAGCCATCGAAATTGACTTTGTTTTAAATAAAAGAAGCAGCTCAACCGAGCTGCTTTTCTTTTTATGACTCATATTTTATTATGGCATTTTGAATCCTCTTGTGGTAATTCTGCCATATTCGTCAACATACTTTACTTGGACATTTCCTTTATAATCGTTAAGGATTTTTTCTACATCTTTTTGACTGTTAACAGGTTTGCCATTTATTTCGATAATGATATAATTATCTACCACGCCAATTTTGTCCATTTCACTATTTTCAACAACATTTCTTGCGATAACGCCACTGTTTAGTCCGTAGTTGGTTTTAATTCGGTCACTTAATGGGTCAAAGTCGCTACCAATTTTTTCTGTCACGCTAAGGTCGGCTTTGCTTCTTGCTGAAGTATTTCCTTTTTGATCTTTAAGAACTACCGTAGTCGTAGTCGCTTTACCATTTCTTGTATAGGTAAGTGCAACTTTGTCGCCAGGACGTTTGCTGCCAATTACGAAAGATAAATCAGCAAAGCTATTGATATCTGTGTTGTCAATTTTTGTAATAACATCTCCTACGCGAATTCCGGCATCACTTGCCCCACCGTTGTCTGTAACTTCGCTTACAAAAATTCCGTTACCAGTTTTGAGATTGGCTTTTTTCTCACGGTTGTAAGCCATAACCTGCATATCATTTGACAAGTCTAAAGTGCCAACACCTAAGAAACCTCTTTGTACCAAACCGAATTTTTTAATATCCTCAATAATTTTTCTTGCTAAATTAGAAGGTACTGCAAAACCGTAGCCTTCATAATAGCCCGTGTTTGATGAGATTGCGGTGTTTATTCCGATGAGGTCACCATTAATATTTACTAAGGCGCCACCGCTGTTTCCTGGATTAATAGCAGCATCCGTTTGGATAAAACTTTCAATTGGTGTTCTCGATTGTTGGCTAAGAAGATCGATACTTCTACCTTTTGCTGAAATAATCCCAGCTGTTACCGTTGAGTTAAGTCCCAGCGGATTACCAACAGCTAAAACCCATTGCCCAACTTCTACTGCATCAGAATTTGCGAAATTAAGATAAGGTAAGCCTTTTTCTTCAATTTTTAATAATGCTATATCTGTGTTAGGATCTGTTCCTACAAGATTTGCGATATATGATTTTTTATTGCTTAATACAACTTCAAGTTTATTAGCACCTGCAATAACGTGATTGTTAGAAATGATATAACCATCAGGTGAGATAATAACGCCAGAACCTAAACCAGAAGGCATATTTTTAGGTGGTTGTTGACGTTGCTGTGGTTGACCACCGCGACCAAATGGGTTCCCGAAAAAGAAATCGAATAAATCTTTTTCTGGTGCTCTTTGTGCGGATCTGTCAGAATAATTTTTTATGGTAACAACTGCGGGAACGGTAGTTTTGGAAGCTTTTACAAAGTCGTCACCTACAGCCGCCGAATTCATGCCTACGAAGTTAGCTTTCGGACTTGATTTTGTGAAATAAGAGAAATCTTCTCCTGAGTTTTGCGGATCGAAATATTTAATAGCTCCAAAAGTAGTAGCTCCAGATAAAACACCCACAACAGCTAATGGCATTAGTTTTTTTAAAGTATTCTTCATTTTATATCTCTTTTTTTTTATTTTGATTATTGTCTAACAAATTTAATGCTAAATAAGTATAAACTAAAAACTTAGTGTTACATGTTTAACAAAATTTAACCATTATTAAATATAAATTAATAAATATTGACTGATTTTAAGAGTTTTTTAAACTGTTTTAAAATCTTTTTATAATACTATCCTAACTTCTATTCATTATGTAATAGGAAATTTTGTCAATATTTGTTCAGCAATATGAAATCTTGTCATAGAAAGGGTGATTGTAAACGAACAAAACTATCAATTGGGAATTATTTTAATCAAGAATAAATTAATTACCTTTGCAAAAATTTATTGATAATAAAATGACAAAAACAGGAAGAATAGAACTAATGTCTCCCGCAGGAGATTTTACTTCGTTACAAGTGGCGATTGACAATGGGGCAGATTCTGTTTATTTCGGAGTAGAGCAGCTTAATATGCGTGCTCGCGCTTCCATGAATTTTACAATTGACGATCTCCCAGAGATTGCAAAACGTTGTGAAGAAAAAGGTGTTAGAACTTATTTGACGCTCAACACAATTATATATGATCATGATTTGTCAATCATAAAAACACTCCTAGACAAAGCCAAAGCAGCCAATCTTACAGCAGTAATTGCTATGGACCAAGCGGTGATTGCTTATGCCAGACAAATCGGTATGGAAGTGCATATCTCGACGCAGATTAATGTAACCAACATTGAAACGGTCAAGTTTTATGCTTTGTTTGCAGATACAATGGTGATGAGCCGTGAGCTAAGTATTAGCCAAATTAAAAAAATCTGTAGCCAAATTGAAAAAGAACAGGTTAAAGGACCTTCTGGTAATTTGGTAGAAGTTGAAATCTTTGGTCATGGTGCTTTATGTATGGCGGTTTCAGGAAAGTGCTATTTAAGCCTTCATTCTCACAACTCATCAGCAAATAGAGGTGCGTGCAAGCAAAATTGTCGTAAAAAATATACTGTAATCGATCAAGATTCTGGTTTCGAAATCGAATTGGATAACGAATATATGATGTCGCCAAAAGATCTTTGTACCATCGGATTTTTAGACCAAATTACAGATGCTGGGGTTAAAGTTTTGAAGGTTGAAGGACGTGGACGTGCGCCAGAATATGTTGCGATGGTAACCAAATGTTATCGTGAAGCAATCGATAGTGTTGCGGAAGGTACTTTCTCTCAAGAAAAAGTTGCAGAATGGATGAAGCAATTAGAAACGGTTTATAACCGCGGTTTCTGGTCTGGATATTATCTTGGTCAAGAGTTAGGAGAGTGGTCTGCTAATTCTGGTTCTAGTGCGACACAGAAAAAAGTCTATATCGGAAAAGGAAGACACTATTATCCAAAATCCGAGATTGCTGAATTTTTAATCGAAGCTTATGATTTAGCTGAAGGCGATACCGTTTTGATCCAAGGCCCAACGACAGGTTCACAAGAGATGGTAATAGAAGGTCTCAAAGTAGATGCTAAAGATGATGCTACAAAAGCGACAAAATCAGACGTTGTAACTTTTAAAACCGACTTTAGAGTTCGCCCTTCTGATAAACTTTATAAAGTTGTTAAGGTTGAAGAGCCAGGCACTCAGCAGAATAATGTAGAAGAAGGTGTTTATTCTCATTAATTTTAAATTTATTCAGAGTTAATGGTTATTGTAACATTGCAAAGAGATAAGTGTATCGGCTGTAATTATTGTGCAGAGTTTGCACCAGACTATTTTAGAATGTCTAAAAAAGATGGGAAATCTGTACTTCTTAAATCCATAGAGAAAAAAGGTTTTTTTACAATAAAAACACCATTTCCAGACGCTTTTGAATCTTGTGATAAAGCAGCAAAAGCTTGTCCGGTTAATATAATTTCAGTTAAAGAAATTTAGATGGACACTATTTTTCAACAAAAATCAGTTTTAAGAGAAAAATATTTAGAAAAAAGAATGACCTTGTCAAAAGACGAGGTTTTTCTATTTTCTAAAGGAATCTTTGACACTTTTATTTCTAATTTTGAAATTAAATCAAATTCTAAAATCCATTGCTTCTTGCCCATTGTTTCGAAAAATGAGATAGATACCAGCTTTTTCTTTGATTATTGCTTCAAACATAATATTAGAATTTTTGTTCCAAAAGTCGTCGGTGATAAAATTATTTCTATTGAAATAAATCCAGATTCTGAATTTAAAATAAGCAAATGGAATATCCAAGAGCCTGTAAGCAATCTGGATTCTGGAGAAATTGAGTTTGATATTTGCATCACGCCGTTGGTCTATTGTGATCCGTTAGGAAATAGAATTGGTTACGGAAAAGGATTTTATGATAAGTTTTTTGAGGAAAATAAAGTTATTTCAAAAATTGGTCTTTCTTTTTATAAGCCAGTTGAGTGTGTTGATAATGTTTTTAAAACAGATGTTCGGCTAGATTATTTAATAACTCCTAATTATTTTTTTGTATTTTAAAAGTTTTGATTTGTTTTAATTCATTGTAAATCAGTGTTTAAATTTGTAAAATAGATTACAAAAACATTACAAGCGAATTATTTTATTCATAGTTTTTAGTGTTATAAATTTGGAATGTTCAAAATGAAAGAACGAAACACAGATTTTATATATTAATAATTAAAAAACCATTTATTATGAAAAAAGTATTTTTCGCAGTAGCTATCGCTTCATTAGCAGTAGTATCTTGTAAGAAAGCAGAAACAGTTGATACAAAAGTTGATTCAGTAGCTACAGATATGGATTCTTTATCTAAAGAAGTTGATACTGCTGTTGCAAAAGTTGATTCGGTTCAGGCGAAAGTTGACTCTGTAAAAACTGAAGTTAAAGAAGCTGTTGAGGCGGTTAAATAATCATCCGAAACTAAATTATTAAATAAAGCCACCGAGTCTCGGTGGCTTTATTGTTTTATTTTCCAGAAGATGCTTTAGGTAAATTTGTTGTTGTTGGTGGTATGATAATCGTTTTTATGCTATCTTCTTTTTTATTCAATTCATCATAAAAATTCTTGAAATAGAACTTAAATTCGTTATTTGCTTTTGTGGGAACCGATTTTAAGACATATTGTGCGTCACGTTCGTAACTTCCTATGAATAATTTTTTATTATTAAAATACTCAACATTGAATTTTGCAATGTCAAAAGTGTCTTTGCCAACTATTTGCCGCTGAATGCTTAATTTGTTGATGTTGGCGTAGCGTACTTTTAGACTATCCAGATCTTTGAAAAGAGGTTTCAATTGCAAGGAATCGGGCTTCAAAAAATAACTTTGCATTTGTGCATAGATTACAGAATCTATTTCAGTGTCTTTATTTCCTGAGATATAAAGCGTGGAAAGATCCAAGAGATCTTGTATCTTTTGCTTTGTAATGGTGTTAATCGCTTGTGCACTATCCATTTTTATGGAAGGGATAGTATTGCGGTTATTTTTATATTTAACATCGTTGATAGTCGTGTCGCCTTCGTATTTTTTGTTACAAGACGCCATAGAAACTATTGCAATTGCAACGAATAATCCGTGTAGTAGTTTACTTTTCATTGGTAGAAATTTTAAAGCGGATAAGTACAATTTTTCCATTTTTCATCTGTGTGTCAATCACATTCAGGTTTTCCAAAGCAGTTGTTGGTAAGGTTACAAGGCTAATGTATTTTTGTTTGTCAAGTCGCTCTACGCCATATGTTTCGTTGTCATAAACCTGGGTTATTTGAGCGTTATCACTAATTAATTGATTGAGTTGCTCTCTTTTCTTTTTGAAATCTTTAATAGAACGAGAATAATAGTACAACAGAATGGCGTAATCATTCGGTTTTAGTTCAATATTTTCGTTGCTTGGTGCTGTTTCTAGATTGCGTTTTATTGTATCTGTTTTGTAAAATGGCGACGATACAATCATGGTTAAAGTTTTACTTTTGGTGCTGTATCTAAAAGGTTCATTCGGCTTAACACGAATGAGAATTGGAGATTCGTTTTCATTTAAGATTTTAACATCCAATTCGTCTTTAATTAAGGTGTTTCTATCCGAATCGATAAAGCTATACGTAAAATCATTAATTAACCATTGATCTCTAAAAATTAAAAATAAAATTAAAAGACTTAATACACTAGTTATCAAATACCAGATATTTCTTTTAAAAAAATTAGAGTTTTTAATCTGTTTTTTTTCTTTTGTTGTTTGATTATCAGTACTGTTTATTTGTAAAACATTATTTATTTCTTCTTTTAGAATGTCCTTTTTTTCTATTGAGATTAGTTGTTCTTGTTCGGCTTCAGGTTCTAAAGTATTTAATATTTTTGGAACTGTATTTTCTATAGAATTTGTTAGAGGTAAGTCCTGTTCCGTAGATGTATTATCGTTTACTAGAGCCTTTTCCTCAAATATAACTTCTTGTTGGATAGATTCTTTAGGAAGTTCAATAGGTTTTAATTTTTTATAATTAAACCAAGATTCATAACCCGCGTAATTTGATAACAAATTTAGCATGTCAATTCTCGGCAATTTCTTTACAGGAGCCGTTTTGAAGTATGTGTAAAAAGATTTTTCGCTGATGTTGCCTTTAGCATATTTTCGCAAATCTTCTTGGAAGTAGATAATATCTATTCCTTTCCATTTGCTAATATCAGCTTGAGAAGGGGTGTGATTTTCTAAATATTTAGTTTCTACCTCCTTTTTTAGCTGTTCAAAGTATAAAATTTCTAAATTGTCCAATATTTGAAAAATTTATAATTACCTGTATTACAGTAATGTTTATTTGTAAAACTATTTTACAAAGATATTACAATTAATTTTCTAACACAAATATTTTTCTCACCATACCTTTGTCCTGTTCAAATTGAAAGAACAGAAAAGAATTCATTTAAAATAACAAACAAAATTAAATTTAATTTATTATGAAAAAGTCATTATTTGTAGCTGCTATCGCTGCTGTTGCTCTTGTAGCTTGTAAAAAAACTGAAAACGTAGACGCTGCTAACACTGATTCTGCTGCTGCTATGGTTGACTCTGCTGCTGCAACTGTTGATTCTGCTGCTGCTACAGTTGATTCTGCTGCTGCAACTGTTGATTCTGCTGCTGCTAAAGTACAAGATGCTGCTGCTGAAGTTAAAGAAGCTACAAAATAATTAAAAATTATTTGTAAATGAAAACCGTTTCGAATCTCGAAACGGTTTTTTTTATTTCCTTTTTTGTCTTAAAGCTTCATAGCAAGTTATTGCCACGGCATTGCTTAAGTTTAAAGAATCTATACTGCCGACCATAGGAATTAAGGTGTTTTTTCCTTTGTCTTTCCAATAATCACTCAGACCCGAATGTTCGGTCCCAAATAATACAGCACTTTTTACCGTCATATTTCTAGACGCTAAATCCTTGGCGCCATCTGACATGAAAGTGGTATAGATCTCGAAATCTTCCTTTTGCAAAAATTCGTAGGCTTCTTCATTGGTTACCGCGCAAAAATTCATTCCAAAAAGACAACCAACACTACTTCTGATAACATTCGGATTAAAAAAATCAACTTTAGGATCTGTAACAATTAATGCGTCAATGCCAAAAGCTTCGCAGCTTCTTAAAATAGCTCCTAGATTTCCAGGCTTTTCAATGCTTTCCAGAATAATAACTGTTGAGGTGTCTTTTATTTTTAAAGAATCGATATTCAGTTCTTTATTTTTGTAAACCCCAATTATTCCTTCTGTTGTCCCGCGATAAGCCAACTTTTCATAGACAGCATTACTTACAAAATGGATCGGTTCGCAAGGATTTGTTCCTCCAAAAATTTGAGGTGCGATATAAAACTCAATCGCTTCATAACCAAATTGCAAAGCACGTTCGTTCTCTTGTTGTCCTTCCACCACAAAAATTCCCGCTTTTTTTCGATCACTATTTTTAGTCAGCCAACGGCTTACTTTCTTTATTTTTTCGTTTTGAAAACTTTCAATAATCTGCATTTCAGCAATTTTTCAGCAAATTACGGTAATATTTTTAGCTTTTTCAAAATTTTGATAGCTTTTCAGGAGCTATTCCCGCTTTCACTACTCGCTATCTCGAGCCAGCTCTTTTGCCTTCCTTTCGAGATGAGCTCAGACATACCGTTCAATCGGGGCTAAAAAATTCAACACCGAAGTCCTGTACAGAAAGTTATTTAGATTCAAAAAATATTTATCTTTGTTGTATGATTCTACGAGGAGAAAATTTAATTAAAGAATACGGGCCTAAAAAGGTGGTAAAAGGTGTTTCGGTACAGGTTCAACAAGGTGAGATTGTAGGTTTGTTGGGACCCAATGGAGCAGGTAAAACTACTTCTTTCTATATGATTGTTGGATTGGTGAAGCCTACTTCTGGAAAAATTTTCCTCGATAATAAAGAAATCACCAGCGATGCCATGTATCGCAGAGCTCAAAAAGGAATCGGATATTTGGCTCAGGAAGCTTCTGTTTTTAGAAAATTGTCTGTGGAAGATAACATTTTAGGAGTTCTACAATTGACAAAGCTTTCCAAAAAACAACAGCAGATGAAATGTGATGAGTTGATTGAAGAGTTTTCTTTAGAACATGTTCGGAAAAACCGTGGCGATTTGCTTTCTGGAGGTGAAAGACGTAGAACAGAAATTGCCCGTTGTTTAGCAACAAGTCCGAATTTTATCCTTCTAGATGAGCCTTTTGCGGGGGTTGACCCGATTGCGGTGGAAGATATTCAGAAAATTGTGAGAAGTTTGGTGGACAAAAATATCGGAATCTTAATTACCGACCACAATGTGCAGCAAACTTTAGCGATTACCAATAAAACCTACATTATGTTCGAAGGGAAAATCTTAAAAGAAGGTCTTCCTGAAGATTTAGCGAATGATCCACAAGTTCGTGAAGCCTATTTGGGTGAAAACTTCGTTTATCAGAAAATTGAAGATAAACCAAAATCAAAACATTGGGTGTATAATATCTGGGCTGGAGATTTTGATTCAAAAACAGAATTTCAAGCTTATGCAGATGATACTTTCCAAAATACAAGCGATTTAAAACTTCTTCATGGTTTTGAGGATATCAGTTTTGCTTCTTTGGCCAATTCTGAAATCGAACATATTTTTGCTGAAGTGGTGGACAAAAACGCACACAATTCTTTCATCCTCCAAAAAATAGAATTGCGACCTAATAGAAATTTGGACGAAATTAAAAACCAAGCCGAAAAACTTTCCAGTCAGAAAATGAAGTTTCTAACATCGTTTGATACTAAAACAATATAAAAATGGAAAGCCCAGAATTAAAACAAGAATTTCAGTCCACACCGGAACTTCTAGAAAAATTATATGAATACAGCATGATAAAAAACTATCAGGCTGGAGATATTATTGTGGACGAAAATTCTCAAATACGATCGATTCCTATTGTCACAAAAGGTGCTATGAAAGTGGTGCGTACTGAGGAAGATGGTCGAGAAATACTTTTGTACTATATTAAAGCTGGCGAATCTTGCATTATGTCTTTTTTGGGTGGTTTACACAACGAAACCAGTAAAGTGAAAGCTGAAATAGAGGAAGATGCCGAAATACTTTTTCTTCCAGTATCCAGAGTTTCAGAGTTTATAAAAGATCATCCAGAATGGTTGGATTATATTTTTAAATTGTATCATAAACGTTTCGAAGAACTTCTTGGAATCATCAACGAAATTGCTTTTAAAAAAGTGGACGAACGCTTATTAAACCTCCTCGAAAAGAAAGCTGAACTCACACAATCTAATAGCCTCAACGTTACTCACGAACAACTTGCTAACGAGTTGGGAACTGCGCGTGTAGTGGTTTCTCGCCTTCTGAAGCAACTCGAAGAAAACGGTGAAGTACAACTTGGACGCAACAAAATTACTTTGCTTTAGGAGAATCAAGAGCCAAGAATCAAGAGCCAAGAACCAAGAGTCAAGAATCAAGAAATTAGTTTTCTTGAACTTCGTTCGTAAAACTTCAGTTGATATTCAGACTTACAACTTACTACTAAAAACCATCAAGCAAAAAATCCTTTTGTAACAAAAGTAGCTGCGCATCTCTTTTGATTTGCTGAATTTTGCATTACAAAACAAGAGAATGGAGATAGCAGGATTTTTAGCATCAATTTTAATAGGAATTTCTTTAGGATTAATCGGCGGTGGCGGAAGTATTCTTACGGTTCCTGTATTGGTGTATCTTTTTCATGTAGACGCTGTTTTGGCCACTACTTATTCGCTTTTTGTAGTGGGAGCAACCAGTTTTGTGGGGTCAACCACTTATTTCAAAAATAAATTAATAGATTTTAAAACGGTTTTTGCATTTGGTATCCCTTCAATAATTGGAGTGTATATTTCCAGACAGCAAATTTTACCTCATATTCCAAACGTATTTTTCAATATTAATGGTTTTGAAGTCACCAAAAGTAATTTTTTAATGCTTTTTTTTGCGGTTTTAATGTTGATGGCAGCATTTAAAATGATAAAAAAAGATACAAAACCAAATAATACCTCTCATCAAAATTACAATTATCCATTGGTGGTTTTTCAAGGTTTTTTGGTGGGAATTATAACAGGATTTGTAGGTGCCGGTGGCGGATTTTTAATTATTCCAGCTTTGGTAAGTTTACTAAAAACTCCTATGAAGAAAGCCATCGGAACATCTTTACTGATTATCGCTATTAATTCTGCGTTCGGTTTTGTAACCTCTTATGCACACTTTGGAGAAGTCAATTGGAAGTTTTTATTGAGCATTACCACAATGGCAATTATAGGAATTTTAATAGGAAGCCGACTTTCCAGAAATATTGATGGTAAAAAACTAAAACCCGCTTTTGGTTGGTTTGTCCTTGTGATGGGCATTTTTGTCATCGTAAAAGAAATGTTTTTTTAATCGATTAGAAGTTTTGAATTAGTTTCGTCTAAAGTCTAAAGTCTAAAGTCTAACTTCTAAAAATTCCTAATGTAACAAAAGTAACTGTGCAGGAATTTATTTATCAAGAACTTTGTACAACTAAAATAAAGAATATGAAAATAGAACAAATTTATACAGGATGTTTAGCTCAGGGAGCTTATTATATTGTTTCAAATGGTGAAGCCGCGATTATAGATCCGCTTCGTGAAACGCAATCTTATACAGATAGACTAGCAAAAGATAATGTTCGTTTAAAATATATTTTCGAAACCCATTTTCACGCAGATTTTGTGAGTGGACACGTAGATTTAAGTAAAAAAACAGGTGCGGCAATTGTTTACGGACCAACAGCCAACCCAGATTTTGAAGCTATTATCGCAGAAGATGAACAAATTTTCGAAATTGGAAATATCAAAATTAAAGTGCTTCATACACCTGGACATACTTTGGAAAGTACCACCTATCTTTTGATGGATGAAAACGGAAAAGAAACTGCAATTTTCTCTGGAGATACCTTGTTTTTAGGAGATGTTGGTCGTCCAGACTTGGCTCAGAAAGCTGCAAACATGACACAAGAAGATTTGGCGGGAATGCTTTACGACAGTTTACAAAATAAAATTATGCCTTTAGCGGATGACGTTACGGTGTATCCTGCTCATGGCGCGGGTTCGGCTTGTGGTAAAAATATGCAGAAAGAAACGGTGGACATTTTAGGAAACCAAAAGAAAACCAATTATGCTCTTAATCAACCTAGTAAAGAAGCGTTTATAAAAGCTGTTACAGATGGTTTGTTGCCGCCTCCTGCTTATTTTGGAATGAATGTAGCGATGAACAAACAAGGTTATCAAAATTTTGATGAGGTTCTTAATAATGGATTAAGAGCGCTTTCTGTAACGGAATTTGAGGAGGTTGTAGAAAATTCAGAAGCTTTAATTTTAGACGTTCGTGCTGCGGCAGATTTCGCAAAAGGCTATATTCCTCAATCTGTAAACATCGGTCTTAAAGGCGATTTTGCACCTTGGGTAGGCGCTTTGATAAAAGATGTTAAACAACCTATTTTGTTGGTGACAGATCTTGGTGATGAAGAAGAAACCGTTACCAGATTGAGCCGAGTTGGTTTCGATCATACTTTAGGATTTTTAGAGGGAGGTTTTGAAACTTGGAAAAATTCAGGGAAAGAAATTGATACCGTGAACAGAATTTCTGCAACGCAATTTAATACTGAGTTTAATGAAAATGTAAAAGTAATAGACGTTCGTAAGGAAAGCGAATACGAAGCTGAACACGTAGAAAACGCTTACAGAAGACCTTTGGCGTATATTAATGATTGGATTGGAGAGGTGAAAGCTGATGAACATTTCTACATACATTGTGCGGGTGGATACAGAAGTATGATGGCTGCAAGTATTTTGAAAGCGCGTGGTTATCATAATTTTTCTGAAGTTGAAGGTGGTTTCAATGCCATTTCAAAAACAGATGTTCCCAAAACTGAATTTGTTTGTCAATCTAAAATAATGTCGTAATGTTCGGATTTTTTAAAAAACTTTTTGGTTCCGAAGATTCGGAAAGGCTAGTAGAAGTTATCAATAACGGAGCTACTTTAATAGATGTTCGTTCCAAAGGTGAATTTGCTTCTGGAAGTGTGAAAAATGCGGTGAATATTCCGTTAAATGAAATTTCTTCTAAAGTAAATTCATTAAAAAATAAGGAAAATATTGTTGTATTTTGCCGTAGTGGAATGCGCAGTAAACAAGCGCAATCTATTTTAGAACAAGCCGGAATTACCAATGTTTTTAATGGCAGTTCTTTGCAAAATATGAAAAACATTACCCGTTAAAAGTGAAAAATGAGTACAGAAGACCATAAAAATACAGATATGCAATGTTGCGTTACGCAATGCGATCTTCCTTTGGATAAAAATTATTGGGAAACGCGTTGGAAAAATCGCGAAACTTCTTGGGATATTGGTTACGCATCGCCCGCAATTACCGATTATATGGACAAAGTTGAGGATAAAAATATCTCGATTTTAATTCCAGGTTGCGGAAATGCTTATGAAGCTGAATATCTTTTAAAAAACGGATTTCAGGATATTACGTTAATAGATATTGCACCAAAAGCGGTGGAAATTCTTCAAAGTAAATTCCCAAATGATCCTCAAATAAAAGTCTTGTTAGGCGATTTTTTCGAACATAAAGGTGAGTATGATTTAATGCTGGAACAAACATTTTTCTGTGCTATTCCGCCATTAATGAGAAAAGATTACGCTAAAAAAGCTGCCGAACTTTTGCAACCAAATGGTAAAATTGTAGGCGTCATGTTCGATACCACTTTCGAGAAACAAGGTCCGCCGTTTGGTGGCTGTCCATGTGAGTACAAACCGATTTTCGAGCCTTATTTTGAAATTAAAAAAATGGAAGAATGTTACAATTCTATCCCTCCAAGAAAAGGGTCAGAAGTTTTTGTAGAACTCTTTTTAAAATAATTCTGTCCCATTAACTCCAAATTGAAACAATATGAATACTTTTTTTCAAAACAATAAAATTGTCATTTTAGGCGCTGTTGTTGGTGCTATTGCAGGATTTCTGTATTGGAATTTTATAGGTTGTAGCACAGGAAGTTGCGCTATTACATCAAAACCTTTTAACAGCAGTATTTATGGTGCTTTTATGGGAGGTGTATTTTTTTCAATGTTTAAAAAAGATAAAAATAAAATTAAAGAATAAATTATAAAAAATGTTAGAACTTATCAAGCAACCTTGGCCATGGTATGTTGCGGGGCCACTCATTGGTCTTACGGTGCCTATATTACTTATTTTAGCCAATAAAACCTTCGGAATTTCTTCGTCTTTAAGACATATTTGTGCGTCTTGTGCACCAGCAAATATTCCGTTTTTTAAATACAATTGGAAGAGTGAAATCTGGAATTTAGTTTTCGTTATCGGAATTTTAATTGGTGGATTTGTCGCTTTCAATTTTCTTTCTAATGGACAAGCTGTTGCTGTAAATCCTGATCTTCAAACTGAATTGGCGGGCTACGGAATTACAGATTTTTCGAGCATTATTCCAGCCGATTTTATGAATTGGGAAACTTTATTTTCTTTGAAAGGTTTTTTCCTTTTCGTGGTGGGAGGTTTCTTGGTAGGCTTCGGAACGCGTTACGCGGGAGGTTGTACAAGTGGACATTCCATTATGGGATTGGCAAATTTACAATGGCCTTCTTTGGTGGCGACTATTTGCTTTATGTTGGGCGGATTTATCGTTGCTAATTTTGTAATGCCTTGGATTTTGTCTTTGTAGAACCAAGAGCCAAGAGCCAAGAACCAAGATTTAATTAACTTTAAAATAAAATCTTGAATCTATTAATTTTAAAAATAAAAAATGAAAACATTAGATTATATAAAGTTTTTAATTGCCGGAATATTTTTCGGAATCGTCATCACAAAAGCGGAGCTCATCAGTTGGTTCCGAATTCAAGAAATGTTCCGTTTACAATCTTTCCACATGTACGGTGTTATCGGAAGTGCTGTGGTTACAGGGATGATTTCAGTTTGGTTGATTAAGAAATTCAAAATAAAATCTTTGGATGGTGAACCGATAAAAATCGCTGATAAAAAATTCAATAAAGGTCAAATTTACGGAGGTTTAATCTTCGGATTTGGTTGGGCGATTACAGGGGCTTGCCCAGGACCATTGTTTGCACAAATAGGAACGGGCGCTTTGGTGGTAAGCGTTACCTTATTGTCAGCAATCCTCGGAACTTGGGTGTACGGGAAATTCAGAGAGAAACTTCCGCATTAGGAATTAAGATTCAAGAGCCGAGAGTCAAGAATCAAGAATTAAGAATCAAGAATCAAGAGACAAGAATAAAAATATAAGAATTAAAGAGCAAAGATGAGTGAAAACAAAATCTTTGCTCTTTTTTTGTTCTCTATTCGGTTTATCTTTTTTTCTTAAATTTAAGGTTCGCGAAAGAATATGAAAAATCCTTTTAACAGAACCATCACCATTTTTGGAATTTTTAAACAGCTCAAACCTTTCATTAAGCCTTATCGTTTAATGATTTTTTGGACGTTGCTTCTCACTTTGTTGGGCGCTTTGGCAGCACAGGTGAACCCAATTGTTCTTAAATATACGGTGGATGAGGTTCAGAAATTAATAGATTTGCCAAATCCAATGCAAGAAGGGATTCATGTGTTAATCGTCGTCACCATTATTCTTTTGGTGAAAGAAATCGCTAATATTTTCATCAATTTTGGACAAAAATTTTACGGTGAAAAAATCCGAATTAATGTAAGTTCAGAATTGGCTCAACGCGCAATTGATAAAATTTTAACCTATAAATTTGCTTATTTTAATGATGAAAACCACGAATCTGGAAAACTTCAAACCCGCATCGACAGAGGAATTGAGAGTTTAACAAAATTGGTTCAGAATTTTTTCATCGATATTTTGCCCTTGTTTACGACTTCCATTATCGCTTTGGTGGTGATGTATATGCAAAATGTGTATGTGGGATTGGTTTCCACAATTGTTGTTCCGATTTACTTTTGGGTGAGCAATATGCAAGCAAAAAAACTCTCTGGCGTTCGTCGTCAGCTTAGAAATCAACGTGAGGAAAAGACCTCAGGACTTTTAAATCTCATTAATTCTATTTTGGTGATTAAAAGTTTTGTCCGTGAAAAATTTGAAGGTAAAAAACAATACGATTTGCAGATGCAACTTATGGAAAGTCAGTTGTACACGCGTAAAACCAACTTTTTTTATGATGGTTTAAAAACTTTTATCGAACAAATTGGTGTAGTTTTAATCATATTGTTAACGGTGTATTTGGTGCTCGATCAGCAAATGACGATTGGCGCAATTATGCTTCACATCATGCTTTTTAACAACGTTTCTTCGCCTATTCGTCAGTTGCACAGGATTTATGATGATATGAACGATGCCATGATTTATGCCGAAGGTTATTTTGATATTTTAAATGCGGATGAAGAAGCAGAACCCAGCGGCAGTTTTGTGGAAAAAGAAATTAAAGGTGAGTTTAAACTTCAAAATGTTAATTTCACTTACCCCAACGGTACGCAAGCTCTTTTTGATGTCGATATGCTGATAGAAGCTGGAAAAACCACTGCTTTGGTCGGACTTTCAGGCGCAGGAAAATCGAGTATTATTAATTTGTTGTGCAAATTTTATCTTCCAGATTCGGGTAATATTCATTTAGATGGTGTAAATCTTAATGAATACGACAATACTTTTTTGAGAGGTGATTTAGGATTGGTGCTTCAGAAAAATCATATTTTTAAAGGAAGCATCGAAGATAACATTCGTTACGGCGATATGAATGCGAGTTTTGAAGAAGTTGAAGAAGCTGCAAAAAAAGCCTATTTGCATGAACAAATTCTGGATTTGCCAACGGCCTATCAACATGATGCAACTCAACTTTCTGGCGGTCAACAACAGCGAATTGCGATTGCAAGATTATTCCTGAAAAATCCACCCATTATTTTCTTGGACGAACCCACTGCGAGTTTGGACGCGATTGCTACGGAACAAATTAAGAACTCATTAGATGCCATAAAAGCAGGGAGAACGGTGGTTATTATTTCTCATTCTTTATCTCAAATTATCGATTCGGATAGGATTTATGTAATGAAAAAAGGTCGCGTTGTGGAAAACGGAACACATGACGAATTATACCATCAGGAGGGCGTTTACAAAGAAATTTTTGATGCTTCGGCAAGAAGTTTAAACCTCGATTTATTGGTGAAAACTTTTAAAGAAGAAGATTGATTTTTTGAAATATTCAAAATTTTTTATTTTCAATATTTAGCTTGAATTTTATTTTGTGGTTTACAAATTGAAGCTAGATGCTAAATAAATCTTGGCAGGTAAATTGTTGCGATAAAAAGTTAAATTTTTGAAATGAAAAATTACGTTATTATACTATCAACATTATTTTTAGTCTCTTGCAATAAAGTTGAAGAAAAGATTAATGAAAGCATCGACAAAGCTACAGAAACAGCTAAGCAAAAAACGCAGGAAGTTGTTCAAAATACTTTAAACGAAACCATTAATACCTCTATTAATTCTATTACTAAAGCCGAAGATGTTCAGTTTGAGCAGATTTTTTCTGGAGCAGAGCCTCATTTAATTACAGAATTTAAAGGCAAAAAAATAAAATTTCCGAACGGAAGTCCGGCCTATTTCTTAAAATACAAAGCAGACAAAGCAGCTTTATTACAACTTATGGCGGCTCAGCCGACAACCGATGAGGTAAAATCCGATAAAGAAGCAAGAAAAATTGATGGTCAAAAATTTATAGATCAATTTAGTTTTTTTGAAAAATTTATTCCCGAAGGCACTTTTGATTCTAATTTTTTAAATGAAATAAAAACAGATCATTCTATTGAGTTCTACAAAATCAACCGATTACCTAATAAGTCTACCATTATTGTAAATCCTAAAACAGGAGTTATTTATCAATTTATGGAAGTTGCCTCTTAAAATCATTTAAAAATATTAATTTTAGACTTTAAAATTACAGCAATGACATTCAAAGTATATACAAAAACGGGCGACAAAGGCGAAACAGGACTTTATGGCGGAACAAGAATTTCTAAAGCTTCAGCAAGGGTAGAATCTTACGGAAATATTGATGAACTCAATGCTTTTATTGGCGTTGCAAAATCTTACGTGCATGATATTCCTGTTTTGGAACAACTGCGAAAAATTCAGTTTGATTTGTTTACGGTAGGTTCCGAAGCTGCAACACCTAGCGATAAATTGTTTTTAGCCAACGGAAAATCACGATTATCTCTAATCATCTCTGAATCGGAAATCGAAGAATTAGAACATTGGATAGATGCTTTTGAAGAAGAACTGGAGCCTTTACAATATTTTATTTTACCAGGCGGTGGAAAAGCAGCAACACATTTTCATGTCGCAAGAACCGTTTGCAGAAGAGCCGAAAGAAGTCTTGTTTTCTTAAACGAAACCGAAGAAGTTCGTCCAGAATTGATAAAATATTTGAACCGACTTTCCGACTATCTTTTTGTATTGGCAAGATACATTTCAAAAATCGAGAATGAGCCAGAAGAATATTGGATTCCTAACGAAAGAGCACCGAAATAAATGAACAAAGCTTTGCTCTTTATAAACGGTGAACCGCCTAAAAATTTGCCCGAGTTTTTTAGTTATAAACTTATTGCCTGTACGGATGGTGCGTTGGATTATCTTTTAAAATTTGATTCAGAAATTGTTTCTAAACTCGATTTTATCTCGGGAGATTTTGATTCGCACGAACGTCTGGATTTTGTTAATGAAAAATTTATCCTTACTCCCGATCAAAACAAAACCGATTTCCAAAAAGCTTTAGAAATAATTTTAGAAAAAGGGATTCCGGATGTAGATGTTTATGGTGCGAGTGGTGGAGAGATGGATCATTTTCTGGGCAATCTAAGTGTTGCCGATTTTATGAGAACAAAAATGGAAATTCGTTTTTTTGATGAGTTTTCGAGTTATTATTTTATTCCAAAAAACTTTAATATTTCTGGTGTAAAAGACAAAATAATTTCACTTTTTCCGTTCCCAAAAGCAGAAAGCATAACAACACAGGGTTTGAAATGGCCACTTTATAAAGAAGATCTGAAAATGGGTGAACGCGTAGGGACAAGAAATATTGCTGAGAATGATGAAGTTGTCATCCAATATGCAAAAGGAAACTTATTAATTTTCATAGGACAATAAGTTTGTCATAAAATATATTAAAAGGTGCATTTAGCATCTTTTTTTATTTAATTTTGCAGATGTATAATTTGTAAAATCAGGATTTAAGAAATGAAAATAAAATATTCGGAGTTAATTGACCAGACTCTTTATTTTCCAACACAAGAATTCAATGTTGAGGAAAATAAATTGACCTTCCACGATATTCCTTTAATGGACGTTGTTGAACAATACGGAACCCCTTTAAAACTCAATTATCTTCCGAAAATTTCTCACAATATCCAACGTGCCAAATCTTGGTTCAGAGAAGCTTTTGAAAAGCATGGATACGAAAAAAATTACCGATATTGTTATTGTACAAAATCAAGCCATTTTGCTTTCGTTTTGGAAGAAGCTATTAAAAATGATATTTCTATCGAAACCTCTTCGGCTTTTGATATGGACATCGTTAAAAGTCTCCATACAAAAGGAAAGGTTGATAAAAATATCGAAGTAATTTGTAATGGTTTTAAAACCGATGATTATTTAATGAAAATTTCGGAAATGATCAATTCTGGTTTTGAAAATATTACACCCATTTTGGACAATTATCGTGAGCTGGATAAGCTGACAGAAAGCATTGATACAACTTTTAACATCGGAATTCGTATCGCTTCTGAGGAAGAACCGAAATTCGAATTTTATACCTCTCGTTTAGGAATTGGGTATCGTGATATTATCCCATATTATAGTCAGAAGATAGCGGATCATCCTAATGCCAGACTAAAAATGTTACATTTCTTCATTAATACAGGTATAAAAGATACCGCCTATTATTGGAACGAATTGTACAAATGTCTTCGCGTGTACGCACGTTTGAAAAAAATTGCGCCAGAAGTAGATTCTTTAAATATTGGTGGAGGTTTCCCAATAAAAACCTCTCTTAATTTTGATTACGATTATCAATATATGATTGATGAGATTGTTTCTCAAATTAAAAAATTCTGTGATGAAGAAGGCGTGGAAGCACCAAATATCTACACCGAATTTGGTAGTTTTACTGTTGGGGAAAGCGGTGCTACACTTTATCGTGTGATTTCTCAGAAGCGTCAAAACGATAGAGAAAAATGGAATATGATTGACTCGTCATTTATGACAACATTGCCAGATACTTGGGCAATTTCTCGTCACTTTATCATGTTGCCACTTAACCGTTGGGACGATACTTATGAAAGGGTGTTTTTAGGAGGCTTAACTTGTGATTCAGATGACTATTATAACTCTGAACAGCATACCAATGCCATTTATCTTCCTGTCTATAACGACACAAGGCCATTATATATTGGGTTTTTCCATACGGGCGCGTACCAAGATACCATTAGTGGTTATGGCGGTGTTCACCATTGTTTAATTCCACAACCGAAACATATCCTGATCGATCAAGATGAAGAAGGTAATTTTATATACAAAGTCTTTCAGGAAGAGCAAAAACCTCAAGATATACTGAAACTTTTAGGTTATTAAAAAATAGTATAAGCTGGATACTCTTCCAGCTTTTTTTAATTAAAATATTGAGAAATTTTTTCCAATTCCAAATCTTTAAAATCGGCAACCAAAATATTGGCTAGCGCATAATCTTGTTGTAAAGTATGTTCGCTTTTATAAGCAGCGCAGAAGATTCCAGCTCTGTGAGAAGCTAAAATACCATTAGTAGAATCCTCAATTACCATGCAGTTTTCAATAGGTTCATTGGCAATGCTGGCTGCTTTTAAAAATATTTCGGGATTGGGTTTCGATTCTTTTAGTTCTGCACCACTAATTTTTCCGATAAAATAGGGATCTAATTCAAACTTTTCAAAAACCATTTCAATAGTTATGCTACTTGCTGAAGAAGCCAAAACCAATTTAATATCATTATCAAAATAATGTTGAATTAGTTTTCTTACTCCTGGAATTAAATCAAATTCAGGGTCATTGTCGAACAAAACTTTGAAAATATCGCGTTTCTTTTTTATCAAATCATATTTATCAGCTTGGATGTTAAAACGCTCGATAATTTCTAGACAAACGCTATCTGTTGTGCGACCTGTAAAAGTGCTGAACAATGAATCATCTACAGTCATATTGTAATAATCAAACATCCCAAAATAAGCCTTGCGATGCAGTGGCTCGGTATCCACAATAACACCATCCATATCGAATAAAACAGCTTTTAAAGACATTTTTTTAATTTTTGCAAAGTTAAGGAAAGATAAAGCCTTTTCAGATTTTGAAAAGGCTTTATCGTTATTTTAAATTTAAAACCCACTCACTCATTATGTCTAAAACTTTCGGTGAGAATGTTTCTTCAATTTGTGAATATTCGTTGGGACTTCCAGTTTTTGCAGTTTGAAATAAATGGTTAACACCTAAGATTTCTTTAGTTTTGAAATTCTTGTTTTTTGCTTTTACTAAAGCTGTTTTTATAGCGTCAAGATTAGGCTTTGCTGCAACTTGTGTATCAAGATTTCCATTAAGAGCCAATACGGGTATTTTAATTTTAGACCATTTTTCCGAAGGTTTGTATTGCATAAAATATAACATCCAAGGCATTGTGAGTTCTAAGTAAGCTTTCTTTTCTTGTTCTGAAATTCCTGATAGTTTTATAGTTAAGAAATTATCAAAATCAGATTTAATGTTTTTTCCATTATAAGTAGCCAGATAATCGAACATTAACTTTTTATTGCTCAAATCCTTTTTGATAATATCTTCTGGAAGTTGCATTTGTTTTAAAATGTCTTCATTTTGCTGATACATCAATTCATTTATTGGAACTCCTGGACCCGCCAATGAAATGATAAATTTGATATTTGGATTTTTAACTGCAACCATTGGCGCAATCATTCCACCTTCGCTGTGACCAACAAGTCCAATGTTTTTATAAGCTTTTTTTTATCAAAAAAATCAATTAGGACCAAAGCGGTTAATTAAGAGCGAATTAGGCAGTGTGAAATTATTATTGGTAATGATTTAGTAATGGTGCTTACTGCATTCATTTATATTCAAATTCCTTGTAACTCAATTACAAAAGTACAAAAAATAAAGCAATGAATCACTGGAAAAGCAATTACTTGGTACAGCATGCTTCAGTGATAATTATCAGATAATTCAACGGGTTATGATTGGTCAAATAATTTATTAGCTGTCATAATCTATATCCAAATTATGTCTGTATAAAAGACCTACAAGGTTAAGTGCCGAAAACTTCGCTTTTTTCATCTTGTTAACGTCTGGGTCTATAGCAAAATTTACTGCTGTCCTGAAATCTGTTTTTTCTAGAATAGAATTAGAGAATATAGCAGAGGAAAGGTCACATCCTAAAAATTCAGAGGCCGTCAGATCAGCCTCACCAAATTCAACGTCTTTTAATGTACAGTTCTTGAAAGTAGTTTTTCGAAGCTTTGTTCCAAAAAAATTACTGTAGTCTAAATGACATTCCGTAAACGAAAACGAAAACGCAAACTTGCTACATCTTGCAAAGTCTACCCCCAGCATTTTGCACCCAATAAATACAGCATTCCTGAATCCGGTTCCGTCAACGTCCACCATTGAAAAGTTACATTGTTTAAAAGTGCAATCTTCAAAATTATTGTCCTTTAGATCACTCTTGTTAAAATCACAACTGACAAATTCACACTTTATGAATTCTCTGTTTCTCAGTTTCTTTTCAGAGTAATTTATACCGGAAAATATTTTGTCTTGATGAATTACGGTTTCTTCCATTTTATATATTTTATATCCAAACAAGTTTAATTTTAAATATCAACAGTTTTAAGTAAGCACTTGAGAATCATTTTATTTGTTTTGTGATTCAATATATTATCCATTAATTGGTGTTAATACCTAATAAAGAATCGGTTACTTTAATTGCTGTAAAAAATTTAAAACCTTGGGTTTATCTTTTTCAGTAAGGTGTATACTACCCATATTTTCTGAGTACCAGATAGCATCTGCCACCAGAAAAACAATAGTACTATGTATGCTCAACTCCTCTCCATCGGTTGGCAAAATGTGAAGATTGTACCAATCTTCCCATTGTAGGCGATACTTGGAGTTAATCATGATTGCTTGGAGAATGATTCGCATTGTTTTAGCGTATTTTTCATCATTTTTCTTTTCTAAGATAAATTTCAGATAAGCAAAAGCACCATCCTTATCGACATTTTGATCTCTGTATTTTTTTACTTTATCCGTAAGGTTAATCAGGCTTTGATTTACTAGCTCATCCAGTAATTCTTCCTTATTCCTAAAATGATGGATAATCCCTCCTTTACTCAAACCTGTCCAATCAGCAATAGATTGAAAAGTTACGTGGTGCCAGTCTGATTCTGATCCAATGTGAATAGCCGCGTCGATAATCAACTGCTTACTTAATTCCGGTTCCTTTTTTCGGGTATATGAGCTATTTTCCAAATTATATCTTTATAGTTTATAACAAGCAACATTTGCAAAGATACCGAACGTTTGGTTTGTTTTGACATCGAATCATTAATTATTTTAAATACTTTTTCATTAACAGTTATGTCCTTTAATAAGACATGTCCTCATGGTGTTTTTCTGATTAAAACATAAAAATATTGCTACTAGAAATGGATAAAAATTTCCCAAGTTGGTTAGTACTTGGGAAATTTTCTCGTTTATAATAACAAATTTTGTAAAATATGGAAGAGACTATCTAATTTCTAAATATGTCACTTATGAGAATATCCCTGCCAAATATTATTGCTGAAATAAACAGTAAAGAGAGTAGATTATCCTCAGAGTTATCTCTGATTGTAGAAGAAGCCTACCAAATGACGATTTTTTTGCAAGATTTACTTCTCTCTGTGAAAGATTATGTAATCTCAAACGGATTTAAAAACAACGAAGAAGAAATTGATTTCTTCCGAAACATCAAACCATATATTTTAGGAAAATTAATCTACTACAATAAGCTGTTTAGAATAGAAACCGTTTGTCCAGTCAATGAAGGTGAGATCTATCATAAGTACTTTTCTAAGCATCTTGAAAAATTGAAGATAGATTACAGTGAGCACATCTGTAATTCTGATTTTTATAGATACTATCGTTCAGGCAGGGTTGACAGAGATGATTTATACTTCAGGTTAGGTAATGTTAATTGTTATGATGGATTAAATAGTATTGCTTTTGAAATCGATTTACAATTCTCAACTTACTATGACTACAAAATTGCCAAAATCATTTCAAATGATTTGCTATATTCTTATTTAATAAATAAGATAGCCCCTGATGATAATACAGGTATAAAACTGGATCATATAGATTCTATAAAAGAATTAACATGGACAAACTCAAAAAATGCACTTATTGAACTAATTTATGCAATACATGCGTCAGGAACAATTTGTCATGGCAAAATTGGGATTAGAAAGCTCGGCTTGATCTGTCAGATACTTTTTAAAATTCCTCTTAACGATGTACATCATGCATTTCATAGAATGAAAACTAGGAGTGGTTCGCGAACTACATTTTTAGATCAGCTTAAAATATCTCTTGAAGAATATATGGATAAAGATCTATAGTTACTTCGATACACCAATCTTAAAAGCAGTACCCTAAACGTACTGCTTTTTTCTTTACCCATATTTGCCAATTGGCAAATGTTCACAAACCGTTATTGCTGATGCTTTCATGTATTCTTAATGCCTAACAACTAGGTGTTTATATGATTCAAGAAAATTTAAAAAAAACTCCAAACCAATTGGCAGAGCTTGGCAGACAATACCAGCCAGACAATCCAACTTTGTATCGTAATTAATAAATACGTGTACAATGAAAATTATAACAATCGAAGAAGAAGCGTGGAAACAGCTCAATGAGCGGTTAAAGGCAATTAATGATTTTATCCTGAAATCAGAAGATACCAGCTATGATAGCCTCTGGCTGAACAACCATGAAGTATGTCAGTATCTCCATATTAGTGAAAAAACACTTTGGCGAATACGTACAAAAGGAGAAATAGCTTATTCCAAAATGTATGGACAGTATTTCTATACCATTGGAGCTATAAAAGATATGCTTAATGCCAATGCCGTACAGACCAGCGATGAATATGTACAGGAGCTTATGGCTAAAGGCAAGAGTTACATTGAGAAAGGTAGAAAACTAAAGAATTCTTAAAGGACTACATTATGAATATAGATAGAATAGAATTTATATCGTGGATGGAACGCATTATGGATCGTTTCGATATGCTAAAAGATAGCTTAACAGATATTGAAAAAAAGAAAAACACCATAGATGGTGAAGTATTATTAGATAATCAGGATTTACTTCAGATGCTTAAAATCAGTAGTCGTTCTTTACAACGTTATCGTTCTTCTGGCAAGTTACCATACTATACAATCAGCGGTAAATTATATTACAAATTAACTGACGTACATCAGTTTGTAAGAGAAAGCTTCAATACTCCATTGCACCGTACTAAAGACAGCAAGTGACAAATAATGCCCCTAAAGGACGCTTTGGTCATACCTTTTTGTGTATAGGTTATTTTCGAAAAGATAACAGTTTTAAAACAATAAAATTATGAGTGAAGAAACAATAGATAGTCCGCAATTACCGGATCAATTATCGGAAACACTTTTGGTATTGGACAAAGAAAAAAACAGGATTCAGGTTGTCAAAGGAATTGATAAAGACGGCAATCTCAAAACTGTAGAGCCAAATGAGAAAAACCAAAATCAGTTTATGCGTGTGGATAAACACGGAGATATGTTTTCTAACTTCTTTTCCAATTTTTTCCGTCAACTGAAGAATCCTACCCATTTTAAATTTTTTAAAGTACCAGCTGATGAAGCAATTGATACGGCAAAAAAAATGCAGCAACAGATTGATACACCTACTAAAGAAGGGGAATCAGTAATGGCAAAGCATGAGGTAAAAGAACCAGAGTTAAAACAAGAAAATCATAAAAATATGGAAACAACACAAAAAACTCCGGAAACAGGCGAATACCGTTTCAAGCCGGAACAGATTGATTGGGAAATGATGAACAATCTTGGATTGAGCAAAGAATATCTGGAAAAGAGAAACTTGCTTGATCCTCTTTTAAAAGGATATAAAACCAATGAATTGGTAACAGTTACGCTAAACCTCGGAACTGCTGTTTCCCGTCCTGAAGGCAGGTTGTCTTTACAGCCCGGCGAAGATGGCAAAGCTGTTATGCTTATCCATAGCGTAAGAAAAGAACCTCAATTAAACTTCCCTTTCTTTGGGCATGAATTCAGCAAAGAGGATAAAGAGAATCTGATTAAAACAGGCAATATGGGGCGAACTGTTGATCTTAAAAACCCTAAAACAGGTGAAACAATACCTTCCATTATAAGTGTAGATAGACTAACCAATGAGCTTATTGCTCTGCGGACAGATAAGATTAAAGTACCTGATGAACTAAAAGGCGTACAATTGAATGAGCAGCAGAAACAAACTCTTATGGAGGGTAAGCCACTATTGATTGAGGGAATGATCTCAAAAAAAGGTACTTCATTCGATGCTACAGTTCAATTCAATGCCGACAAACGTTATGTAGAGTTTTTATTTGATAGAACCACCAACAATAAGCAGACACAAAATCAGCAGCAAACACAATTACAAGGTACTTCTCAGGAAGCTCCGCGAAATTTCCGAGGAAAAGAACTGGATGACAAACAGTACGAGAAATTCAAAGAAGGTCAAACTGTATATGTAGATGGATTACTGGATAAAAAAGGCCAGAAATATCAGGGTTATATAACTTTTGACAAGGAAACAGGCAAAACAGGCTTTTCGTTTAACAACCCTGATAGGTTGAAAGAAAAAATCCAACCTGTTGAAGCACATAAAACTCAGACAGCTGTTAATTCTCAGGGAAAAACTAATGAGGCTACAAAAAATTTAAAAGAGCCTTTAAAGACAGGGCAGAAAAACCCTGACAGTAAGACGCAACAAGAGCAACAGGAAAAGCCAAAAGCTCCCGCTAAATCCAAAGGCAAAAAAATGTAAATCTCCAAAATAGCAAAATATGAAAGTAGTAATAGCAGAAAAGCCAAGTGTTGCAAGAGAGATTGCCACAATATTGGGTGCAACAGAAAAGAAAGAAGGATTCTTGACAGGTAATGGGTTTTACGTTACCTGGGCATTTGGGCATTTGGTTGCTTTGGGAATGCCTGAAGATTATGGTATCTCAGGTTTTCAAAGAGAATCCTTACCAATGCTTCCTAATCCCTTTTTATTGACAGTAAGGAAAATCAAAAAAGGCAAATCGTACGTACCTGATAACGGAGCTTTAAAACAGTTAAAAATTATTGAGCAGGTTATCAGTAAAAGCGAAAGTATCATTGTAGCTACTGATGCCGGACGTGAAGGGGAATTGATATTTCGTTATATATACGATTACTTTAAATGCAATAAACCTTTTGAGCGTCTTTGGATAAGTTCTTTGACCGAAAAAGCCATTAAACACGGTTTAGAAAACCTAAAACCTGGTAGTGACTTTGATGGACTTTACCATGCCGGACAAGGCAGAAGTCGTGCCGACTGGTTAGTGGGCATCAATGCTTCACAAGCATTGAGTATTGCCGCTGGGCATGGTGTATATTCGCTTGGACGAGTGCAAACACCCACATTAGCCCTCATCTGTAAAAGGTATCTGGAAAATAGAAACTTCTCAATAAAAACTTATTGGCAGATAAATCTGGAACATCATAAGGAATCAATAGATTTCAAAAGTCTTTCAAAAACTAAATGGGACGATAAAAAGCTAGCTGAAGACATACTGAAATCGTTACAGCGTATTGGAATAGCTAGAGTGATTGAAGCAGAGAGTAAAAAGATAGCAGAGCAACCGCCTCTATTGTTCGATCTGACAGGATTACAAAAAGAAGCTAATAAAAAACTTGGACTCTCTGCGGATGAAACGCTTAACATTGCTCAAAGCCTTTACGAAAAGAAACTGATTACCTATCCGCGTACAGGTAGTAAATATATTCCTGAAGATCTATGGGCTGAAATCCCTGGTCTAGTAAGACTACTAGAAAACAGAGAATCGTGTAAGGAAGCCAGCAAAAAAGTGAAATGGGGACGTTTCAATAAACGTATGGTGAACGATGTCAAAGTAACGGATCATCATGGTTTACTCATTACTGAAAAAATACCCGCTGAATTACCTGCCAAAGAAAATGCAATTTATGATATGATAGCTTTCAGATTATTGGAAGCCATCTCACATCCATGCTCCAAAGAAATAACAGATATTACCTTACAAGTAATACATTATGATTTTATTTTGAAAGGTTGTAAAATTCTTGAACCGGGTTGGCGTGCTATTCGTGGAAATTTTAGTGAGGATGACAGTGAGCCTATACAAGATATCCCCGAACTGAAAGTTGGTGAAGAAGTTAATATCAAAAGTATGCAGGTAATAGAAAAGAAAACTAAACCTCCTGTATTGTACACCGAAGCCGGATTGTTATCAGCAATGGAAAGTGCTGGGAGGGAAATTGAGAGTGAAGAGGAACGTAAAATTTTACAGGGGATTGGTATTGGCACCCCAGCTACAAGAGCAGCTATAATAGAAACTCTTTTTAAGCGTGACTATATTCGTCGCGAAAAGAAATCACTCATCCCAACAGAAAAAGGTTTGCAGGTTTATGATTTAGTTAAAGACAAAAAGATTGCTGATGTTGCTATGACCGCAGAATGGGAGTTAACATTACAGCAAATTGAAAATGATCAAGAAGATGCCACCATATTTCTTAAAGAAATGGAGTTATATGCAGATTTTATTACAAAGGAACTATTAGAATCTACTATTGTAAAACAGAAACAACCTGAACTGGAATGTCCAAAATGTAAACAACAGCAACTCCTCATTTGGAATAAGGTGATAAAATGTCCCGATGAAGTTTGTAATTGGATACAGTTTCGTAATGTTTGCGGAGTATTATTGAGTACCAATGATATTGAAAGTCTTTTAAAAACACGAAGAACAAAACTCATAAAAGGAATGCAAAGTAAATCAGGCAAAAAATTCGATGCATACATTGTGTTGGATACAACCGGAAAAAGCTCTTTCGAATTTCCACCCAATAAACAAAAAAAGAAATGAGTAATATAATCCTGTCCAAAAAAGAAATAGAAAAACTGATTTTCACCATTCGAGATAAACACGTAATGCTGGATAGCGATCTGGCTTCCTTATATCAGGTAGAAACTAAGAACCTAAATAAAGCCGTGAAAAGGAACATCGAAAGATTTCCACAATCGTTTTGTTTTCAGTTAACCGAAGAGGAAGCTGAAAACTTGAGGTTCCAGATTGGAACCTCAAGTTTAAACTATGGTGGAAGACGTTATTTACCCTATGCTTTTACCGAGCAAGGTGTGGCAATGGCTTCCGCCATTCTTCGTTCGTCTACAGCGATTAAGGTCAGTGTTGAGATTATGGAAGCCTTTGTAGAAATGCGTAGAATACTCATCAGTAATGCTTCTTTGTTTCATCGTTTGGATAAAATGGAACTGAAACAGTTGGAAACCGATCAAAAATTTGAAGAGATATTCAAAGCTCTGGAAAGTGACAAGCTACACATTGAAAAAGGGATTTTCTATAGTGGACAGGTTTTCGATGCCTACGCCTTTGTATCAGATATTATTCGAAGTGCTAAAGAGTCCATTATCTTGCTTGACAATTATGTGGATGATACTGTACTTACGCTACTAGGTAAACGAGAACAATCTGTAACCGCAACAATCTATACCAAAAGCATCAGCAATCAGCTTCGGTTGGATTTACAAAGGTACAACAGTCAATATCCCCGTATTGAAGTTGAAGTTTTTGCCGATAGCCACGACCGCTTATTAATTATTGACAGTACGGAACTTTACCACATTGGGGCTTCGCTTAAAGACCTGGGCAAAAAATGGTTCGCATTTTCACGAATGAATATAGAAGTGAGCAAAATTCTTCAGGTACTTAACAAATAACAAACCCTCCGAATATGGAGGGTTTTGTCATTATTATGGGGAGTGTAACTCAAACTGTGTCATTGGATTTAAATCTTAAAAACCTCTTTCTAATTTGAGTCTATCCCCAAATCTAATATAAAGTTGGGATATGGTCAAGCCCCAGTTATGCATTGGCATCGTCCATTTTTTTGCAATATCTTTAATAATTAAATACATCAATTTCATGAGCGCCTGTTCAGAGCTGAAAGCTCCTTTAGATTTAATAATTTTTCGTATCTGACGGTGCATTCCCTCGATTGGATTTGTGGTGTATATAATCTTGCGAACCTGATCCTCGTATTCAAAGAAAGTAGAAAGATTGGTCCAGTTATCCATCCAGGATTTGGCAGCAAGTGGGTATTTCTTGCCCCATTTTTCTTCAAAAGACAGTAGGTTTTCATATCCCATTTCTTCGTTCACAGCCTTATAGACCGGTTTTAGATCCTCCATGACAAGCTTCTTGTCTTTTTCGGTTACGTAACGCATACTTGTTCTGATCTGGTGAACAATACACAACTGGATCTTTGTTTTTGGAAAAATAGCTTCTATGGCCTCAGGGAACCCTTTTAGACCATCAATACAAGCAATAAGGATGTCTTCAACGCCACGTTGCTTTAAATCTGTAAGAACTGAAAGCCAGAACTTAGCTCCCTCATTTTCTGAGCTATAAAGACCAATCAGATCTTTTCTACCATCCATACCAACTCCCAGGATATTATAGATAGCCCTCGATTCAACAGTTCCATTCTGGCGAACCTTGATGTGCATACAGTCTAGGAATACAAAGGGATAAACAGCTTCAAGAGGCCTGCTACGCCACTCATTTACCGCTGGAAGCACGCTTTCTGTAATACGCGATATTTCTGTGGCAGAGATCTCCATTGCATACATTTCGCGTATAAACTCGCTTATCGCCCGTGTGCTCATTCCTTTGGCATACATGCTCAACACATGTCCCTCAAGCTGTTCAGTGATGATTAATTGTCTCTTAGGTACTACTTTAGGCTCGAACGTTCCCGATCTATCCCGACCTGTCTCCAGCTCAAAAGTTCCGGTATTGAGACCTCGGACTGTCTTTTTTGTCTTGCCATTTCGACGATTGCTATTGCCCGAAGCTTTCTCTTCGTTCAAGTGGTTTTCCAGTTCTCCATCCATCATCGATTCCAACAGATGCTTCATTAACGGCGCTAGGACGCCATCATTGGGAGATAAACTTTTACCTTCGTAAAGACCTTGCATAGCTTCTGCCTTGAAGCGTTCAAAGTCGAATGGGTCTTTTTCTTTCATGACCGTGTCGTTTGAATAATTGAATATAAATAATCTTATTGAATTATTCCTCTGACACAGTTTACGTTACAGTCTCTTATTATGCCTTAGAAGCATCTAAAGATGCTTTTCTAAATTCTTTTAGCAGTTTTTCAAGTTCTAAAGAGGTTTTACGAGCTCTTGTTCCTGCTGCTTTGTTTCCTTTGTCTGCCTGTAATTCAGCATCTACTTTTAACGCTTCAAATGAAGCATTGATTTTTTCGATTAGTTCTTTCATTATGATAATGGATTAAATTGTGATGCAAAAATAAAAAAATATGCTTAAAGCATTTTCATAGAGATTTCCCTACTTTGTAATTTAGTAAATGTATTTTTTTAAGATTAAAGCTCCACAATGTCCCCCAAACCCAAAGCTGTTGCTCAAGGCATAATTCACCGTTTTTGAAAACGCCTTACTACCTAAGGACAGATTTAATTCTTTTGGTATATTTTCATCAATTTCGGTCGTATTTATAGTTGGTGGAATTAAATCGGTTTTTACGCTTAAACAAGTTGAAATGGCTTCAATAGCACCTGTACCTCCCAATAAATGCCCAGTCATAGATTTTGAAGCACTTACCTGAATTTTATCAAGGTTTGATGAAAATAATTTCTCAATCGCTTTAATTTCTGATAAATCACCAAGTCCAGTCGATGTCGCATGTGCATTAACATAATCAATATTATTTGGATTTAAGTTGGCTTCTTTTATACCTTCCCTCATGGCCAAAAATGCCCCAGTTCCTTCGGGATGCGTTCCCGTAATGTGATAGGCATCTGAACTTTCTCCACCACCTACAATTTCCGCGTAAATTTTAGCTCCTCTTTTTATTGCCGAGCCTAAGCTTTCGACAATCAAAGCCCCGGCTCCTTCACCGACCACAAATCCATCACGGCTTGTATCAAAAGGCCTTGAAGCAGTACCGAAATTTTCATTATTGGTCGACATGGCCTTCATCGCGTTGAACCCGCCAATGGAAGATGCTGTTATGGGAGCTTCAGAACCGCCCGTAATAACGATATCCGCTTTGCCTAAACGGATGTAATTAAATGCCTGAATAATGCTTTGTGTAGAAGAAGCACAAGCGGTAACAGGGCAATAATTAACTCCCCTTAATCCGTAATTGATAGAAATTATACCAGACAAGCCATTAGAAATGATCTTGGTAATAAAAAATGGATTAAACTTTGGTTGAAAATTACCTTTTGCATAATCGATGACTTCATGCTCGAACGTTTCAAAGCCACCAATTCCACTGGAAAAAATGACACCTATCCGGTTTACATTCAATTTCGAAAAATCTAATTCTGCATCTTTTACAGCTTCATCTACGCAAATAAGTCCGTACTGCGTAAATCTGTCCATTTTTCTTGCTTCTTTCCGATCGAAGTAATCTAAAGCCTCATAATTCTTGATTTCACATGCAAATTTTGTCTTGAAATTTGTTGTGTCAAAACGCGTTATTTTGTCGGCACCAGAGTCTCCGTTAAGCAAGTTGTTCCAATATTCCATTGTGTTTTTTCCAATAGGAGTAATTGCTCCTAATCCTGTGATAACTACTCTTTCCATTTTTTTAATATTTACGCATATACCTACCGGTATATGCTTGTTCAAATTTTTTTATTTAAATTTTCAGACTATTAATTTCAGACTGTAAAAAATCGATGCTTTCCATCAATATTTCTGGTTTTTCAAGTGTTTTTGCTAGCAAAATACTTCCTTCAATCAGAGCAATTAACCGATATGCAAAAACACTCGCATCCAAATTTTTTATTTCATTTTTATTGGCACCATCTTCCAGTATGGAGACAATGGTCTTGTGCCAACTTTGGATTGATTTAGTGACCTCCATTTTTAGCAAATCATTTCCATCATCTGCGTCAACGGATGTATTCAAGATGGCACAACCTCCGTTTTGGAATATTGGCTTAAATTCCGTTTTGTAATGACCTAAGAATGCAATCATTTTTTCGGCTGAATGCTCTATTTGATTTATTTTGCCGAGTATTTTTTCAGATTGGAATTTGTAATTGTATCTAAAAGCTTCTACAGCAACCTCATTTTTGTCTTTGAAGTTTCCATAAATACTACCTT
This sequence comes from Soonwooa purpurea, assembly GCF_053891095.1. Classification (NCBI taxonomy): domain Bacteria; kingdom Pseudomonadati; phylum Bacteroidota; class Flavobacteriia; order Flavobacteriales; family Weeksellaceae; genus Soonwooa; species Soonwooa purpurea. The sequence continues at coordinate 168,201 of NZ_JBSSMA010000006.1, forward strand.
TTGTCAAGCCTGTTGCATCAGTCAAATCGGATAAATACGTCCCTGTATATCCCTTTTTGTTGAAAATTGAAGCTGTTTTTTCAATAATGTATTGTCGTGTTTTTTCTGATCTTACCATATTGCAAATATACCGTACGGTATTTGATTGTGCAAATTCATTATAATTTTTTTAATAGACTATTTGTCTCTTAAAATCTGGAACCTCTCAGATGATTGAAATTCTCGTTGCATATTACGCCAAATCCTACCTCTCAAAGCCAAATCCTACCACTTCTATAAAAACTTTGCCTTACTGCTCTAATTTTAGGATTTACGCAAAAATTCTAAATAAAATTTACCATGAGTACACTGCAAAAAGACTTGTCGTATTTCAGACTACGACTGCAAGAACACCTTAACAGCAGCTTCCCCGAAAAAGCAAGCGACCAGAAATTTATTGACCAACGATCTTCATGGGCAGCAAATGCTTATGAAGGAGCATTTCTTTCGGGCAACGCTATAGAGCAATGTAGTGAAATTGCCAATTACATATTATTTGAAGGCTTACATTTCTCCCGTTTCGACACCATTTTTCAAGTGGTTTGCAATGAGTTTGATGCTTTAATGGCAGATGAAGAATTGAAACCATTTGCCCTAAAAATGTTTCCCGTCTGTGAATCTGTTTTCTTGAAATATGAATTAACCGATGATTTCGCATACTGTCATGAGTTTGATGAGCTCTACACAGAAATAACCGGTACCATTTCAATCTGGATAGAGGAAAATGGGCTTCAGTAAACGTCTTCATCTCCAACAGAATATTGAAGCCTTACGTACTGCTTTTAAATTGGAGAAGGAACAGCGGCAAGCTACCGCAGGCGAAAGACTGCTAATGATGCATTATAGCGGATTTGGTGGTCTAAAGTTCGTATTGAACCCTATCTCCAGTGAAGTAGATATCAATCATTGGCGAAAAAACGAACATGATCTTTTTCCAATTACACAGGAATTACACCAACTATTAATGGAGAATTCCGTTGATGATAAACAGTACAGAAAATATGTGGACAGTATGAAAAGCTCTGTCCTAACAGCATTTTACACACCACCACAGGTTATAGATGCTATCTCATTTGCTCTGAAAGATAGTGGACTTAAAATACAGAATTTTCTGGAACCATCAGCAGGTATTGGTGCATTCATACAATCTTTTGCAGATAACGAAGAGACTAGGGTTACTGCCTATGAAAAAGATGTATTAACCGGGAAGATACTAAAACACCTCTATCCAGAAAGTAATATCCGTGTAAGTGGCTTTGAGGAAATTTCCGAAAAAGAACAGAACAGCTATGATGTAATCGCAAGTAATATTCCGTTTGGAGATACTGCTGTATTTGATTTATCCTATTCCCGAAGTAAAGATTATGCAAAAGTACAAGCAGCCAGAAGTATTCATAACTATTTCTTTTTGAAAGGGAATGATATGCTTCGGGAAGGAGGTTTACAGTTTTTCATTACCTCGCAAGGAGTATTAAATAGTCCTAAGAATGAGCCGATACGTAGAGCATTAATGGAAAACAACAATTTGGTGTCAGCTATCCGATTGCCAAATAACTTATTTACAGAGTATGCAGGCACAGAAGTAGGCTCTGATTTGATAATCCTACAAAAGAATACAATTAAGCAAAGCTTATCTGAAGCAGAAGAACTGTTTTGCCAAAGTCAACAGACTGTATACAATACACCAGGGAATGCATTATTTTATAATAACAGCAGGATTGTACATACTGAAAGTAAATTAGATACTGACCCTTACGGACAGCCCGCTTTGATCTATAAACACAATGATGGTGTAAATGGAATTGCTAAAGACCTAACACAAATGCTTTCTAAAGACTTTGGTAGGAATTTAAACTTAGCTTTATACAAAGGTGAACGAAATGAGGAGCCGGCAATAGAAATTCCCGTTACACCAATTTTTACACCTCCTATAATTGAATCAGCAATTACCCAACAGGAACAACAAAGAATTTCACCGCCACAAGAACTAAAACAGCTGAGTATTTTTGACTTATTTGGCAATGATGATGAGTCTATAACAGTAATTGCACCACCAAAGAAAACAGCCCAAAGTCAAAAGAAAAAGTTTAACAGAAACCGTACTCCGATTGGAAAGCAAACCAATCTTTTCAGTGGTGGTATGCAACAACCCTATGTACAGCCTGTTAACAATGAATCTATAAGTAAACCTAAAAACAATGAGCCAAGAGAGCTAATCGGAGATTTATTTTCGCAGGTAAACGAAAAAGATACTGTTGATAAGCTAGTTCTAAAAAACACACTTCCAGAGCCTGCTTTGTATAGTCAGGAAATACAAGCATTTCACCGTAATGACTGCCTTGTGGTAAACAATGGCTGGGTTGGTCATTTACAAAATGTTGACAAAGTTGACAAAACAGGTATATTCCATCCTTTGCAATTGACTTCTTCACAGAAAGCAAGAGCTGAAGCCTATATTGCTATAAGGGATACCTACATAGATCTTTATCAAAAGGAAGCAGAGAAACAAACCGAACATAACTCAGAAAGAGAAACCCTTAACTATTTGTATGATGCTTTTGTAAGAAAGTATGGTAACCTGAATAGTGCTGATAATATTAAGCTTATTAAAACGGATAGTGCGGGGAAAGAAGTACCGTATCTGGAACGTACAATTGGTGGAGTGATACATAAAGCCGATGTATTTAGTCATCCTGTTAGTTTTTCCATCTCTACACTGGCAACGGACAATCCAGAAGAAGCATTAGCAGCTTCATTAAACAAATACGGAACTGTAGATCTGGAATACATGTCTGAAATCAGCAGTATGTCTGCCGATGCTCTTAAAGAAGCCTTGAATGACCGTATTTATTACAATCCGTTAGCTAATGAATACGAAATAGCGGAACGTTGGATTGCAGGAAATGTGGTTGAAAAGGCACACGAACTTAGAAGCCATGTTGAAAATAATCCTGAGGATAAAGAAGCTGCACGAAGCTTAACTATATTGGAAGAATCCCGACCAAGAAGAATAGAGTTTGAAGAACTTGATTTTAATTTAGGTGAGCGATGGATACCGTCCGGAATCTACGCACGCTTTGCCTCACATCTTTTCGACACAGAAGTAAGAATACACTATTCAGATAGTTCAGATGATTTTTCCGTAACCTCTAAACAGGGCAATCAACATATTTGGGAAAAATATGCCGTAAAATCGGAAAGCAGAACATTTGATGGAATTGCGTTACTGAAACACGCTTTAGTAAACACGACACCCGATATTACTAAAAAAGTTACGATTGGAGATCAAGAGGTTAAAGTAAGGGATATGGAAGCCATACAAATGGCAAACAGTAAAATTGATGAAATAAGAACAGCCTTTACTGAATGGCTCCATGCTCAAAACGATGAGTTCAAAACACGACTTACAGATCAATATAATGATAAGTTCAATTGTTTTGTCCGCCCCAATTATGATGGAAGCCATCAGGATTTTCCTGGTCTGGATCGCAAGGCTTTGGGCATAAATGATCTTTATGGAAGTCAAAAGGATACCGTTTGGATGATTAAGCTGAATAACGGAGCCATCTGCGACCATGAAGTCGGTGCAGGAAAAACTTTAGTAATGTGTACAGCGGCACAGGAAATGAAACGACTGGGTTTGGCTCATAAGCCAATGATCATTGGTTTGAAAAGCAATGTTCATGAGATTGCAGAAGCCTATCGTACTGCATATCCGCATGCTAAAATCCTGTTTCCAGGGAAAGATGATTTTACACCTCAAAAACGCTTGCGAATCTTTGGCGATATAAAAAACAATGATTGGGATTGCGTGATATTGACGCATGATCAGTTTGGAATGATACCGCAATCGCCCGAAGTACAAAAGGAAATTCTTGAAATTGAACTGGATAATGTAGAACGAAATCTTGATGCTATGCAATCGCAAGGTGCTGAAGTAACAAGAGGTATGCTTGCAGGAGCTATCAAAAGGAAAGAAAACCTCGAAGTAAAACTTAAAACGCTGCAACACGATATTGAGAATAGAAAAGATGATATTGTAGATTTTAAAATGATGGGTATAGATCATCTGTTTATCGACGAAAGCCACCAGTTTAAGAACTTGATGTTTAATACCCGACATAGTCGTGTAGCAGGATTGGGAAATGTAGATGGTAGTCAGAAAGCCCTGAACTTATTGTTTGCTATACGTACTATTCAGGATCGTACCAATGCCGACATGGGAGCTACCTTTCTTTCGGGAACCACCATCAGTAACTCTTTAACGGAGTTGTATCTGTTATTCAAATATCTTAGACCAAGGGCATTAGAAAAACAAGGTATAAACTGTTTTGATGCATGGGCGGCTATTTATGCAAGAAAAACTACGGATTATGAATTTTCTGTAGCCAATAATATTGTGGCAAAGGAACGATTTCGTTATTTTATTAAAGTACCGGAGCTAGCTCAGTTCTATTCTGAAATTACAGATTATCGCACAGCAAAGGATATAGGGATTGACCGACCGGAGAAAAAGGAAATACTGTACAATATTCCACCTACACCAGACCAGGCAAAATTTATACAAAACCTGATGCAGTTTGCAAAATCCGGGGATGCTACCTTGCTTGGAAGACCGCCATTATCTAAAACGGAAGAAAAAGCAAAAATGCTCATTGCAACAGACTACGCACGTAAAATGTCGCTGGATATGCGTATGGTGAGTGGTGCTTATTATGATCATCCTGATAACAAGGCTTCGCACTGTGCCGATAATATCGCCAAATATTACCAAAAGTTTAATGCACAAAAAGGAACACAATTCGTTTTTTCTGATTTGGGGACCTACAAGTCCGGAGAGTGGAACGTGTATTCTGAAATCAAGAAAAAACTGGTAGAAACACATGGTATTCCTGCTCACGAAGTCCGTTTCATACAGGAAGCTAAAACAGATAATCAACGTAAGGAGCTGATTAAGGGAATGAATGAAGGTAAAATTCGGGTACTATTTGGCTCTACAAGTATGCTTGGAACAGGAGTCAACGCACAGAAGAGAGCTGTAGCTATACATCATTTAGATACACCCTGGAGACCTAGTGATCTTGCCCAAAGAGATGGTCGGGCAATTCGTAAAGGCAATGAAATAGCCAAGCATTTTGCCGATAATAAAGTGGATGTGGTCATCTATGCCGTAGAAAAATCACTGGACAGTTATAAGTTTAATCTATTGTTCAACAAACAACTATTCATAGACCAGCTAAAATCAAATAATCTCGGTAAGAGAACTATTGATGAAGGAAGTATGGATGAAAAGTCAGGAATGAATTTTTCTGAATACGTAGCAATTCTATCAGGAAATACTGACCTTTTAGACAAGGCGAAAGTAGAAAAGCAAATTGCAGGCTTGGAAAGTGAGAAACAGGCATTTAATAGGTCAAAATATAGTGCTAAATATAAACTTGAAGATTTCACAGCAGAGCTTAACAAAGCTCAGTCGCGACATGATCGTATGAGTCTTGATTGGAGTAATCTGCAACAACGTATTCAAAAGAACCAGGATGGTACGATTGTAAACGCTATTCAGCTCACAGGTCTTCCTGCTACTGCTACCATCAAGCAAATAGGTACTAACCTTAATGAATTAACAGATAAATCCCGAACAGGTGGAGATTATGAAGAAATCGGAAGTTTATATGGTTTTCAATTATTGGTAAAAACCGAAATGTCAGAAAAAGATGGAGTCGATATTCGAGTGAACCGTTTTTTTGTACAAGGCGAAGGAAATATAAAATATACATTCAATAATGGAATAATGGCGAAAGAGCCGGAAACTGCCTCAATGAATTTTTTGCGGGCACTGGAAAAACTACCATCCTATATCGCTAAAGAGCAAGAAAATATAACTGATTTTCAAAAAGATATTCCAATACTTCAGGGAGTAGTGGATGGTATATGGACAAAAGAATGTCGACTGAGCGAGCTTAAAACCGAACTTGCCGCAATCGACCGTAAGATTCAACTATCCATTACACCCCAATCAAATAAACAGGAAGATACTCAAAATGAGGCTAAGCTACCAGAATTAACTGCTTCAATGACAAAAAATATAAGTACTAAAAATACATTTTAGCGTAAATATAAATAAACTCTCACTTATCGTCCTGTTCATCCATTTTTTTGCTTAAAACATCTCTAAGAGAGTCTAGAAACTTGGTTTTGTTGATTTTCCTATTACGTAGTTCTAAATAAGTATGATAAAAATCACCGATATCTACATTAAACATTCTTGAAAACACTCTTGAGATCTGTTTGATATCAGCATGACCATAATCCAATACCCCCTGAGCTTGCAAGGCATAAATAAGTTCAACTAATGCAGCTTTACTTCCTGTCCAGTTCAAAGAATAGTGTGGACTTTTTGCACTTGAAATGTTTGAAAGCCCAAAAATTCTGTCTTCAATATATAGTTGGATAAGATCATTTGCTAAAATTTTTGCAACTTTATAATCATGGCTAGTACAGAATCTATGATCTGTCTCAAAATAATAACTATCTAAGCTTAGTTTGATATCATATTTCCCTCGCAAAAAATATTTATCATCTAGGTAAGTACTATTTGTTCTGTAATATTTGTAAAACTCAAGATTATTATCAAAATATAGCTTCAATTTTGTAATCTCATTTTTTAGATACTTTTTCGTTACCTTATCTCCACCATAAGGGATTTTAGCCTCAATCTTATAAATACCGTTGTAATAAATCAACTTAGCAACAAACTGCGGTTTTATCTTCTTAAAAAAGCAGATTTCTTCATTAGCATCTTTAAAACCCTTTTCAATGATAAACTCCTTTACCTCGTTGAGTTTTTTTTGTGCAATTTCAATTGCGTCTTCTGCAAGCAACATTGTTTTATCACATGATAAATCATTTAGGTGGTCATTTAGCTGCTGTAATTTTTCATAACAGTATTTTTTCATCTATTAAATTGTTGCGATTTTTGAGTTATGAAACTTAATATGATATTTATCCAATAGGCAATAGTCTACTAATGTTTTATACTCAACAGTTATTATCCTGTCTTAAAGACAGCAAATCATCTTCAAATTTTTTAGCATGTTCATATCCTATTTGATATATTTCATCCATATGTTTTGTGTCGAAAGTTGAAAACTTTCGAAGTTCTCCCGGCTGTATAAAGACGTCGCAGTAATTTGCTCCTTCTTTATCTATTTTTGAAGTAATTATTCGGATAATGCGGTCCATGATTTCACCATATCCCATATGTCCCCTTGCAATCTCAATAGAATTTACATCCACTCCAACACTCTTTCCGCATGTTGCATTTATGTGTTCAACAGGAAAATTATTTAGTATACCTCCATCGCATAATATAGTATCATTATGATAATTGACGGGGACAAAGACCATAGGGAAACAACATGAAGATTTAATTGCCAAACTTAGGCAGCCCTGATTGAACACCAACGACCGAGCATTACTCAAATCAGTAACAGAAACATATAATGGGACTTTGAGCTGCTCAAAACTGTTATGAGGGATATATTTGGTAATAATCCTTTCAAATATATCTGGACTGAACATTCCTCCATTACCTCGAAATAAATCTGTGTAATTGAAAAACTTTTCTGTTTTTGCAAATTTGAAAATCTCTGCAGGACTGTAGCCTTCCGCAATAAAGGCACCAATAAGTGCACCTGCGCTTGCACCTGAAATAGCATCAAATGAGATTCCTAACTCTTCCATACATTGGAGAACACCAAGGTGAGCTATTCCTCTAAACCCACCTCCTGAAAGTGTAATCCCAATTTTATTATTTACTATCATTATTCAATTCCCCTTCCTACTTATAGATTATAATTATTCGACATTATTAGTGTCTCTAGTCCGTAATTTTTGAGACTTTATCTGACTTAGGAATTACATTATAAATACCTTATACTCCCTGCTAGGTGTCGGTGGAACTAACATTGTTTTAACCCACGAGGGATCTAGCGCTTTGCCTTCACTGTCTAGGAAAGAGTTCGTAATTATTCTTGCCAAGTCTTCAGGATTGCCACCGATTAACGGCTTACCCTCAAAATAGAGCTCGTTATGTAGCTGAAAAAAAATATCTACAACCTGCTCCACAGAACAGTTGATCTTTATTTTTTTAGAATTTACTTTATCCATAATCTTTTATTTTTTGTTACTAAGAGCTTTTACTGACGTTCCGTCATCTTTTTTGATTGCTCAAATTCGTTCGAAAACCTAAAGCGATATTGGTACCACCAAGCTTACTGTCAAAGACATGAGAACGCCGTAGAGCATTGAAATGCTGTAATTCGATATACAATGCAAATTTTTTATTAACACGATATGATGCAAAACCACCCAATCTATAAGTCTCGTAAGCTTTTGTTTCCGAGCGCGTATTGATACTGGCAACACTTCCCTGAACCTCGGTAAAAGGGCTTGTGAGCCATAATAAACCAAACCCAGTAAAACCCCCAATTTCAATTCTGTCACCAATAACTGTATTTGATCCGATATCTACGAACGCACCGATTAAAGAGCGATTCCCCTTGTTTATAACGGAAAATCCATCGACTGATCTACTATTTGTAAAACTGTAAAGTGATATCTCATATACGGCTCTGAAGAATATACTCTTGTTGTACCGATATTGGAAGCCAGTCATCGTTCTTATACCAATATTACTATGCTTCATAAAATCTGAACGCGGGATGCTGAGTCCAAATGAAGTAGTAATCTCTATTTTATCTCTATAGCTGTTACTTATGGTGTCTTGAGAAAATACGTATCCGTCCTATGAACTACAGTTCTGTTGATTTTTTAAAGTTCTGCGGATAAAGATCCTTTAAGTTTTTATGGTTTATTGACATGATGTTTTGCAGGGTATTCATTAACCACTCGAAAGGGTTGACATCATGCTTTTTGCAGATAGCAAAGAATGAGTAAATCATCGCTGCACGCTGTGCTGCTTCATGGCTTCCTGCGAAGAGGTAATTTTTCCGGCCGAGCGCAATGGGGCGAATAGCGTTCTCCACAAGATTATTGTCAATAAGTAGATTCCCATCATACAGGTATGCTGATAGCGCATCCCATCTGGCATATGCATAGGCCATTGCTTTTCCGATCTGACTTTTAGGGAGTGTGCTTTTTATCTCTTCAAAGATCCATTTGCCAAGCTCATTCATAACAGGCAGGGATTCGTCCAATCGAAGTTCTTTAACCAGCTCTGCGCTTAGATTTCCTCGTTTGGCTTTCCGCTCAATGGCATAAAGCTTCTGGATCATTTGCAAAGCCTTTTCAGCTCTTGCTTTATCATTATCTAATGCTTTTTCAAACTCACGACGGGCATGCGCCCAACAGGCTAGGTGCGTCACCTCTTTCTTTTTGCCATACTTTTCATACACGGCATAGCCGTCTGTCTGGAGATAACCTTTAAAGTTCCCTAACATGGGGACAGCGGCGATACCACCCCGGGTAGGACTATAATCAAATAAAACGGTTCCTTCCAATGGCGCGTGGTATACCCAATAATAACCTTGATGGGCAGCCCCTTTTTTATCGCTGTCCAATACTTTTATTACCGTTTCGTCTACCTGTAAATAGCCCTGTGCCTTGGTGTCGAAGACCAACTGTTCATACAATGGCTCGAGTTTTTCCAGGGCCTGTCTGGTCCATCCTTCGATCGTTGAGGATGGTATCTGTATATTTTCTCTGGCGAAGATCTGTTTCTGTCGGTATAGCGGAAGGTGATCTATATATTTAGCGGTAAGTATCATCGCCAGTAAGCTCGGCCCTGCAATTCCCTTATCGATGACCCGTTCAGGAAGTTCTGCTATAGCTACTGAAGATTTATCTTTAGCAGCATATTTATAACGGATATAACGTTTGATATAGAATTTAGCAGGCTCACATTCCAATTCCTCCGTAATCTCTTTACCGATACAAACCATTTGGGATAAGTCTCCTTGGGGATAAATCTCGATTTCTTCTACAGGAAGGTGTGCCGGTAATTTAGCACGTCCTTTATGATTAGGTCGTTTACGTACATACTCGATCTTTTCTTTAATGTCTTGCTGTTGCTGCTCTACTTCAGCAGGCTCTGCTTCGAAGGGAAGCATGGTCTGATTGGGGTCGCCTTCGAAGCGTTCACGCTTCTGACCGAATTGCATACGGCGAAACATTTCAACCTGAGATTTTAAGTGATCGCGTTCCTGAATGAGGTGCTCAATCTTTTCGTCACGACTGGAAATGACCTTAATAAGGTCTTCTTTTGAGAGATGTTCCAGTGCTTTTTCCATAGTGTAAATATACGGAAAAAGCGGCTTTTATCCTACAATAAACCACCTTAAGTCAAAGAAAAACGTCTTTTTTGAATGCTTTTCACAACCTGAATTCCTTCAACCATCAATACTAGATCACTCCAGGATAACTCCTTGTTTTTTACATCTGGAGGTACAAATGTTCCACTTTCCAAACGTTTGTAATATAATACAAAGCCTCCTTTCTCCCAATGCAATAACTTCATGTGTGTACGGTTACGGTTTAGGAATACAAAAACTTCACCATTGGTGGCCTGACGATGCATAACTGAACTAATCAATCCGCAAAGCCCATCAAATGATTTTCGCATGTCACAAAAACCATCGTATAGATAGAAACGATGCGATGAACTCAGAGCAAACATTAGTATAGACGGATCAGTTGTGACAGCAGAGCAAGATCATTTTCGACATTTACACGCACACCATTAGGATAAATAATCTCGATATTACGCTTAATTGGCGCCTTGTCGATTGTTATAAAACTACCGCATACTTTGTCATTTTGTTTACTCCGAGATAACCAATAATAAAAAGTTGCTTCAGTGATGCCGTTTTCAGAACAGTAAGCTTTTTTGCTTTTGCCGCTTATTTGCCAGTCTGCTATCATAGATAACATCGCCGATCTTTTTTCTTGCATATTCATCATGCAAAACTAGCAGTTACTGTTAAGCTATTAAATATGTACTTGATAGGAAGGATACGTTGATTATTGAATAATATTTTTATAGTTCTGAGGGTATAGCTCCTTAATGTTTTTATGGTTTATGGTCATGATGTTCTGGAGAGTATATTTCAGCCATTGGAATGGGTTGACCTCATGTTTCTTACATATGGCAAAAAATGAAAAAATCATAGCTGCTCGTTGTGCCGCTTCATGGCTTCCTGCAAAGAGATAATTTTTTCTTCCCATAGGCACACATCTCAATGCATTTTCGCAAAGATTATTGTCAATTTGGAGATTTCCATCGTATAAATAAGCTGACAAAGCATCCCATCTCGAATAGGCATAGGCCATCGCTTTGCCGATAGAACTTTTAGGTAGTGTGTTCTTGATTTCCTCGAATATCCATTTCCCCATCTTATTGATTAGCGGGAGAGCCTCTTCAAGTCGCCGTTTTTTAATTTGATCAGCATTTAACTGTTCTTCTCTGGCGGTGCGTTCGATAGCATATAATTTTTGGATCATTAGTAAAGCTTTTTCTGCTCTAGGTTTATCATTTTCCAACGATCTCTCATAATAACGCCTAGCATGGGCCCAGCATGCTAAATGCGTAACATCGTTCTTTTTACCAAACTTTTCGTAAACCTGATAGCCGTCCGATTGAAGATATCCCTTGAAATTCCCCAACATCGGCATAGCGGCAATACCCCCACGACTAGGGTTGTAATCGAATAGTACGGTTTTATCCAATGGATCATGGTATACCCAATAGTAACCGGTATGGGTAGCGCCTTTTTTGTCGCTATCCAATACTTTAATAACTGTTTCATCAACCTGAAGGTAACCCTTTGTTTTGATGTCAAATACCAACTGCTCATATAGTGGTTCCAGTTTTTGCAGCGCTTGTTTGGTCCATCCTTCGATCGTTGATGATGGGATTTGTATGTTTTCCCTTGCAAAACGTTGTTTTTGGCGATATAATGGTAAATGATCTTGATATTTATCCGTCAAGATCATCGCTAGTAAACCTGCTCCAGGGATACCTTTATCGATTACACGTTCGGGTAGTTCAGCGATAGATACACCATTCCCATTTTTAGCAGCATATTTATAACGGATATAACGTTTGATATAGAATTTGGCAGGTTCACATTCTAATTCTTCAGTGATTTCTTTTCCTATACATACCATTTCCGACAGATCACCCTGGGGATGGATCTCGATTTCTTGTATAGGAAGGTGCTGGGGAAGTTTCGCACGTCCTATATGGTTTGGACGTTTTCGGGTGTATTCAATCTTTTCTTTGATTTGCTCTTGTTGTTGCTCAACTTCTACAGGCTCAGCTTCAAAAGGAAGCATAATCTGATTTGGATCGCCTTCAAAACGTTCACGCTTCTGTCCGAACTGCATACGCTTGTACATGGCGAGTTGGGACTCTAGGTAAGCTATCTTTTCGTCTCTTTCAACAAGGGCTTGGTCGCGACTGGAAATGACCTTGATAAGGTCTTCATTAGAGAGATTATTCAGCGCTTTTTCCATAGCATAAATATACGAAAAAAGTGACTTTTATCCTATAAAAAGCCGTTTTTAAGTCAAAGAAAAACGTCTTTTTTGAATACTTTTTACAACCTGAATTCCTTCAACCATCAATACTAGATCACTCCAGGATAACTCGTTGTTTTTTACATTGGGAGGTACAAATGTTCCACTTTCCAAACGTTTGTAATATAATACAAAACCTCCCTTTTCCCAATGTAATAACTTCATGTGTGTACGGCTACGGTTTAGGAATACGAAAACTTCACCATTGGTAGCCTGGCGAAGCATAACTGAACTAATCAATCCGCAAAGACCATCAAATGATTTTCTCATGTCACAAAAACCATCGTATAGATAAAAACGATGCGATGAACTCAGAGCAAACATTAGTATAGACGGATCAGTTGTGAAAGCAGAGCAAGATCATTTTCCACATTAACACGCACACCATTAGGATAAATGATCTCGATATTACTCTTAATGGGCACCTTGTCGACTGTTATAAAACCACCACATACTCTGTCATTTTGTTTACTGCGCGATAACCAATAATAAAAAGTTGCTTCAGTGATGCCGTTTTCAGAGCAATAAGCTTTTTTGCTTTTTCCGCTCCTTTGCCAGTCTGCTATCATAGATAACATAGACGCTCTTTTTTCTTGCAAATTCATGATGCAAAACTATGAGTTACAGTTTACCTATTAAATATGTACTTGATAGGACGGATACGAAAATACGTAGTTGCTAAAAAAAAACAAAAAAGCAATTATTATACAACACCTATTATTAGATGGGATCATTTTCCCAATGATTTAAATTATTACATACAATCATTTGACATTTAAAATTTATATTACTAAGTCTATAATTTCGTCCAAATTTCACTATGCCAAATAAATCCCCATTTAAGCTTAAATGTCAAACTCTTTCCATCACCATCACTGATAATCCACATACTTTGATATTCTTTATCGTCGTTTAGGTCAATTGAAGTTCCTTTATATTCACCTTTTGATGTTTCAAGTATGTTCTTAGCCACTACTTTTCCATTATTTAACTTTTCTTTCTGTTTGGGAGCTTCTAATTGTTTGATATTAAAACCTTTTCCTACTTTGTAGACTTCGACTATCATTTTATCTTTTGAAAGCCACTTTCCTGTAAATTTATCTTCCTTATTCTGCCCATAAGCTGAGCAGATAAGAAATAGAAATGCTGTCAAAAATATTACTGTAAAATTTACGCTCTTTTGCATGTTTTCATTTTTATTGATTAGTGAACCATTTAAAATTTATTAATATACCTAGTTTTCTTTGGTGTTCTTACTGAATAAGTTCTTGAACCACTGCTTGATTTTACCCCAATATTCTTTTCCAAGAAGTGCAATAGCTGATACAAAAAATACCTCGCCGACAATAACCACCGTTGTTGTCACAATTGCCTTATTAGGGATATCAGTAAATGGTATTATGGGTGCACCAACCCAGCATATGAGCGTGATGCCAAAGAATATAAAACCAAGTGTCTTTTTAAAATTGCTTTTATCCATTGTTGTATAATTTATCTTCCGGTTTCTCTAAGATAGAGGTATCTAGCAACTAGAAATCCCGTGTATGCTTCTGTGTACTGATCTCTGCTCTGTTGTAATAGTGACTGGGCATCAATAAGATCGCTTAATATGCTTAGCCCATTCTGATATTGGTCTTTATTTATTCGCACATTTTCCTCAGCTGTCTCAATGGCCTGTTTGGCCAATAGTAACTTATTGTAATTTTCATTTAATTTGTTCCAATAACTTTGGAACATCACAAATAGCTTTTGATCAGTATCTTTTTTCTCGTATTCTGCCCTGTCTATCTGAGTTTGCTTTTTACGGAGATTGTAAGAACCGCCCCACCAGTCTGAAATGGGAAGGGTTAAAGTTGCATGAACCATAGTAGACGGATTTCTATTTTTAAAAATATCATTGTATTGGTAATATCCAGCTCCAACACCAAAGTATGGAAGCAATTTACCACGTTCTATTTTCTTTTCCAGTTGTTTAGCTTCAATGTTTTTACTTAGGAGCTTGTGCATATTCGTATTTGTTACGGCCTGGTTATGATCCACAAGGAGAGTAACGGGATTGGAAATATACTCTTGATCCTTGGTTTCTATTTCGAATTGACCACCATCTACATTCATTAACTGTGCAAGCTGAATTTTTAATAAACTGATACCGTTTTCTAGTTCTACACTAGCTGTCTTTATCTCGTTCTGTTTCAACTGTACCTGCAATAAATCGTTTCTATTTGTAACGCCTGCATCTACAGCAACTTTAACGTCGCTGAAAAGATTATCAGCTAGATTTTTCATTACATCAATAGTTTTGCGTTTCTCATATAGGGATACTAATGTCCAATAGTATTGTTCTACGTTTACTAGTAAATTCTTTTCAGCTTCCTGAGTCTGATATTTACTGACATCTTCGCCTAACTCTGCTAATTTATTTCCATAATAAATCTGTCCTCCTGTAAAAACGGGCTGTTCTAAAGATATACCTAGCATATAGCCATTTTTCCTGTCCCTTACATTGGGCATTCCCGGAAAACTTGAACCAAGCATGTTTATCATTTCTGCGGATTCTTTGCCAATCATTCCTTCTTTAAGATGATAACCTAATCCGAAGGCACTTACTTTTGGAAAATAATTGGTAAAAGCTTCCTTTTTAGTTAAAGATGCTTCCTCCATAGACAAACGATCAGCTTTTAGCGCATTGTTATTCTTTAACGTGAGTTCTTTGCACTGTTCCAGCGTATATGTAGTCTGTGCTGAAGCAGCACTTGTAGCCAAAAAAAGAAGGGCAAAAAATATATAGTGAAGAGATTTCATTATTTTACGATTTTAGTATCCTGTTTTCTGTAAACGAGCCAATAAGAAACAGGCAGGATTGTTAATATAAAGACCATGGAGAATAGTGCTCCGAAACAGATGATAGCTGCCATTGGTCCCCAGAGAGGGCTTCCAACAACCAACATCGTAATTACACCAACTGAAGCGGCTACCGAAGTCAATACAATTGGCCTCATCCTTCTTTTTCCAGCTTCCAATGCAGCTTCTTTTACTGTCATTTTCTCGTTTTTTCTAAGCTTATCAGCATAGTCAAAAAGGATAATACCATTCCTCATTACAATACCGATTAGACATACGAATCCCAGAACTGAAGTCATTCCGAATTCAAATCCGGTTACCCATATTCCAAATGCGGCACCGAAAAAACAGAGTACGGTTGATGCCAGCGTCAGGTTGGCCAGACTGATTTTCTTGTAGTGAAAAACAAGTACAAAATAGATGATGAATATGGCTATCAACAGAGCAATAAGCGTTTGCGGAACTGACTCTTCATTTGATTCTGAAACACCACCATATTTAACTTCAACATTCTTATAGTCATCTTTTTTAAGAAGGGAATCTACCAAGGTACTTACCTTAGGAAATATATCATTTGGATTTACATTTCGCTTAAGATCGGCAAGTACAGACATCGTATAAATGCCATTGCGTGTGTTTATCTGTCCATCTCTCCAAGCAGGCGAAACTTCGGCAACTTGATTCAACGGTACAGATACACCAGCCATGTTTGGCACATATATATCACCTAAACGATTAAGTTGCCTTAGGCTGTCTACTTCACCTCTCAACGTGATATTCATCTTGTAGTCATCCTCCCAAACATTTGTTATATCAAAGCCTTTATTAATCACACCAAGTTCCTGTGCCACAGAATTGTTAGAGATTCCCTGACGATTAGCAAGTTGTTGGTCTATATTTATCTGTACCGACGACGATGGATTTTCTGCATCGTTATGTACCCAAAGGAATTCATCCATTTTAGATAAATCACGGATCAGCTCTTTAGACATGGATTTCAATGTGGTTTCATCGGCACCTGTCAATCTTACTTCTATAGGATAGCGTACTACCTCATTATCTAGCTGCTTAAAGAAAACATAAGCTCTCGGGAAATGAAAGGCATATTTGTCTGCATATTCATTCAGTATTTCTTCTGTAGCTTTATTTGATTTGGTGTTAACAATAAATTGAGCGTAGTTTTTCGAAGGCATATTGGGTGAATAACCTGAATGGAAACGAGGGGAGCTTGCTCCGATAAAAGAAGTAATGGATAGTACCCTATCATCTTTTTTCAAGACTTTTTCCAGACTGTCAGCCACTTTTTCGGTTTGAACCAAAGAATTGCCCTGTGGAAGATAAATTTCTACTGCAAATAGATCACGTTCAGCAATAGGCATCATTCTCATCTTGGCATTTCCCAGCATTAACATAGCCAACACCACAGAAGTAATTAAGATAGATAGGGTTAATACCGGACGTTTAAAGAATACCGGAAGAAGCTTATCATAACCTGACTGAATTCGGTCAAGAAAACTTTTCTTGGTGTCTTCCTTATCTTTATGCAAACCTTTTTTTATCAGGATATACTGCATAAAAGGAATGATAAACAAGGCTACTGCAAGAGAAACAAAGAGTGTGATTGTAAGCGTCCACGGGTAAGAAAACATAAAGTCTTTATTCGGTCCTTTCAGTGTGATAAGAAAGGGGAAGAACGTAACGCTAATGATAAGTGTTGCAGAAACCAGAGATTTGAAATACTCTCCCGCACCTGCAATTGATGCATGCCAGCGGGACATGCCCTCATCAAGATGCTCAATGTAGCTATCTACTATAACGATACAGTCATCTACGATAAGACCGAGTACAACTATGAGTGCTGCAAACGTAACAACATTTAATTCGAAACCTGCTGCATACATAATTCCCAATGAGATAAAAATCGTAATGGGAATAGAAGTAGCTGCTACTGCTGCAACACGTACGGGCATAAAAAATACAGTAACAAGTACAACCGAGATTATGGCTATAAGCATCTCGATCAGAAACTCATCGACTGATTTTTGTACAACTTTTGATTGATCGACAATGGTACTGATTTTAACATCGGAAGGAAGTTTGGCTCCTTCCTCTAAAAGGATGGAGTTTAATTCCTTTCCGAAACGGGTAATATCATTCCCTGTCTGCATTTCGACAGACATCAACAAGCACTTTTTTCCGTTATTCTTGATAAAATTATCTGGTGTAGGATATTCTCTCACAATATTCGCTACATCCTTTAACCGAAGTATATCCGTTTGTCCATCACCCCTGATAATTTGATTGGCAATGTTCTGTTCGGTCTGATTCGCAGTATTTAGATAGATTGGGACTGACATATCTCCGTTATCTATATCACCTGCATACCCTTTCAGTCCTTGTGTATAGAGTACTTCTCCGATTTCCTGAACCTGAATGCCATTTTTTGCCATTTTTCCTTTATCTAGATAGATGGCTATCCTTTCTTTCTGCTCTCCTGATTTTGTCAACTTTGAAACTTCGGGTACCTGTCTTAGTCTCGATTCTATTTTCTCCAAATAGCCTTCAAGCTGTCGGTAAGTTTTACTTTCGGACTCGACTGAAAACAGTAAAGCTGAAGTTTCACCGAACTCTGAATCTACTACCAGCGCCAATACCTCGGGAGGCAGTTCCTGTTTTAGTTCGTTTAATCCATGTCTTATTTTTGCCCAGACTTCATCCTTGTTTTTTACATTATCATTCAGCGTAATATAAACGTAAACAATGCCGTCTTTGGATTGTGAATAGGTAGCCTTTCTTTTTACTTCTTTATATTTGAAAAGATGTTCTTCCAAAGGCTTGGTAAGCTGTTTTGCAACCTGTTCTGAATTTGCTCCAGGGTATATTCCTGCAATAATTCCCTGATTAATAGTTACGGTTGGATATTCTTGTTTGGGCATATAGAGCAGCCCACCAATTCCTGCGATTAGAAGTAGTGCTGTTACCAAAAACACGACTTTATGGTAACGCATAGCCCATGCTACCGCTTTAATATTATTTGCCATTTCTTTTAGTTCAAATTTTTATTTAACGATAACTTTAGATCCTTCAAAGATTTTCTGAAAACCTTCGGTAACAATTCGGTCTCCTTCTCCAAGCCCCTCTAGTACGACAACTCCATCAGAAGTCAGCTCGCCTATTTTTACTGATTGTTTTAATACAGTATTGTCTTTATTAACCTTCCAGACATATCGTTCATTCCTTGCTGAAATTTGAATTACAGAAATTGGAAGTGAGTAGCCTGTTACGTTATCGGACTTAAATGTTATGTTACAGTCCATTCCTGGAAGCAATTCGTCTTTTCCATTTAAAATATCCACTTTAACCGTGTAGGCTCTGGAATATGGATTGGCAACAACTCCCTTTTCAACAATTTTTCCAGTATAACTCTTATCTGAAGTCTTTACATAGACATTTGCATCATCCCCGATTTTCAACTCTTTTATATCATTCTCTGGAATGGAAACTTTAACCCGTATTTTATCTACTTTAAGTACGGTGAAAACTGGCATTCCGGCAGCTACATTCGCACCTAAATCAATAACTTTGGTTCCGATTACGCCACTGTAAGGAGCATAGAGGTTACAGTCTTCTACATCTTTTAGAGCAAGCGACTCCGCAGCTTCTGCTTGTTCGAGAAGCGATTGAGCCTCAATAATCTTGATCTCAGGTAAGCTCTTATTATCATAAATAATCTTAAGTCTCTGATAAGCATCCTTAGCTTGCTTTTTCTGGGATTTTGCAACCTCATAGGCCTTTTGATACCGGGCTCTGTCTAAAGTTGCAATGAGTTGACCTGCGTGGACCTTGCTTCCTTCCGAAACAAGTATTTGCTTCACATTTCCAGCAACCTGAAAACTAAGTTGGGTTAGTGCAGATTCTTCGACTGAACCGATATATTTTCTTTGTCCGTCAATATCATTTAAGGCAATCAATACTGCCTTTACTGGAATCTGCTGTTCAGTTTGGGTTTCCTTTTCTTTGTTCTTACAGCCTGTAACGAAAAGAAGGATAAGAGAGGCGATTACTAAGTAGTTTCTAATTTTCATACCGATTAATTCAATATTTTAACATTGCAAAGCTGCGATGTATGGTATACATTAAAAAGGTCATACATTCCTAATATATAGTCACATGGTACGATTTTTAGAATAATGGACGGTTAAATTGATTTTTTTTGGTTTATTTGTCTTAAAAGATGATGTGATGATAAAAAATAAAATAATTTACACACTAGAAGTATCGCATTTGAATTCGGCGGATGACAACCTGAAGAATGATTTCGCAATATCAGATACAAGTGAGGATATTATTGGTATCACCCTCGAACATCCAGTAAAGATTAATTCCTTACTTGTTGGTATATGTACAAAAGGGAGAGGTTCTATAAGCGTGAACTTGAAAGCAATACCTCTGTCTGAAAGAGATGTAATAGCACTCTCACCGGGAACTATTGTCCAATACGACCCAGAAGAAATAAGTAGTGATTTTTTGATGAAATATATGTTAATCTCACTTGAGTTTGTATCTGCGTTCGATGCTTCATACCTTTATCCTGATGCAAGACAGACGTCTTATTTTAAAGCCGATATTGAAGAATATAATATATTATTAAAGCTTTATGATAATCTGCTTGAAAAATATAATCGGAAAGATAATTTGTTCAGAAGACAGATCATACAGCATTCATTATTGTCAGGCATGTACGAGTTTGCGCTGATTGAAAAAAACCATACATATTTAAATACCGAAGGCCTGACAAAAAAGGAAAAACTAGTTTGGGAGTTCTATCAGCTCTTATTTAAACACTACAAGAATGAAAAAGACACATTGTTCTATGCCGAAAAGCTATTATTATCGACCAAATACTTATCGACGATCATAAAACAACAGACAGGAAAGACGGTCAACGAATGGGTCTTTGAATATATTATAGCGGAAGCAAAGGCTCTTATTAAATCTTCAAAAATTACCATTAAAGAATTGGCAGAACATTTTAACTATGCTGATGCCACATCATTTGGTAAATTCTTCAAAAAACAAGTAGGTATGACACCAAATGAATACAGAAAAAATTAATAAGGCTAATAGAAGGATATTAATAAAATGATAGTTGCCCCCCCAAATTGTGTTTTTAGTGGTCTATTACTATAGATAACCTAATTAAAAGAAAATGGAAAAAAAATGTATGATTATCGTGACAATTTTGCTTTTAGTAGTAATGGCTACTCCAATAAAAGCAATTGGGCAAATTGTTGTTGAGGAACAGTCAACTACTTACCTCTATAATGCAATAAAATCTGAAACAGATCCAATTAGCATTGAAAAAATGCTTGTTCAAATGGAAAAGCAGTCTGCATCGGAACCAAGAGATGCCATGATATTAGATGCTGGCCGATACATAGCCGCTAAAGCTTATGCCCACGCAGGAGATGCTCAGAAGGCAAACTACTGGATGAATAAGATTAATAATAAAAGTTGGAAGACAAGCAGTTTATCTACAGTTACTCGAGCTCTTATCGAAGCTGGGATGCTGAATGATGCTGAAGAACTTGTAAAGCCTTTTTTGGGTCAAACTGGATCAAACAACTTTCACTACGGTTTGATTCTCTATAAACGTAAGGAGTTTAAAGCTGCATTGGAGTATCTAAAGCCTAATAATGAAGACAAGTCTGATTTTTTAAGTGCAGATGCTGAAATTTATCCTTTCGCACTGATCGAAGCTGATAAACAGCTGGATGCTTTCAATGAAGTTAATAGATTACTGAAAATTTCGGCAAATAGAAGTGATAGATTCAAAGATGCTTCAAGAAAGTTATTTCAAAATAAATATGGTGACGAGATACGCTATGAATTTCTGCTCGATTCTATGGAAACTGTGGACCATAATAGCACATTGACAAAAATAGCAAAAATGGAGACTAACCAATTGGCTCCAGATTTTGAACTTAAAGATTTAAACGGAAAAAGCGTTTCGTTAAAAAGTCTAAAGGGTAAAATCGTTATCTTAGACTTTTGGGCTACTTGGTGCCAGCCTTGCATAGCCTCTTTCCCGGGTATGCAGAAGGCCGTAGATTACTACAAAAACGATGATAGCGTTGTTTTTATGTTTATTCATACCCAAGAAAAAAGCCCAAATGCTGCTGATGATGCTAAAAAGATGCTAATTGCAAGGGGAAACCGATTTGATGTTTACATGGATTTAAAGGACGAGGTTCTTGGAAAAAGCCCTGTTTCAGCTGCCTATAAAATTTCTGGACTTCCTGCTAAATTCTTTATTGACAAGAATGGTTTTATACGTTACAAAAACGTTGGTTATATAGGTGTGGATGAAGCTATACCTGAAATCAAAACCATTGTGGATAAATTAAAAGCGGAATAAGCAACACACAATTCACGCTGATATAGCGAAGTTAATGGGATTGAAATCGACAAAGATGTTCAATTGTTATTAGCATGTACGTATGACACCAAATTAATGTAAGTATTTCTAGTGATCAAATGTGTATAGGGTCTTGTATGCAATGTCTTTAAGTCAGAATCATTTTTAATAGGTCCTATTTAATTTTCAATAATACCAATAGAATTTTCACTTAATTAATCACCACTATCTATAAACAGTATGAGAATTTTAATTATAGAAGATGAAGACTTAAATGCTCGTCGCCTAAAAAGATTGTTAGAAGAATTGGAACCTAACTGTGAAATTTTGCAAATAATTGATACAGTTAAGGATGCAGTTTCCTGGTTAAATTTAAACAATTCACCAGATTTAATTACAATGGATATATGTTTGGCTGATGGGGTTAGTTTTTCCATATTCGATCAGTCAATTATTAAATGCCCGATAATATTTACAACTGCCTATGATGAATATACTTTTAGAGCATTTAGTAATAATAGTGTAAGTATAGAATACTTAATGAAACCCATTCAGAAGGACGAACTTGCTGCTAGCTTAAATAAAATTAAACTATACCTCGGAAAGGAGGATTTATTCCCTGTTTTTAATTCGAGAAATCTAAGAGGGGATTATAAATAATCACTTTGTGTATCGTAATTTTTTGCCTGATTGAAGTTGTTAAATATTTTAAAATATACCTCTTTTGTGTTCAGTATAAAAAAGTTTCTATTTTTTACAGATTTTGTATTTCCATCAGTCATAAAAATGAGGAATCACAAAAGAAATAGATTCGTCTAATGTCAAACCGTTTTCTATTAAAAAGGGAAAGAACAAAGTCATATAATAAAAATTTAAAAGCTACAGTAAATACCTCTATTTACTGTAGCTTGTTCTAAACAGAATAGTGCATCAATGATTCTAATAATTATTTATTCAGTATTATTAAAAGGTTGAAAAAAAGCTTAGTGAGCATTAACACTACTAAGAGAAGTGTAGTTTATCTATAGGTCTTTAAGTAAGTGCGTTAAATTAGAATCATTCTTGATTCGATCTATTTCATTTGCAATAATACCTATAACATCTTTCTTTACCTGCTTGTAATTAGCTTCAATTTGTTCTTTCATATTATCAGCTCCATGTGAATCGTTAAAAGATAAAATCTCTGGTATTTTTTTAAAAGCTTTGGTTTCGGCAGCAACTTTGTCGTTATCTACTACAATTTCAGAATGAAAAATCTTCTGTTCAATACGTTCGTCAAAATTGTCGGAAACAGCTCCCACGAACATTCCTTGTGTAAGTGTAGAAATCTTAGATGCAGGTATTAAGCTATCTAACTGTGTGGATATTGAAGTAGATTTATCATTCCTGTTAATTGTCAAGCTTTGACGTTTTTGCAACACTTTCCCGAAACGTTCCGAAAGATTTTTAGCAGTTTCTCCCACTACCTGACCACTAAAAATGTTACCGACAGTGTTCTGAATTACTTTAGCTTCTTTATCTCCATAATCACGGATTAATTGAGAATAGTCTTGAAAGCCTAAACATACTGCCACTTTATTACTTCTGGCCGTTGCAATCAGGTTATCCAATCCTCGAAAATAAATTGTCGGTAACTCATCGATGATGACAGAACTCTTTAACTGTCCTTTTTTATTAATGAGTTTCACAATTCTTGAATTATATAAACCCAATGCCGCTGAGTAAATATTTTGACGGTCTGGATTATTACCTACACATAAAATCTTAGGCTCCTTCGGATTGTTGATATCCAGAGAAAAGTCGTCACCGGTCATTACCCAATATAATTGTGGAGAAATCATTCTTGATAATGGGATTTTAGCAGAAGCAATCTGTCCTTGCAGTTGGTCTTGTGCTCCGCCCTGCCAAGCATCCATAAAGGGCGATAAATAATTTTCCAAATCAGGATAAGACGTCAGAATAGTGAATACATCAGAGTATTTTTTATTCAGTAATTCAATAGCGTGTGGAAAAGTGCAGTATTTGCCGCTGTCATAGATTTTCAGAAACCAGATGATTGCTGCCAGCAAAATAATTGGTGATTCAACGAAAAAATCCCCTTGCTTCTGGATCCAGCTTCTATTAAGATTCAACATAATCGTGTAAGCAGCTTCATAAGCATCAGAGATATCCGTCATAAAAACCGGGTTAAGTGGATTGCAACGATGACTTTTACGAGGATCATCAAAATTAATAACATAAAATTGAGGCTGTACCTTGTATTTATCTCGGTGTTTTAGTAAATGGTTATATGCAATAGTAGAAAGGTCGTCAAATTTAAAATCATAGATATACATTGAAAACCCTTTTTCTATATGCTGTCTAATATAATTATTTACAACTGCGTATGATTTGCCTGAACCTGGCGTGCCTAATACAATTGTTGCCCTGAAAGGATTCACTACGTTAATCCAGCCTTCATTCCACTTTCCCTTGTAATAAAATTTAGTAGGTAAGTTTACAGAATATTCGTTTTTCATCAGTTTGGTTTCTTGCTGAAAACTCTCATTCTCATTATTAAATACATCATCCATTAAATTCGTGCGGAGCAATCTGGTAATCCAGACACCCGCCTTCATCAAAGAAATGTAACCTAATGCTGTAGTAAAAATGTAGAGAGATGTACCTATAAAGGGAGACAGTTTTAGTAAAGGTGTATTGAGAAAAAACAGAATAAAACCAATTACCAAGGCGGTGTTTATTTTTGTCCATGTTATTTTTTCGTTCTTTACACCTTTGGTTCCAAGACAGCTTAATGCCAGCAATACCAATGCGAAAATTTTGGTGTAAAGGTTGTGAGCAAAAAGCCCCGCCGTTCGGTTAAAGTTGGCTAATATTTTGCCTATTATTTCTAATGTCCAGCCACGCTCCAAAAAGAAACCAAAGCAGAACCAGTAAAAGTGCATCAGTACAATGATGATACTGACCGCACGCATGAAAGCCATAATCTTGGCTAAACCTCTTAAATCGTCTTCTCCTTGCATAATTTGTAATGATTAAAATGACAGAGAGTGAATTTAGAGTCTGTTCGGGTTGGTTTTGGATAAACGGTAACCGATGGCGTTCGGTGGCATTGTTTGGTTTGATGTTTCTATTTACCTCTTTTTCGTTTCCTTTTCTTCTTCATTCTATTGGCAAATTCTTGTTCCTCGTAATCTTCGTCCTGTACATCGGGAAGCAGACTGCCCAACCCCTCTATCAGATCAGGCTCATTATAGGCAGGTTGTTCCTTGTTCAGAAAATCAAAAAGCTCGTGTGGTGTTTCGGACTCTTCCTTAGTATTATTCTGGGATGAGCGGCTTGAATGTGTTGTATTGTCATTTGTGGTTTGCTTCCTATTTTCTATTGCCTGTTCATCCCACCATTTATTAAATACATTAGCAGATAGATTTTTACCCAATTGCGAGCCGTTCCATACGGTACGGCTTTCGTGGTCTATAAAAGTCATTCCATAAATACGACCTTCATCATTCCTGCGGACAACGGTATTAATGCCCTGCTCCAATAGCTGCTTCTTAAAATCTGTTTCATTATTGGATGTATGCATACCAGCTTCAATAGTATTTTTAAGCACCTCTTTTGCAGGGTTGGTTTTCATATTTTCCTTTGATTTTTCAAAGTGTTTTTCAAGCTGGGTCATTCCTGCTTCTTTGCCAAACAGTGAAGACTTGAACGGATTACTTGCCTTTTGTCCATACTCATTTAAAGCAAAATACACTAAACCCTGTTTTGGTTGACCGTGTAATTCACCTTTAACTTCTTCGGAAGTTATATTAAAAAGAGAAAGTAAAGCGTTGTAAGCTCCTAGACTTTGGTACTGATAATATTTGGGCAAGTGGCGGGTAACGGATGCTATTTGGCTTTTTATATCTCCTTTGGTATAATCCACGGATTTAAAAATTCGGTCACTATTTGACTGGTATTGCTCTGTAGCGGGCTTCAAATCATATTGCTGTTCCAATTTCCTGCATACAGCCATTGAACGTGGATGATCATAACTGTCCGGTATTTTTGCACCGTTGAGTTGCACGCAGGTGGTTACGATATGTATATGGGTGCGTTCAATATCGGTATGCTTGAATACCACATACGGCTGATTGCCATAACCCATTTCTTGCATGTATTGCTCCGCTATATTTCTGAACTGCTCATCACTAACCTTATCCGCAGGGTCAGGATTCAGCGAAATGTGACGAACAGGCTTTTCTGTTTTGTTATTTGCCAGCAAATAAGGCTCGAAATAGCGGTTGAGAAAAGCGGTAGTGTAGTTGTCGTTCAGCACTTCGGGTATCTTATTCGTGAGCAAAACATGTCCATTTTCCTCGTGCACTTTAAGCAGATTGTAAGAAATTGCTCCGATCATGTTCGCACCTTTTCCAATTTTTGCTATCATTTTTCTTCGCTTTTGTATAGGTATTTTGTTTCAAACTCCTGCGTTAATTGGATAACTTGTTGACATAATGTCGCCATTTCTGCGGTTTGCTTTTCCAATTTAAAGAGATAAGCAGCGGCTTTCTTCTCTGAAAAATTGCGATAAAGTATCTTCACTATCTGGTTATAATTTATACCAACTGCTCTAAACTGGCTGTATAATTTGGTCAGTTGTGCATGGTAATCCATAGCAGCTACATCAATTTTAACCGTCTTAATCTCCCGTTGTAGTAAAAGAGAAATAATAAATTTTGCTTTGTTGCTTATACCTGACGCTTCAAAAAGCGACAGGAGTTTCGCATTCTCTTCGTCATTCAGACGAAAAACATGGCGGTGCGTGCTTGGGTTTAGCTTTGGCTTACGTCCGCCTTTGTTCTGTTTGTTGTTACTGTTCTCATTCATCACAAATCCATTTTAAAATTTTATAAAACCCCGACTTTGGAGGGTGTTTTTCGGCTCCCGGCAGGGCAAGTTGTTTTGGGGCACGAAATACGTTTCGAGTGCCTCAAAACATAACTTGCTCTATTCTGGTGAATAGAAAATCCGCCCTGCGGGACGGATTCTATTTAGTGGAAAAAGCAGCTTCATGCTGCTTCTTATTTTACCTTTCTTGATGGAATAGCATTCTATCAAACCGTCAGAAAAACCCCCTTTGCAAAGTAAAGGTTGATTTTATAAACTATTGATATATAGAATACTGCCAAAGTATTCCGTTAAAAGCCAAAGTGTACAACGCTTTAAAAACCACCTCTATTAATCGCTTTCTTTGTTTCAAGGTTCTACAGAAAGCTTTGAAAAAAACAGTAAAGAAAAAAGTAAAAAAAGAGATATGTATCTGTGCAAATCCTGTAAAAAATAAAAGCATAAAGTTTTAAAAATATAAAAACGCTAAAACGTAAAAGCGGTAAATAAGAAAAGCAGAAAAGAAAGTTTAACTGAAGTAAAGCATATTTCTACCTGCAAAACTTCACGGATTGAAATTTTACAATCAGGTTTCATGTGAATGAAAAAGGGAAAAACGACAAGCAATTACGCAAAAGGTAAAAAAGAAATATTAGAACAAAGAAAGGTACAAATGAAGGTTTTTGTTTGCCTGTACCGATTTAAAGAAAAGCATCAATAAATTTTTAAATAATGGAAACGACAAAGAAAACTTTAAAAATCAGCTTCTACACACAAAAGGGAGGTGTAGGCAAATCAACGATCACTACGCTGTTGGCTAGTGTGCTGCACTACCGTTTAGGTTACAACGTACTAGTAATGGATTGCGACTTTCCGCAACACAGTTTAACCAATATGCGTGCGAGGGATTTAAAAACGGTCATGGAAAATGACTATCACAAGAAAGCTGCTATGAAGCAGTTTCAGACTATCAATAAGAAGGCCTACACCATCGTCAAGAGCAAAGCGGAAAACGCATTGGAAAACGCATTTGAGCAGACAGAAAAATCGAAGGTAGAGCCGGATATTATCTTTTTCGACCTTCCTGGAACTGCAAATACAAAGGGAGTATTATCGACTTTAAAAACGATGGATTTTGTGTTTTCACCGATTACGGCAGATCGACTGGTGGTAGAAAGTACATTGGGCTTTACCAAGGCCTTTCTTCACTTACCAGAAACAGAAACCGGAAACAAAGATCTGGCAATATGGTTGTTTTGGAATCAAGTAGATGGTAGGGAAAAAACAGGTTTGTACGACGCATATCAAAATGTCATAGAGGAGTTGGGATTGCCAATTATGGAAACTCGCATTATGGACAGCAAGCGTTTCCGAAAAGAAACAGACGATACAGGAAATTATGTATTCCGTTCCAGTCTGCTCCCTGCCGAACCGCAATTGCTGAAAACCACCCGCATGGATGCTTTTGTGCAGGAATTTTTAAAAATTATTCACCTGTAAAACCGATGATGTATGGCAACAGATAACAAACGAAAAGACTTTGAGAAACCGGATGTTGATGAGGAATACCTGATGAACATCATGAGCGGTGACCAGCCTGTCCCTGACAAACCAATTCCCAAATCACAAGAGGAAATAAAAGAAAGCAAACCACGTGAGCGATCTCGTTCGACTTCTACCAAAAAAGTAGATTATGAAGAAACCTTTTTAGTCAATCGCTTTCCGTCAGGGCGTAACGGTAAAGTAGTCTATATCCGTCCTGAATATCATGAAAGATTAATCCGCATTGTTCAACTCACACGGGAAGATAAAACTACTCTTTATTCATATATAGATAGTATTCTTGAACATCATTTCAAGGAATTTGGTGATGATATTACCGACTATTTCAATGAAAGATATAAACCTATTATATAATAGTTTCATTATGAAAAATACAAAACAAAAAAAGAAAGCAACATTAAGAATAGATCAGTACAAAACTGAATTTCTTCAGTCGAAAGGCGTTAAGGCAAGAGATAGCAAAACAGCCTATATCAGTACAGAGTTTCACGAAAAGTTATCGCTTATCGTCTTTATGATGGGTGGAGGTAAACTGACTATTACTGATTACCTACACAATGTGCTGAAATACCATTTTGAGGATTTCGGAGAGGAACTCACAGCCATTTATAACGCAATCGACAAACCTAAATTATAGCTATGGAAACAGCAATTCTTATATCCCTATTAATTGTCATTGTCCTGCTGTTGCAGGACAAGGTGGTTATCAAAAGAAATCCAAAACAGGAGAAGCAAATTCCTAGTCAAAAGCGAGAATTTTTAGATATTATGGGAAAACCCAAGCCGATTGAACGCCTTTCTCCGCCAAAGAATACCACTAAAGGACAACTTGAAGATAAAGAGGAAAAACCTGATAATTTTGAAGAAGAAAGATCCCTAAAAGGGTTTGCTAAAGAAATTCCGCAGGAAGAGCTAGATGAAGTTTTTAATACCGAACCTGATTTGGAGGAAGAGGAAGAAGAATGGAACGGGTATGGAACTTATGAGGAAGAAAACGGTTTTGCCACAGGGGTTACCTTTGAAGAACTAAGTACCGTGGGGATGTTGCTCCAAAAAGAGAAATTGGAAACAGCTCAGAAGGAAACAGCGGTGGGAATAGTTCAGAAAATACAGGGAACCGATCTTTTTAGTCTACTGGAAAACTCAATGGAGGGTGCTGCACAGAAAATTGCAGCGTTGTTGGACAGTGGTGTTCCCGGTAAAGAAATGGACTCTGGTTCTTCCAATTTGCGGAAAAATAATATTAATGATTTTGACATTGGGGAGTTTGTATAGACTCTCCTTTGTGTTTTAAAACGTTAAGGTATGGAAAAAGAACTGAAAGAATTTGATATCCACGGAACAGTGTTTCTTGTGGATGTGAATAAATTAGAACTGAGAGAAAAAGAAGATGAAACGAATATTATTCGGTTTGATGAAATGGAATATTTAGGAAATGGATATCGTTTTGATTACGACGTTGAAAAGAATAGACTTTCATCGGGATGGGGAAATCACGAAGTAACCGTCACTATTCCCGAATTCTCCGTATTAGATCCTATTGGGATGGGGAATAAATATAAGCTATCATTAGATGTCATAAAGAAAAGGAACGACTATGATATCATGGTTGACCCCGTTGCTTATGACCTGCGTGTGAACAAAGGAATGCTGCCCACCATTGATATTGAAGGACACACTTTCTATGTAGATATAAGAATGGATAAACTTAGACCAAAAGATGACTTCCTCTCTAATGGAATTGCTTTTTCACACATAGAAGACTATTTTAATGATAGCTCTGGAACATATCTTATTCCCTACAATCCTAAGACAAGAGAAATGGGCGAAATTGACTATGAAAATATT
Organism: Soonwooa purpurea; assembly: GCF_053891095.1. Classification (NCBI taxonomy): domain Bacteria; kingdom Pseudomonadati; phylum Bacteroidota; class Flavobacteriia; order Flavobacteriales; family Weeksellaceae; genus Soonwooa; species Soonwooa purpurea. The sequence continues at coordinate 198,379 of NZ_JBSSMA010000006.1, forward strand.
ACAGAAATTCCAAAAAATCTTGTTGTAATAGAATTTCCAAACGAGTTAAAACTGGATCCTATCGGATGGAATAGGCAACACGGATTTGATCTGAAAGATGGGTTAATGGAAGTAGGATTGCAAATGAGTTTTACAGCAAAAAAAGGAAAATGGGAAGACATTTATGTGCCTCAAAAAATCAAAGAGAATTTAGATAAAATTAAAAAAGAAAATAAGAACTCGAATACTCCTTATAATTCAGAAAGGAAAAAGGGTAGAAAAATGTGAGAATATTGTAAAAAGAACGAAACGTCAGCCATCAAAAGGCTGGCGTTTTTTTATACTCAATTTTCATACGAAAAGCCTTTGAAAGCCAAGTTATTCCACTGAACGACACTTTTTAAGAGTGCTTTGTTTTACGTCGCACATTTGTTCCGAAAGCCTGCAAGGTGCAGGAAATCGTAACAAATTAATTCGTTTTAAAGATGAAAAAACAAAGAAAAAAAGTGCTGCTGACAGGTGCGGCTTTGCTGTCAGCATTTGGGGTATTTGCACAGGGAAACGGTTCTGCGGGAATCAACGAAGCCACGCAAATGGTAACCTCTTATTTCGATCCCGCCACACAACTTATTTACGCCATTGGTGCCGTGGTCGGGTTAATCGGAGGTGTTAAAGTGTACAATAAATTCAGTAGTGGTGATCCTGATACAAGCAAGACTGCGGCATCATGGTTTGGAGCTTGTATCTTTTTGATCGTTGCTGCAACTATTCTTCGTTCATTCTTCCTTTAATCCTTTGCCTTATGAGTAAATACAATATTAATAAAGGCATTGGACGTACAGTCGAGTTCAAAGGATTGAAAGCACAGTATCTGTTCATTTTTGCAGGTGGCTTACTGGGTATGCTTGTTCTGGTGATGATACTGTATATGGCAGGCGTAAGTTCTTATGTGTGTCTATTTATTGGAGTTGGAGGAGGCTCTCTTATTGTCTGGCAGACATTCTCTCTGAACCAGAAGTATGGTGAATACGGATTAATGAAAGTGGGTGCCAATAAGAGGCATCCACGTTATATCATCTGCCGGAAACCCGTACATCGCTATTTAAAATTCACCTCTAAATCTGTCGGCTTATGAGAAATGTAGCAAAAGCCACTACGTTGGAAAGCAAGTTCCCATTATTGGCTGTGGAAAACAACTGCATCATCTCTAAAGATGCAGACATTACGGCTTGCTTTCGGGTACATTTGCCCGAACTGTTTACGGTTGCTTCCGTAGAATACGAAGCTATACATTCCGCATGGCACAAGGCGATCAAAACTTTACCGGATTTTACAGTCGTTCACAAACAAGATTGGTATATCAAAGAAAATTACGCTCCTGATATTGCAAAAGAAGATCAAAGCTTTTTAGCAAAATCGTATCAACAGCATTTTAACGAGCGTCCTTTTCTGAATCATTATTGTTACTTGTTTCTTACCAAGACCACTAAAGAACGTATGCGTATGCAAAGCAACTTTAGTTCACTTTGCAAGGGTGTGCTTATCCCTAAAGAAATAAGGGATAAGGAAATCATTCATCGCTTTATGGAAGCTGTGGCACAGTTTGAAAGGATAGTGAATGATAGCGATTTTGTAAAACTGGAACGTCTGAGCGAAGAGGATATCGTCGGAACGAGTGGCAAGCAAGGATTGCTGGAACAGTACCTCACCTTGTCAAGAGATGAGGGAAGGCCTTTACAGGACATTGCTTTGGGGTCTGAAGAAGTTCGTATAGGGAACAAAAGATTATGTTTACATACCTTATCTGATACGGATGATCTACCGGGAACAGTATCTGCTGATACGCGTTACGAAAAATTATCTACAGACCGAAGTGACTGTTTGTTGTCGTTCGCTTCTCCCGTTGGACTACTGTTAAGTTGTAATCACATCTATAATCAATACCTTTTCTTAGATAACAGCGAAGCAAACCTCCAAAAGTTCGAAAAGTCTGCAAGGAATATGCATTCACTGGCAAGGTATAGCCGTGCCAACCAGATTAACAAAGAATGGATAGAACGCTATCTCAATGAGGCTCATTCACATGGTCTGTCTTCCATTCGTGCACATTTCAATGTACTGGCATGGTCTGAGGATCCGATCGAACTAAAACAGATTAAGAATGATACCGGTAGTGCTCTGGCTTTGATGGAATGCAAACCAAGACACAATACTACTGATGTAGCAACTTTGTACTGGGCAGGAATGCCGGGCAATGCCGGGGATTTTCCTTCTGAAGAAAGTTTCTACACCTTCATAGAACCCGCGTTGTGTTTCTTCACAGAAGAAACAAATTACCAAAGTTCACCATCACCGTTCGGTATCAAGATGGCAGACAGGTTAACGGGAAAGCCAATCCATTTGGATATATCGGACTTGCCTATGAAAAAAGGTATCGTCACGAACAGAAACAAATTCATTTTGGGACCTTCAGGTTCGGGAAAATCTTTTTTTACAAACCACATGGTTCGTCAATACTATGAACAGGGGGCACATGTGCTGTTGGTTGACACAGGTAATTCCTATCAGGGATTATGTGAGCTGATCTATGGAAAAACCAAAGGTGAAGACGGTGTTTATTTCACTTATACCGAAGATAATCCTATTTCATTCAATCCATTCTTTACAGACGATGGCATATTCGATATTGAGAAGAGAGAAAGTATCAAAACCCTGATACTAACCTTATGGAAACGAGATGATGAGCCACCGACAAGAGCAGAAGAAGTAGCCTTGTCTAATGCGGTAAGCGGTTATATAGAGCGTATTAAGATCAATGATGAATATCCATCCTTTAATGGTTTTTACGAATATGTACAGAGAGACTACCGCAAAGTATTAGAAGAAAAGCAGGTTCGGGAAAAAGACTTTGACATAGCCAATTTCCTAAATGTTCTGGAACCTTACTACAAGGGAGGTGAATATGATTATCTGCTTAACTCAGACAAACAACTTGACTTGCTGACTAAACGCTTTATCGTATTTGAGATTGATGCTATAAAGGATCACAAAATTCTCTTTCCTATTGTCACGATTATCATCATGGAGGTTTTCATCAATAAGATGAGAAGGTTGAAAGGTATCCGTAAGCTCATCTTAATTGAAGAAGCTTGGAAGGCAATTGCAAAGGAAGGTATGGCTGAGTACATAAAGTATTTGTTTAAAACAGTCAGAAAGTTCTTTGGAGAGGCAATTGTAGTAACGCAGGAAGTGGACGACATCATCCAATCACCTATTGTGAAAGAATCCATTATCAATAATAGTGATTGTAAAATACTGCTCGATCAGCGAAAGTATATGAATAAATTTCATGACATCCAGGCGATGCTCGGGCTCACTGAAAAAGAAAAATCTCAGATCCTTTCTATCAATATGAACAACGACCCCAAACGCTTGTACAAAGAAGTCTGGATTGGATTGGGCGGAACGCACTCCGCCGTTTATGCTACAGAAGTAAGCATGCAGGAATATCTCGCATACACTACGGAAGAAACCGAAAAAATGGAGGTTATGCAGCTTGCTAAGGAACTCGACGGTAATGTAGAACTCGCTATAAAACGAATTGCTGAAGAGCGAAAATAGAAATCAGGTAATTATTAATCAATTAAAAATCAATAAAATGAAAAAAATCATGTTAATGGTGTTCACGGTAATTATACTGGCTGTTACACCTTCTGCCAAGGCACAATTTGTTGTCACTGACCCAGCTAACCTGGCTTCCGGCATTCTTAACAGTGCTAATGAAATCATACAAACATCTTCCACAGTTTCCAATGTGGTCAAAAATTTTAAGGAAGTAGAAAAGGTGTATAAACAAGGTAAGGAATATTACGACAAGTTGAAAGCGGTCAGTAATCTGGTAAAAGATGCGAGAAAGGTACAGCAAACTGTCTTACTTGTTGGAGACGTATCTGAAATGTATGTACAGAATTTCGGCAAGATGATGAACGATCCGAATTTCTCACAACAAGAATTGGCTGCTATCGCCAATGGTTATTCTGCACTATTGAATGAAAGCACGGAGCTACTGAAAGAATTGAAGCAGATTGTTTCCTCATCCAGTCTTTCATTAAACGATAAAGAACGTATGGATATCATCGACCGTGTTTATAAAGAAGTTAAAGAGTACCACAGCCTTGTACGGTACTATACCAGTAAAAATATTTCGGTCAGTTTTCTAAGAGCTAAAAAGAAAAATAATAGCAAAAGAGTACTTGAACTTTACGGAAATCCTGAACAAAAATACTGGTAAACTATGGAATTTAATAATCTTCATGAAGTTCTACGCTCATTGTATGATGAGATGGTACCTCTGTCCGCCGATATGGCGGCTGTAGCAAAAGGACTCGCCGGATTGGGGGCTCTGTTTTATGTAGCTCTCAAAGTATGGCAGGCACTCAGCCGTGCAGAGCCTATAGATGTATTCCCCTTACTACGTCCGTTTGCTTTGGGATTGTGCATTATGTTTTTTCCAACTATGGTTTTGGGAACTATCAATGCGGTACTCAGTCCCATAGTAAAGGGCACTCATGCTATACTGGAAAACCAGGTGCTTGACCTTAATGAGTTGCAAGCTCAGAAAGACCAATTGGAATACGAAGCTATGGTACGAAATCCCGAAACCGCCTATTTAGTTTCCAATGAGGAATTTGACAGGAAGCTTGAAGAATTGGGATGGTCACCCTCTGACATTGCTACGATGTCGGGAATGTATATGGAACGTGGTATGTATCAAATGAAAAAATGGATAAGGGATGCTTTTCGGGAATTTCTGGAAGTACTCTTTCAGGCAGCCGCTCTGGTCATAGATACCATACGGACGTTCTTTCTGATTGTCTTGTCCATTCTGGGACCAATAGCCTTTGCTATTTCTGTGTGGGATGGGTTTCAGAGTACGCTCACACAATGGCTCACACGGTATATCAGTGTGTATTTATGGTTACCTGTGGCTGATTTGTTCAGTTCTATGCTTGCCAAAATACAATCATTGATTCTTGAAAGAGATATAGAGATGCTTGCCGACCCAACCTATATCCCTGACACTTCAAATACGGTTTATATCATTTTTATGATTATCGGTATCGTAGGATACTTTACCGTTCCTACAGCCGCAGGCTGGATCATTCAGGCAGGAGGTGCCGGAAACTTTATGCGTAACGTGAACCAGACTGCTATGAAAACTGGAAATATTGCCGGTGCCGGTGCTGGTTCTACCGCAGGTAATATCGGAGGAAAATTAATGGGTAAATAATAAAATTTAAATCATTTGAAATGGAATTTAAAACATTAAGAAATATCGAAAACAGCTTTAAGCAGATAAGGCTGTATGCTATTGTCTTTGCGGTACTCTGCATTGGAGTTGTAGGATATGCCGTTTGGCAGTCCTACCGCTTTGCGGAGGAGCAACGACAAAAAGTCTATGTGTTGGATAACGGCAAATCACTCATGTTGGCACTCTCTCAGGACGCTTCTATAAACCGTCCGGTTGAAGCTCGTGAGCATATCCGTCGTTTTCACGAATTGTTCTTCACGCTCGCACCTGAAAAGAATGCTATTGAAAGCAATATGAAAAGAGCATTTAATCTTGCCGACAAATCGGCATTTGATTATTACAAGGATTTGTCCGAAAAAGGATATTACAACCGTATCATATCCGGTAACGTACAACAACGTACTGAAGTGGACAGCGTAATCTGCAACTTTGATACCTATCCGTATGCTGTTAAAACTTATGCAAAACAGTTCATTATCAGGTCAAGCAATGTGACAAGGCGTAACCTGGTTACATCCTGCTACTTGGTTAACTCCGTTCGCTCTGACAATAACCCACAAGGCTTTACAATAGAAAAATTTGCGGTGTTAGAAAACAAGGATATTGAAGTTATAGAACGCTGAAGATTAAGCACATGAAACACTTACTTGATTTAGACACGTTCGTGAAAACCCTTATTGATAAAGGATACTCTGGTTTTTTTCATACTGAAAGTTCTTATGCAGGCAAATTAAAGGATAGCATCAGTGAATTTTTGGAGGCTTGGGGCAAAGGCAAAGAAGCACCATTAGTAGCAAGCCATTTGCATCTATCTACATATCTCGAATGGAATGGTGAAAACAAGCCAAAGATTGAATGTGATATGTGGGTAAAATACGAGAATGGGAAATTTGATTTACAGGAAACGGAAATGTATGTAAGAAGAATAGATCCTTATGGACAACTATTGAAGCAATCTAAGCTAACCAACTTTACAACAAGCTCGTTTCCCATGATAAAAGAAGCCATTTCCCAGGTGACTGAAAAACCTAAAGAACATATCTCTTCCTGCAAAAGAGGGTTCAGAATGTAATAACCTCAAATAATTAAAGTATGAAAAAACTAAGGGAAAGATTGGATAATTGGTTTAACAAACTTGATGAACGTTGGCGGTCGTTGCCTGTAAAGAGACAACATAAATATACGCTGCTTTTTTTTATGGGCTATCTGCTTTTAACGGTTATCGTCATCGCAAAAGTTTGGTTCGACACCTCTAAGCCTAATCCCACTATAGAGATCAGACATATCGAAAATCCAGTTATACAGAAAAAGAAATCCGAGACGGGAGGATTGGATTCATTGTCAAACATTTTAAAAGAAAAGTTTTATGAAAGAAAATGGAAATAAAAAATTGGGAGTTCGGGTTACGGAAGGTACCCCGAATGAAAACCCTGATGTATTGCAGGACAATGCACAGAATAAGACTGAAAAGTTGAAGAAACCAATCATATTTGGTTTGATGGGAATCGTGTTTGTTGGCTGTATGTGGCTCATATTTAAACCATCAGAAGATAAAAACAAGATAGAGGATATTGGTTTAAACGATGCTGTACCACAGGCTACGGATGCAGGTTTACAGTCGGACAAACAGAAAGCTTATGAGCTGGAAATGTTGGAGCAGAAAAATCAGGAAAAGCGTAATGGGTTGACCACATTAGCTGATTATTGGAATACAGATTCAGCAAACTCCATGGAACCAGATCTTTCTGAAGAGGCACAGGGAAATACGGGTTTATTCAGTGGTAATCAACGTAGAGGAAGTAATCCTGCACTAAATAGTTATCAAAATGCTCAAAGCGTTCTCGGTTCGTTCTATAATGAACCCAACTATGAAACACAGGAACTTCGCAAACAATTAGACGAACTGAAACAGCAATTAGCAGAAAAAGACGTGGTGGCACCCGATCCGGTCGAAACCCAATTGGCACTTATGGAAAAGTCCTACCAGATGGCTGCGAAGTATCTACCGACCAATACTCCCTCTCAGCCTACAACTGTCGTTCCCGGTTCTGAACTTCCGACAACAATACCTGCATCATCATCTACTACTCAAAAAGAACATTTTGTAGCATTTACACCTGTCAAAAAAAGTGCTGTGTCAGCATTGTACAGAGAGCCAACAGATAGTGCATTTCTGGCAAATTGGAGTGAAACCCGAAATCGAGGATTTTACACCGCAGGTGTTTCAGAGCAGGTAATACAGCCAAAAAACAGTATTCGTGCTGTAGTACAGGAAACACAGGTAGTAACCGGAGAAACTGGTGTTCGTGTTCGCATATTAGAAGATGCGAAAACTCCGAACCGTACCATTCCAAAAGGAACGGTGTTAACGGCTACTGCAAAATTCCTAAATGGAAGATTGCAATTAAAGGTGACTTCAGTAGAACTGGAAGGAAACATTATCCCTGTAGATATCACCATATACGATATTGATGGTCAACAGGGACTATATGTACCTTATTCTCCTGAAATGAATGCCCTGACGGAAATAGCAGCTAACATGAGCCAGACTTCAGGTACGAGTATTATGATGACACGTTCGGCAGGTCAGCAGGTAGCAGGCGATTTGAGTCGTGGTGTGGTACAAGGAGTTTCCGGTTATTTCTCTAAGAAAGTCAGGACGCCTAAAGTAACGTTGAAGGCTGGACATCAGGTGTTTCTTGTGTCTAAAAGCTAATAAATCAAAAAATATAAAGATTAAAATATGAAAACGATAATTAAAAGTATGCTGATGTTAACCTGTTTGGTTGGACTGATCGGCAAAAGCCAGGCACAAAATGCCAATAACACATCCAAATTAGCAATGGGTAAAGTAGAACCTTATCAAATGGAAGTAACCTATACTAAAACCTCGCATTTGATATTTCCAGCGGCTATTCGTTACGTGGATTTGGGAAGCGAGTATCTGATAGCGGGTAAAGCAGAAGATGCCGAAAATGTATTGCGTATAAAGGCTACCGTACGTGATTTTGAAGAAGAAACGAATTTTTCGGTGATTACCGAAGACGGCCGTTTCTACAACTTCAATGTCTTTTATAGTTCATACCCATCGTCATTAAATTATGACTTGTTGACCATGCAGAAACAACTTAGCCGGGAAAATGAAAATGATGTATTATTTGAAGAGTTGGGTAAGAACTCTCCATCATTGGCGGGGTTGCTGTTGGAAACTATTTACAATAAGGACAAGAGGATCATCAAACATATCGGGTCAAAAAGCTACGGCATACAGTTTTTGTTGAAAGGGGTTTATATCCATAATGGTAAGTTTTATTTCCATACTGAACTACGAAATAAGAGTAATGTTCCGTTTCAGATTGATTTTGTGAATTTCAAAATTGTGGATAAGAAGATTGCAAAACGTACCGTAATACAAGAAAAACCAATGAAGCCACTACGCATATACAAGCCTCTTGACGAAATTATTGGTAATACTACGGAGCAAAACGTATTCCTATTGGATCAGTTTACAATTACGGATGATAAAGTGCTATTGATTGAGATTTTCGAGAAAAACGGAGGCAGACATCAGGTTTTGCAAATAGAAAATTCCGATCTGGTAAATGCAAGACTTATCAATACGATGCATCTCAAAATTAACTAATCAAAAAAATAAGGCAATGAAATATTATATATATACAGTGATATTGATACTTATCGGTATCACATCGGCAAACGCACAGCGGATGGTACCCAAACAAAAAGCACTTGAAGTAAGTGCTGGAATATTATCAGATGATAAAATTGGAAATGACTACTATATAAATCTGGCAATGACAGTAAACGGTAAAAACGGAAATTACTGGCTATGGGCACTGGAATATAACCATGAATATTCTAATTACAAAGAGCTTGAAATACCTGTTGAGACCTATATGGCCGAAGGAGGATACAGTCTTCGGCTGTTGGGAAACTTCCGAAAAAGTATCAACCTAAACGCAACACTCAACGGAGTTATTGGCTACGAAACATTTAACCGTGGAAAGGAAATGCTTTTTGATGGAGCCGAAATACTGAACGAAGAAAGTTTTGTCTATGGAGCCGGAGGACGTTTGTCTTTGGAAACCTATTTGTCCGATCGCTTTGTATTACTGATACAAGGTCGTACTAAAGTGCTTTGGAATACATCAAGGGACCAGTTCCGACCATCAGCGGGAATTGGATTAAGGTTTAACTTTTAAAACATAAAACTACTGATTCTCCGCAAACACACCTAATATTTTTAGTATATTAGCGCTCAAAAAGCAGGGATTATGAACATATTCAGTTTTACGGCTCATTTCGGTTCGGAGGAAGATTGTCGTTTGCATTTCAAGGAGCAGCGTGATAAGGAAGGGGTTGTCTGCAAGCGATGCGGGGGCACTTCCCATTATTGGTTACAGGGTAAATGGAGTTATGAATGCAAAGGTTGCCGTTTCCGCACCTCGTTGCGCAGCGGTACGAACATGGAGAGCTCCAAGCTGCCGTTTCTGGTGTGGTACAAAACGATGTTCCTGATGAGTTGCACAAAAAAGGGATTCTCCACCAACGAACTCCAGAAGCAATTAGGATTGAAGCGTTACGAACCGGTATGGGCGATGGTACACAAACTCCGCAGGGCGATGGGCAACCGGGATGCAAGGTATACACTGGAAGGGATGATAGAACTGGATGAGGGTTACTTTTCGGTGGCCAGTAAGGAAATCGAGCGAGGCAAGGGTACACGTGGCCGGGGAGCCGAGGGAAAGCAGAACGTTGCGGTGATGGCCGAAAGCACCCCGTTGGAAGATATCGAAACGGGCAAAAA
>NZ_JBSSMA010000007.1:0-162185 GCF_053891095.1 Soonwooa purpurea
GAGGCGACGGTCTTCGAAAGGCGAAGCCTAGAGAAGATAGACGTCCGAGCGAAGCAAGCAAGATACAGCGAACAGCCCGGCCGCAGCAAAGAATTAGAAAAGGAGGCGGATTGCCAGGAAAGAAAAACTATATTCTTCCTTGTTGTTTTAGCTTCCAATATCTTAAAAGTCCAGAAACCGACATCCAAGAAGGATTAGCGTATTCATAAACTTGAATTTCATCGGCAGATAAACCTTTTTCCTGAAGTTGTTGTTTGGTATAAGCCATAAATTTTGGAACAATTTCCTCAGCTGGAACATTCTCATCAAAATAAGGTTGAATCCAATTTGCCCAATCGTCCAAAATTAATCTAAGTTCATGGGTAAGTTGCTTAACGTTTTCTTGTCGACCGAAATGCGTCAAATAAAAAGCTTCGGCGTTTTCAGCATCCAATTTATCCAAAGAAGATTTCCATAATTCTATATTGATATCTGGCGGCGGACAAGGCGGAACAACAGGATGATTCCCGATTTTAACACCACCAACATCTCCCGTGAATATAACATTTCCTAATTTATAAGAATTGTGATGAACAGCGTGTCCAGGTGTATAAATGGTTTTAAACTCATGCTCACCAATTTTAATGATATCGTTATCATCCACTTTTACAAGCAGGTTTTCTGGAATGGGTTTCATCTCACCCCAAAGTCGATCCATATCGTCTCCATAAATCATTTTTGCGGAGTTCCAAAGTTTTTCTGGGTTCAGCATATGTGGATAACCGATAGGATGAACGTAAATTTTCGCTCCAAGTTCTGCAAACTTCCAAGCTGCACCAGCATGATCAAAGTGAATATGCGTTAACAAAACGTGTTTTATATCTTCAATTTTGAAACCTGCATTTTCGATGGCTGATTTTAAATGAAGAAAAGTAGATTCTGGACCAGATTCAATAAGCACCAAACCATCCTTACTTGGAATTAAAAAAGAACCTATCGCATGTGGCGTATCTTGAAATTGTAAATCAAGGATTTTGATTTCGGACATAATTGAGATTTTTTTTGAACAAGACAATTTACAATAAAAAAGCCATCTACAAAATCTTGCAGATGGCTGAATTTATATTTTAAAGAAAAATTATTTCTTTTTCGTTGTTGTCGTTTTTTTAGCTGCTGGCTTTTTTGCGGCAGCTTTTTTAGCAGGAGCCTTTTTCTTTTCTTCAAAAGCTTTTGGATCTTGTTCTTTAATCCATGCTTTTACAGTTTCCAAATCAATTTCTTTAAGCTCTTCGGCGTCGTATTTTTCGCCATCGGCTCTTTTCGGAATTTTAAGATTGGTTTTTCCGAACTTAATAAATGGTCCCCAACGTCCGTTTTCAAGAGCGATTTTCTCTTTTTCCCATTGTTGAATATAACGGTTGGCTTCTTTTTCAAGTTTAGCTTCTATTAATTCAACAATATCGTTTTGAGAAAGATTATTGAAATCATATTTCTTAGGAACATTAATGAAAATGGATTGGTATTTGATAAATGGACCAAATCTTCCCGTTCCTTTGGTTACAGGTTCTCCTTTATAACTCGCAATTGGCGCATCGGCTTTTTGCTTTTCTCTAATAATTTCTTCGGCACGCTCCTGATTTACAGATAGTGGATCTTCACCTTTTGGAATTGAAATATAAGTTTCGCCCCATTTCACGTAAGGCCCAAAACGTCCAACGCCAATAGTTACACCTTGACCTTCAAAATCATTAAGATCAAAAGGAAGTTTGAACAATTCCAAAGCCTCTTCTAAAGTAATGGTTGCGATATTTTGACCACTCATCAATGAGGCGAAAATTGGTTTTTCTTCGTCTTCCACTTCACCAATTTGAATCATCGCTCCAAAACGGCCAATTCTTGCGTGAACATTTTTACCCGATTTAGGATCAATTCCTAACAAACGGTCTCCAGTAGCGCGTTCTGCATGTTCTTCAACATCTTCAATTCTCGGATGGAAAACACCGTAGAAATCTGTCATTAAGTTTTTCCATTCTTTTCCGCCATTGGCAACATCATCAAATTCTTGCTCAACTCTTGCTGTAAAACCAAAATCTAAAATTTCTGCAAAATTAGACGTTAGGAAATCATTCACCACTTCACCAATATCTGTAGGAACGAATTTATTTTTATCGCCACCGAATTTCTCGTCAAGAACTTCTTTTTTAATATTTCCTTTCGCTAAAGAAATACGTACAACTTCTCTGGTTTGTGGCTCTATCTCACGCTTGTCAACATATTCACGATTCTGAATTGTTTGGATAGTTGGTGCATAAGTAGAAGGACGACCGATGCCCAATTCCTCCAGTTTTCTTACCAAACCAGCTTCCGTATATCTTGCAGAAGGTCTTGTAAATTTCTCCGAAGCAACAATTGATTTATACTCTAAAACTTCACCTACTTTTACTTTTGGAAGCAGTTTTTCGTTGTTTTCTTCATCATCATCCTCCGTTTTTACAATGCCGTAAGCTTTTAAGAAACCATCAAAAACAATAACTTCTCCTTGCGCTTCAAAATGCTGTGGCAAACTTGGATTTCCGATTTCGATAACCGTTTTCTCAATTTTAGCATTCGACATCTGAGAGGCTAAAGTTCTACGGTAAATCAGTTGATATAATTTATTAAGCTGTGCATCGCCAATACTTTTCACAGAAAAATCTGTTGGACGAATAGCTTCGTGAGCTTCTTGTGCAGAAGCCGATTTTGTAGTATAATTTCTTGGAGAAGAATATTCTTTTCCGTATTCTGATAAAATTTGAGATTTAGCGCCTTGGATAGCTTCTTGAGATAAATTCACGGAGTCGGTTCTCATATAAGTTATAAAACCTTCTTCGTAAAGTCGTTGCGCTAAACGCATGGTTGTGGTTACATTATAACCCAATCTTGAAGACGCTTCCTGCTGAAGTGTAGATGTTGTAAAAGGTGCCGAAGCCGAGCGCGTACCTGGTTTTGTTTCTACATTTAGAACTTTAAACTCGGTATTTTTGGCTTGCTCTAAAAATTGTTCCGCTTCAGATTCTTTAGCGAAATCTTTTTTAAGCTTCGCTGCAATATCCTGTTTTGAATCATTAAGAAAAACAGCATCCACTTTGAAACTCGCTGTTGGAGTAAAATTTCGGATTTCCTTTTCTCTTTCCACAACAAGTCTTACCGCTACCGATTGTACTCTACCCGCAGAAAGTCCTGGTTTTACTTTTTTCCAAAGAACGGGTGACATTTCGAAACCTACAATCCTGTCTAAAACGCGTCTTGCTTGTTGTGCATCGACTAAATTTTGATCGATATCTCGTGGATTTTCAATAGCTTTTAAAATTGCATTCTTGGTAATTTCATGGAAAACAATTCTTTTTCTGTTTTCGGGCTTCAATTTTAATTCTTGAGCCAAATGCCATGCAATAGCTTCTCCTTCGCGGTCTTCATCGGAAGCCAACCAAACCATTTCGGCTTTTTTAACTGCGGCTTTCAGTTCTGTTACCAATTTCTTTTTATCGGCAGAAACTTCGTAATCTGGCGTAAAATTACTCAAATCTATACCCATCCCTTTTTTAGGCAAATCCCTTATGTGACCGAAGCTAGATTTAACTTCGAAATCTTTCCCCAGATATTTCTGGATGGTTTTTGCTTTTGCAGGTGACTCTACGATAACTAGATTTTTGGACATTCTGAAATTTTCTGCAAAAGTAGAGGTTTTTTTTTAAAATGAAATTTATTGCATCAAATCATTTTATGAATCAGCTCAAGAGGAACAAAAAACAATCTGTAAAACAAGCCTTCGCAGGTGAAGCCTTTTCCGGACATTTCTACTCTATATATTAATGATATAAGAATTATTAGCACACTTATTATATGGGTTTTGTTCAACTGAATCGGAGTATATTGCCAAATAGATTTTGTGGTCTTTTGAAACATTGGAAAAAGGATAATTAAAAACATCATGTGGATGTACATCCATCTACCCCAGTCGATTGCTAAAACAAATAGTGGCAACGAAAACAAAAAGGCACCGAGTAGTAAAAAGGCTAAAATCTTCTTAAAGTTTTCGACTTTTAAATAAAATAAAATATGGAAAACACTAATAGCAAAACTAAAAAAATACCATCGATAATCATCAAAAGCATTTTTGATATAGTCTCTTTCGTTAATATCCCAAAAGAAAATACCACGCGTCATAACAACGTCACGCTCTTTGAGAATCACCAAGGATTGTCCTTCGTTGATATTTCCGCCAAACACGACAATCAGAATTGCGGGAACAAAAACTGCAACAAAGAATTTAAAATAGCGTCTATACTCAAATTTACCTTCCTTTAGATACAAGGCTATTACAAAATAAGGAACAAAGAACAAGGTAACTTCATGCAAAAACATGGTCACAAATAATCCCAATGTTATCAGCCACTCTTTAGGTCGTGTTAATCTATTGTTAATTAAGAAATAAACCAGAAAAGAAAACAAAAGAAAGACAATAAATTCTTTTTTTCCGGCATAATCAACAGTGTTAAAGAGCCCAACAAAGCCGACCGATGACAACATCAGCGATATATATGGCAGGTCGATTTTCTTATGTTTTATAATTTTAAAATAATTAAAAAAGAATAAGAAAATGATAACAAACTGAAATCCAAAAACGATAAAGTTTAGTTTTAACCCTGTAATATCTTGGATCAAAAAAAAGAAACTTCCGGATAATCCACGTCTTTTGAAACCGCCATCTTGATAGTTAATCAACCAATCTCCGAGAATATAACCATCGAATTTAGCATTATGAAACCACGTAAAAACCAAAGTATAAAGTGCCGTCGCTAGCGTAATAATATAGGCTAACGCTTTGAGATTTATTTTTTCTAAAGCTTTTTCCAGTTTCATTAACTTTAAGGAAGGATCCAGTTTTTATAGGTATCAATTGTAAATCGCCCTTTAATAATATTATTAAAAGTCGAGAAAACGAAAAAGTTGAACACCACCAGAAATAAAATAAACAAATGGATTAATCTTTTAGTCCCCTCATTAACAACATACATCGCATTTGGGATAAGAATGTAAGCAAATCCCACAAATACGCCTGCTAATCTAGACGAGAAAATCGGATTATTCCTGAATATAAAATAAAAACAAATTCCGATTACAGCATAATTCCGATGGTATTCGTAATAAGGATATTTCTTTTTCATCGGCGTGTCAAAAACAAACAAAAAGAAGGTAATAATAAGCATCATGGCTTCTGGAATTCCAAAACCTCCTCTTTGGCGGACAATCTCTTCATTCATATAACCATTAAAACCAACAACCATGGAAATATCCGTTGTCATAGAATCTAGCCAACTTCCAAAAATTCTGTACACTTCAAAAGGCGAAGCAATAATGGATGCGATAATTAATAATATCATCCACATTTTGTTGAGCGGAATTCTTGCCACCCAATACATTGGCAATAGAATATAACAAACATTGTGTATGCCTCCAGCAATATGAATGAATAGCAAGTACATCCAAACTCTACGTTCTTTGATATATCGAATCGCAAAATAAGCGATGAAAGAACCTAAATTTTGTCGCATTTGACCACTTTCTCCAATAAAATATCCTGGAATAAATAGTAATAGCAACAACGTGAAGGGATAAACTGTGTTTTCCTCCACAAATTTATTTTTGAAGGTAATAGCCAATATCGCAACCACAAAGGTCAACATGTAAAATGGCGCCTTAAATCCTACTATTATTTTGTTAATCAAAACATAACCCCATTCCAACTCAACAGGCGTGGGCGGATCCAAGGTCAAAGCTTTAAGAAAAATACTCCAATAGTCTTTTGAAGCAGACCAATAGTAAATCCCCATATAACTTCCATAATCGGCACCTACATTATTTCTAAAACCGGCTAATACAATAAGATAAGCACCAAAATAATACAAGTATTTTCGATTAACTTTTCCAGCATAGACTTCATGAAAACTAAAAATTATCATGATAATCAGCGCTACGATAAAATACGGATGCAGAATACTCATATCTTATACGGATAGTTTTAGATCGGTTTTAGAACTAGATGCTAAGCAAATGGCAGCTACGAAAATCGGCAAAAATAGTCTTGTTTCCCAAAACAAACCTACCAACACAATCATTAAAAAATAAGGCAAAGATAAAATCAAAAACCGATTAAAAATATCTTTCCGACTTTTATCCACAACTAATTTCCTAAGAATCCCTATCCCAATTATACCGAACAATAATCCCAGCAAATTAAATGGACTTGTGAAATTCTGTCTTAGATAAACGCCTTCAAAGAAAGTTGTTTCTTGTTGTATAATAACTGTTCTTAACAAAATATAAGGAATGATAAAGGCCAAAACTAAAATGATAAGATTGGTAAAATCCTTTGTTTTTAAAGATTTTAAACTTTTAAAATCGATAAATAAAGCACCGAAAAACGCAATATTAAGACAGGCTGTTTCCCGAACAAAGGTTGAAATAAAAATAACAAAAGCCGTTAAAAAAACATAATTTAACTTTCTTGATTCCTGATATTTTAAACTAAAAAAAATACCCATCAAAAAAAACATCAACGCGATAGAATCGCCATTTGTAGGGACATATTGCGTCATGCAAACCAACAATACACCAACCAAAAACAACAGCAAATTCTTCTGATTGGAAAAACCTAAATTCTTACTCAGTAGATTAATAACCCGTTCAAAAACAACAAATGAAACACCAAAGAATATCGCATTAGTAAGGAAAATACTATGATAATACACCGTTCCGCTTTTCAGCAAAATAGGTTTTAGCATCAATAGATAATTTTCAATAATATAATGAAGGCCGTTGTTCATCTCAACACTGACATAGTTGGGAATAATGCGATAAGCATAGACCGACGAAAAAATAAAATCGGGCGGTTGTTCCAGATATTTTATTTTGACGTAAGATGACTCAAAGCCATAATAGGTCATGAAAAGCAAAAGAAAAGGAAAGACAATCACTATCAAAAAATAATTCAGGCTTCCTTTCAGTAGATCAGGCATGGGGATTTTGTGTTTTTAACTTTTGCAAAATAATTATATATTTTGACATTAATGCAAATGTAAAAGTTTTTTTAGTCTTAGGAAAAATATACAAAAATAAACTGCCAACACTCCTAATATAAAAATACCTATTAAACAAAGTAAAATTTTAGGATTGAGAATAATTTAATAATAAAATCTACCAACGTCCTAAAAATTAGATTTTTTATTTCAAAAGCTTTCAATATTCAGCAATATTCAATAATATTGTTAATAATTTAATAATTACAGATTATCAACATCAAATCATCACTTTGTACATGTCAAAATTTATATTTTTAGTAAAGAAAAGCATTTATATCGGTATGCTTTTCATTTCTGCATCCTTATTTTCTCAATACAAAGTGGCTGTTCTTACCGACAGCCTACTCCAAAGTAAAGATCCCAAAAAAAATGTTGAACTGAGCCTTAAAATTGCTGATCAACTCAAATTTAAAAATTTTGAAAGAGCCAAATATTACATCAGCCTGTCCAAAGACAACACCCAAAAAATTGATACCGACGAGGCCTGGATCAACTTTTATAAAAAATCAGGGAAAATTTATTTTGATGTTGACGCGCTCGATCTCTTTGGAGAATCTCTTCTCAAACAATACGAATATTATAAAAATACCACACACGAGCGGCGCTATAAGCTAGAAAACCAACTTGCCATTTTGTACGCAAGACTCAACGACAAAGATTTGGCATTGTATTATTTCAATAAACTTTGGGAACATTATAAGAAACAGAAAAACTACCCAATGATGGCACAGACGAAAACCAATATTGGAAATCTGCATCTTAATTATGACTTTCCCAAAAAAGCTTTATCCTACTTCGAAGAAGCTTTGGTGTATTTAGAAAAAAGCCAGGACAAAAGTTTAGAACAAGAACTCTTAACCAACATTGGCAGAACATATACCAAGCTCTCCCAAAATGAAAAAGCACTTGATTTTCTTACAAAAGCAAAATCAAAAACCAACGATACAACAGATAAAGAAACACAAAGCTGGATAAGCCAAAACATTGCCGATGTCTATATCCAAATGAAAAATGCCGACCAAGCTATTCTCTATGCGCGCCACGCCGAAAAACTAGACAACACCCAGAACACTTTTTCACAAAGAGATCTTTTAGAAACACTTTACAAAGCTTATCTTCTTAAAAAGGATTACAAAACCGCTTCGGAATATTTTGTAAAATATGACAATGCCAGGAAAAACCTCAACATAGAATCGAAAGCCGTGAATGTTGAAAAAATAAAGATTGATTACAACAATAAAATAAAAAACCAAGAACTAGAAATCGCCAACAACAAAAAACGCTCATCACTCATCATTGCCATTTGCAGTCTTGTAATATTATTGCTCATCTTTTTCATCATTATTATTAAATACAAAAACAAATTGCTAAAAGCAAAACTAGACAACCAACTGAAGGAATATAAAGAAGCAGAACTGAAACAAGAACTCGAAATCCGAAATAAAGAACTGACCATAAAAACCATTAAAGAAACAGAGCAAAAAGAACTTTATCAATTTCTGATGAACGACCTCAAAAAAATACAATCCGACGCTGTAAAAACCGACGTAAAAAACACTTTAAACCATGTCATTAAAACAATGACACAAAACGACGCCTATAATAATTGGGAAGAATTTGAACTTAGATTTTCTAATGTATATGAATCTTTTTATAAAAAACTAGACGCATTACATCCTAATCTCAGCGCACTAGACAAAAGAATTTGCGCACTCATAAAACTTAACCTTTCTACCAAAGAAATTGCAAATATTACCAAATCTTCTATTCGATCAATAGAAAATATCCGAACCAGATTGAGAAAAAAAATAGGATTAACCAATAGCAAAACCGATCTCAACAAATATTTATTAGAATTATAAACACCATACAAAACTCTGATTTGCAACAAAATAAAACCAAATGAGTATATAATGAGTACTCACAAATCTCGAGTTGAGCATATATAACGCACCATAAAGTTTGCCCGAATTTTTCATAATCCTAAAATTTGCCGAACAATCATTAAAATTTTAAACATGAAAAAAATCGCTCTTTTAGGCTTGCTCTTTCTCTCACAATTGAGCTTCTCTCAAAAAGCCCAAAACTTTGAAAGCAAAATCACCTTTCAAAAAACAAATCCAGAAGGTTGTCTCAATTTTTATTATGGCCCTTTCCCCGAAGAAACTTTCACCCCAGAATGTCGAGGAAGAGAAGAACAAATCTTCACAGCCTCGCGCTACAACACGTACTCCAACGTCAATGTTAGCGCAGGAGTAGCCTACACTTTCATTACATATTCCGAATACAACAGTCTAAAAAAGGCTTTCATAACAATTTCCAACGAAGAAGGAACCGAAGTGTATGCTTCAGGAACGGACAGAATAACTTGGACTTCAACAAAAGATGAAGTTGTAAGATTTTATGTGCACCCAGATAATCAATGTGGAGATTCTGACGAAAGCGTGAAAAAATATATCCTCTGCGGCGCTGTTCCTCCAGAACCCACATACGGGTGCGACCAATCTTACAATGGACCATTCTGGGTCGCTTGCTCGGTAAGCGGAGAAGCTGGATACTTAACAGCTGATGACTTTTTTGTCCCGAAAGATTCTGAGGCTTTCAAATTAAACTCTTTAAAATTTCTTTTGGTGCCTTTAGCAGGAACAGAAGATTTTCTAAAATATAAAATCGAAATCCGAAAAGACAACAATAATTCTCCAGGTGATGTGATAATAGCCTACGACAATCCCGATGTAGAAGTTATACAAAACACAGAAGAAATTATGGGATTCCCAACTTATTGGGCTAATGTCACAATCCCTAACAATGGACTAGAACTTCCTGTAAACCAACAAGAAAATACCAGATATTGGGTAACTATACAAGTTTGGTCCAAGTCCAACAATAACATTGGAATCCTAAATTTCCACCGAATCAACGGATGGCTTACCTCTCCAACTTTTCAAAGTCTGAACGATAGAGCAACATGGATTACCACAACTTGGCAAGAAGATCCAGGCTTAGAAAGCATTTGGTCTTTTGATGCGGATTGTAGCTTGATGGCTGTCGACGACGCTAATGCTGACAAAATCACATTTTATCCAAATCCTGTAAAAGACATCCTGAATATTTCTTCTACAAAATCAATTAAAGAAGTCAATATCCTTAGTTATACAGGACAAAAACTAATGACCATTAAAGATGTGAAAAACAATCAAATCAACATTTCTTCTTTAACATCAGGAAATTATTTAGTAAACATTAAACTGGAAAGCGGAAGTATCAAAACTTTCAAAATACAAAAAAAGTAAAATCATTTACATAAGAATTTTAAAGGCGACTAGGCAACTGAGTCGTCTTTTGTTTTCAGAAATACTAACATCGTTTTTTTCTAAATCTCAATATCATTTATTTTAATTTTTCCTATAAAAACAAAACTAGAGCTAGTCTCTCTCCTTTTAAAATTTCTATTCCCAGCTTATAGATTTTTAAATATTTTAATTTCTCAGCACATTTTTATATTTAGGTGCAACAATTCTCAGCATACATCTCACAATTTTCTCCTATATTTTCACTAAATTCGCAAACTTAATCATTTAGTATAAAAGAACTTGAGACTAAGAAAATGAGTCAATTTAAAGAATATAAAAACCTCAATCTCACCCAAGTTGCAGAAAATATCGCTGCCAATTGGAAAGATAACGATACATTCAAAAAATCTGTGGAAATCCGCCAAGGGTATCCAGAATTTGTATTTTATGAAGGACCTCCTTCTGCAAATGGATTACCAGGAATTCACCACGTTATGGCGAGAGCAATTAAGGATATTTTTTGTCGTTTTCAAACTCAAAACGGGAAACAAGTTTTCCGTAAAGCAGGTTGGGATACACACGGACTTCCTGTGGAATTGGGCGTTGAAAAAGAACTAGGCATCACCAAAGAAGATATAGGCAAAAAAATCACGATTGAAGATTACAACAAAGCCTGTCGCGAAGCGGTAATGCGCTACACCGATGTGTGGAATGACCTTACCGAAAAAATTGGTTATTGGGTAGATCTTGAAGATCCGTACATCACCTACAAACCAAAATACATGGAAACGGTTTGGTGGTTGTTAAAACAATTGCACAACAAAGAACTTTTGTACAAAGGTTACACCATTCAGCCGTATTCCCCAAAAGCAGGAACAGGTTTATCTTCTCACGAATTGAACCAACCCGGAACTTATCGTGATGTTTCAGACACGACGGTTGTTGCTCAGTTTAAAGTAAAAAATCTTTCTGAAAAAACCGCTTCTAAAATTGCTAGTATTTCAAAAATTGAAAGTTGCGATATTGCCGAAAACACTTGCGGAGGCGCTTTACATTGGGCTGAATTCGATAATGAAAAACAAGCACCTATCTACATTTTAGCTTGGACAACCACACCTTGGACCTTACCTTCCAACACGGCGTTAACAGTTGGTCCAAAAATCGATTATGTTTTAGTAAAAACTTTCAATCAATATACTTTTGAACCGATTAATATTATCTTGGCGAAAGCTTTGGTAACAAAACAATTCGGGAAAAAATTTGTGGAAGGAACCGATGAAGATTTTGCGAATTACACTTCAGAATCCAAAACCATTCCTTATCAAATTTTAGCAGAATTTAAAGGTTCAGATTTGGTGGGAACAACTTATGAACAGCTTGTTCCTTGGTTTTTACCTGCTGAAAATCCTGAAGAAGCTTTCCGTGTAATTCCTGGAGATTTCGTAACGACGGAAGACGGAACAGGAATTGTACACACGGCGCCAACTTTTGGTGCAGATGATGCGAAAGTAGCTAAAGATGCTGGCGTTCCGCCAATGTTGGTGAAAGACGAGCACGACAATTTAGTTCCTTTGGTGGATTTGCAAGGAAAATTTATTCATGGAGAAAATGTTCCTGAAGTTTTCGCTGGAAAATATATTAAAAACGAATATTACGACGAAGGAAAAGCACCTGAAAAATCTTGGGATGTTCATTTGGCGATTCAGCTGAAAGAAGAAAACAGAGCTTTCAAGGTGGAAAAATACGTTCACTCCTATCCGCATTGCTGGAGAACCGACAAACCGGTTTTATATTATCCTTTGGATTCTTGGTTTGTGAAAATGTCTCAAGTGAAAAACCGTTTGGTAGAGCTGAACGAAACCATCAACTGGAAACCAAAATCTACTGGAGAAGGGCGTTTTGCGAATTGGTTAGAAAACGTAAACGATTGGAATCTTTCCCGTTCAAGATATTGGGGAATTCCATTGCCAATTTGGCGTACTGACCCTTCGACAAGCTCAGGGCAGGTTGAAGAAAAAGTTATTGGCTCTGTTGAAGAATTATACAACGAAATCGAAAAATCTATTGCAGCAGGACAAATGCACGAAAATCCGTTCAAAGGATTTGAAATCGGGAATATGTCCGAAGAAAATTATGACTTAATCGATCTTCATAAAAATGTGGTGGATAAAATTGTCTTGGTTTCCGATTCTGGAAAACCAATGAAGCGTGAAAGCGACTTGATCGACGTTTGGTTCGATTCGGGTTCTATGCCTTACGCACAGCTGCATTATCCGTTTGAAAACAAAGAATTGATCGACGATAAAAAAGCCTATCCTGCGGATTTCATTGCGGAAGGCGTTGACCAAACTCGTGGGTGGTTCTATACGCTTCATGCGATTGCGACGACGGTTTTCGATTCTGTGGCGTACAAAAATGTGGTTTCTAACGGTTTGGTTTTGGACAAAAATGGCCAAAAAATGTCTAAACGTCTCGGAAATGCGGTCGATCCTTTCGAAACGCTTTCTGTGTACGGTCCAGACGCGACACGTTGGTATATGATTTCCAATGCGAATCCTTGGGAAAACTTAAAATTCGATATTGAAGGAATTGATGAAGTTCGTAGAAAATTCTTCGGAACGCTTTACAACACCTATTCTTTCTTCGCTTTGTACGCGAATGTTGACGGTTTCAACTATTCAGAAGTGGAAGTTAAAAACAAACCAGAAATCGACAGATGGATTTTATCTGAATTGAATCTTCTCATTAAAGATGTAAAAGCATTCTACGAAGATTATGAACCAACGAAAGTGGCAAGAGCCATCAATACTTTTGTGAACGATAATTTGTCAAACTGGTACGTTCGACTTTGTCGACGAAGATTTTGGAAAGGCGATTACAGCGAAGATAAAATTTCGGCTTACCAAACTTTATACACTTGTTTGGAAACAGTGGCGAAACTTTCCGCTCCAATTGCGCCATTCTTCATGGATCAGTTGTATCAGGATTTGAACTCTGTTACTGGAAAAAATAGTGCAAATTCAATCCATTTAACAGATTTCCCAGTTGCAGATGAAAGCTTAATCGATACCGATTTGGTGGAAAAAACGCATTTGGCTCAAAATATTACGTCGATGGTTTTCTCATTGAGAAAAAAGGAAAACGTAAAAGTTCGTCAACCGCTTCAAAAAGTGATGATTCCTGTTTTGGATAAGAAAACGGAGGAGCAAATTTTAGCGGTTTCGGAACTCATTAAGCAAGAAGTAAACGTAAAAGAACTTCAATTAATTAATGCGGAAGAAGCCTCACATCTCATTGTGAAACAAATTAAGCCGAATTTCAAAGCTTTAGGTTCTAAATTAGGAAAAGACATGAAAACTGTTGCTGGAGCAATTTCTCAATTAAGTTCAGAGCAAATTACCCAGTTGGAAAAAGACGGAAAAATGACGATTGCAGGTTATGAAATCGGAATTGAAGATGTTGAAATTTCCACCAAAGATATCCCAGGTTGGACGGTGGCAAGCGACGGAAAAACAACTGTGGCATTAGATTTGACGCTAACGGAAGAATTAAAATCCGAAGGAATTGCCAGAGAATTCATCAATAGAATTCAGAATCTTAGAAAAGAAAAAGATTTCGAATTAACGGATAAAATCTCAATTGGTTTAGAAAACAACAATCCTTTCGCAGAGGACATCAATAAAAATAAAAATTATATCACGGCAGAAGTTTTGGCAGAAGAAATTGCGATTGTAGAAAGCCTTGATAGTTTTGATGAAATCGAAATAGAAGAAGTGACATTTAAAGTAAAAGTTAAGAAAGCTTAAATAAAAATTAAAATTTGTTGATTTTTTTTCATCATCATATCGATTTTTTTTTCTTATCTTTAAATTTATATATCAAATCAAACAATAAACATAGTTATGAATACAGCAGAAGAAAAGTTGCGTTATAGTGATGCCGAGTTGCAGGAATTTAGAGAATTAATCCAAGAAAAAATCAATAAAGCCGAAAAAGACTTATTACTTATAAAAGAGAGTTTTATCAATGACCAAAACAATGGTACAGACGACACTTCACCAACCTTTAAGGCTTTTGAAGAAGGTGCTGAAACCTTGAGCAAAGAGCAAAATGCTTTGTTGGCTGGGCGTCAAGAAAAATTTATTCGTGATCTAAAAAATGCATTGATCAGAATACAAAACAAAACCTACGGCATCTGTCGTGTTACAGGAAAGTTAATCTCAAAAGAAAGGCTGAAAGCTGTACCACACGCCACATTAAGCATTGAAGCTAAAAATATGCAACGATAAAATAAAAATCTATATTATGTAAATTGTACAGCCTACAATTTTCAATAACCAATCAAAAGGTTTACAAAAATTTGTAAACCTTTTTTTGAATATAAGTTATGACAATAGTTAGCATCATTCTCATTATTATCGTTATTTTTGCCTTTGTTTTTAGAAAGAAAATAACATCGACGGTTTTGTCTCAGGAAGAAAAATATATCAGTATTGACGATAGGTTCAACGAGAGAAAACGAGAACGCGAAAAAGAAATCGACCAACTTCTCAGTAAAATGGGAAAAAACGGCATCGATGATTTGAGTTCTAAAGACCGAAAAAGATTAGAAGAATTGTCCAAAAATTAAATTAAAATTATGGAATCTATTATTGTACATACAAAAAATACAACAGAATTGGCCGCACTGAAAAGTGTACTAAAAGATATGAATATCGAGTTCGAAAAATTTCATACCAGAAACCATTTTCACAACAAAAAAACGATCACAAAAATCAACGATAAAACGTCGGAAAAAATTAATCGACCGTCAAAACCTAAAGGCTTATAATGAAGAAGATTGCTTTAATAACGTTTTTAATTTTATTAATTGATCAAGCATCAAAAATCTATATTAAAACCCATTTTCATCTTGGTGAAAGCGTTGAAGTTTTCGGCCTTAGCTGGTTCCGATTAACATTTGTTGAAAATCCAGGCATGGCGTACGGACTACATTTTGGTGGACTTTGGGGCAAATATATTTTGATTATTCTGAGAGTTGCTCTCGCCATCGGTATGGTGGTGCTTTTCAAAAAATGGTTAAAAGAAGGTGCTTCCAATTACCTCATCATGCCGATGGCGATGATCTTTGCTGGCGCGCTTGGAAATGTTATTGATGGCATGTTCTACGGAATGATTTTCGATTCTGGAACCATGTATGAAGAAAGCATTGGACGTTGGATCGATTATGATGGTATTTCCCAGTTGACACCTTTGGGACAAGGTTATTCGCAGTTTATGCGTGGTTGCGTGGTTGACATGCTACATTTCCCTTTGGTTGATACAACTTGGCCAGATTGGGTTCCTATTTTTGGAGGAAAACACATTGAGTTTTTCAAGTATATTTTTAATGTTGCGGATTCTGCAATTACGGTAGGCGCTTTATTCTTGTATATTTTCAGAAAAAAAGCATTCCCTAATGGTTTAGATTTTTAGATTAAAACCTTGACAAGCCAGAAATAAATATTATTTTTAAAATTCAATAAAAAACTCGCGAATTTTAGAAATGAAAATATTCAAAAAAATATTGATAATTGGACTGATACTCGCAGTAGTGTCAGCCTTTTTTGTTTGGGGTAGCAATTTTAAAATAGAAAAGGATACCAAGGATTTTGTAACATCCGATCTCTCAAAAATTCCTAATGAAAAAGTAGGTTTGGTTTTGGGCACTGGAAAAACATTAGCCAATGGAACACCCAACTTGTACTTTACTTATAGGATGGATGCTGCGGCAGAATTATACCACGCTGGAAAAATCAAATATCTTATTGTAAGTGGCGACAACTCTCGAAAAAACTATAACGAACCCGAAGATATGAAGCTTGCACTTATTGAAAAAGGAATTCCTGAACATCACATTTTTGAGGATTTTGCAGGATTCCGCACATTAGATTCGGTGGTACGCGCAAAGGAGATTTTCGGTCAGTCTTCTTACATTATCATTTCGCAGCGTTTCCATAACGAGCGTGCTGTATTTTTAGCGCAACAAAACGGCATCGCCGCTTTTGGCTATAATGCAAAAGATGTCAATAGAGCTGCTGGCTTCAAAACCAATCTACGAGAGAAGTTTGCAAGAGCCAAAGTTTATTTGGATTTATGGTTTGGTATAGAGCCGAAATTTGGTGGCGAAAAGATTTCGATTTTTTAATTCTATTTTAAAAAAAAATCTTTTTTTACTTTAAAATTACATTCTGTCTATAAAAAAAGAAAACCGTCGCAATGACGGTTTTCTCTTTCATTAACCTAACTTAATATAGAAATTACTCTTTTACAAATTTGATACTTTCTGTTATACCATTCTTTGTTACTTTAAGAATGTATGCACCTTTCGCTAATTGAGAAACGTTCAGCTTATTATCTTTAATTGTTTTTGTTGCTAGAACTTTTTGACCTGCAAAATCGTAAACTTCAAGATTTTCCAATTTGTCTGCATTGGTAATATTCAATACGTCAACAACAGGGTTTGGATAGATTGCAGATTTTGAAACTTTAACATTATTTGTGGCTAATGCTGAGTCTGGTAATTTGATTACGAAACCTAAATTTTCATCATTTTTAGTACCAATTCCTACGATATATTTTCCGTTTGGTGACATACCTAATGGTAATGAAAATGTCATTCCTTCGGCATCAACTCCTAGACTTTGTACATAGTCGTTAAGATCAACAACTCCATTTTCTTTAGTCCAGATAAATCCGTTTCCAGAAAATGCGCTTTGTCCCCAAGGTCTATAGAAACCTAGCACTTTTTTTCCATCGTCTGTAACAGCAATAGAGCCACCAATATACATTGGGTCTTCGTGTGGTAATTCTAGATAACCGTCTGTCTCGTTCCAGATATATGGCCAGTCATAGTTGGCACCAATCATGGTTTTACCATCTGGCGTTACAGCGAAGATTTCTCCAACATTTTCGCCATCGTTATTTTTCAATAAATGTTGTACGCCATTTTTCCAATAAGCACCAAAACGATCAAAATCGTCATCTTGCCATCCTACGATAATTGTCCCATCATCATTAATTCCGTTAGCTCTAGAACTCGTTTCTGGAAAAGTACTTCCCAAATCAACAAGGCCACCTTCTTGTGTCCATTTAACAGCGTGAGCTTCCATGCCGCTAACAAATCCAAGTCCTACAACAGTAGAGCCATCGCTAGTCATTCCCCACGCTGACACCTCTTGTCCTAGAACTAGCGCGCCTAGGTATTTCCATTGTCCTGTTTCAACGTTATAGAGCGCCATTTCTTCTCCCATCGTGTTAGTGTTGGTCATGGTACCAGAGATGAATTTTCCATCGATTGTTACATTTGTCGTCCCACCTATTTGCGCTCCACTTGCTGGCTCGCCAATTACAACTGTGCCTCCAGCCTCTGTCCACATAATATGACTGCCGTACATTACATTTCCAACAGCTACGCCATTGTTAGATACGTCTGTCATAAATCCCATATCTACCGTTTCATAAACTTGAGATTTTGCTAATCCTAAACTACAAATTACAAGTGCTGCTGTGTAAATTTTCTTCATAATAATAATTAATTAATTGCTCACCAAACATAGTGTAAAAATTGTAGAAACAAAGCATATATGATTTTGGATATTCGAGAAAAAAGAAAATTTTATTTTACAAAAAACTCATTATCAAATAATTACAAATTATAACATTTTAAAACCAACAAGATTTATTTTTAATAAAAATTTCGCATGATAGCAGAAATTTTTAATTTAAAATATTAAAAAGCCAACTCAAAAACAGAGTTGGCTCTTCATCAAATAAAAAATAGATTTATTCTTTTATGAATTTGATGCTTTCAGTTTTACCGTCATTATTTACTTTTAATAAATAGGAACCTTTCATTAGACTTTGAATATCGATTTGTTTATTTTCAATATTCTTATTCGAGCTCACTTTTTGACCGGCCATGTTAAAAATTTCTATCGTATCCAACTTGCCCGCGTTTTTAATATTTAATACATCTTTAGCTGGGTTGGGATAAACTCCAATTTTTGATTCTTTAGAAGAATCTGCGGTTGCCATCGTTTCATCCGCGAGTTTAATTACAAAACCTCGTGCGTCTTCGGTATTAATTGCGATTCCTGCCAAATACTTTCCATTCGGTGAAATTGCCATTGGCAAGACAAAATTAAGGTCCAACGTATCGTAACCCAAACTCGCTACATAATCGTTAAATGTTTTAAGACCTCCAGTTTTTGTCCAGATAAAACCTTCGCCATCAAGCGCCATTCCTCCATCTGGTGTAAAGTAGCCAACAATGGTATTACCATCACTAGAAACCGCGGTTGCAGAACCGTGGTAAGAAGGATATGGTGGGGCAATCGCGGTATAACCTTCTGTCGCGCTCCATCGGAAAGCATCGCCATTGAGAGCCATCCCAACAATTACATCACCATCTGCAGATGCTGCAATTGCTTCACCAACATTTTCTCCATTGGTTGTTTTAATATAATTTTGTACACCATCTTTCCAATAAACACCTTGGCGACTTCCTGTGGTATTATCTTGCCAACCTACAACAATTTTACCGTCACCACTTACACTATTTGCACGAGAGCTTCTTCCTGACACAGTACTTCCTAGAGAAAGCATACCGCCAGTAGATGTCCATTTAATGGCATTTGCTCTAGAAGCTGTTTGCCATCCCAAACCTACAATTGTATTAGCATCATAAGATGCTCCCCACGCTGAGCTTGTATCTGTACCAGAACTCACACCAAGTCCTCCCAAATAAGTCCATTGTTGCGATGCAACATTATAACGAGCCATCTCATCTTTTCCTGTTGCAGGGTTTGTCATAGAACCTGTTACAAAATTACCATCTCGAGAAATAGATGTCATACCAGCAATGTAGTCATTGCTAGTCTCTCCGATAGCCGAACCGCCATCTGCCTCCGTCCAGATCACCTGCAAAACACCATATACATTCCCTACGGCAACACCGTTGTCTGAGACACCTGTCATTTGTGCAAAGCTACCAACATCGTAAACTTGTGCATTGAAGTTAACCAACGAAGC
Organism: Soonwooa purpurea; assembly: GCF_053891095.1. Taxonomy (NCBI): domain Bacteria; kingdom Pseudomonadati; phylum Bacteroidota; class Flavobacteriia; order Flavobacteriales; family Weeksellaceae; genus Soonwooa; species Soonwooa purpurea. The sequence continues at coordinate 19,466 of NZ_JBSSMA010000007.1, forward strand.
TAAAAATAGCATTGAAGCGTAAATTTTTTTCATAATAATTATTATTTGATTGAAGTAGTTCAAACTTACAGAATAGGCTAACGTTTTATATAAAGTTCCTTTTTAGAATTTCGTGAAAACCCAAAAAAAGTTTTACAAACAACTCACCACCAACAAATTAAAATAAAAAGTCCACTATAGAACTCCACGAAAAACACCTTGAAGTTAACTGTAAAAAAGACTTAGCCTTTAAAATCAATTATAGAATTGCAATGCAAAAGAATATGCAATTCATTAAAAAATTAAATTTGCAAGCGATTTTATTCATAAAAAATAAGTTAAATTTGTTAAATGTTGTGGCAAAAAGTGTGTTTTAGTTTTTTTCTAATAAGTACGATAATTTTATCGGCTCAGAAAAAAACTGATTTTGAAATAATGCTAGAAAATAGCATGGAAAAACTCTATCAAGATCCTGATGCTTCTATAAAATCCACCAAAAACATTAGCGTAAAACCTAATGAACAACATCAAAATCTTATTCTCAAAAGCATTCTTGCAGAAGCCTATACGTTGCAAGGCAATTATCCCGAAGCAGTAAAAATGGCTTTGGAAAATATCAATCAAGATAATTATTGGCAAAAGCAAGATCTATTTCTCATAAGTCTGGCGATGATCCAGCAATACCAAAATCTTGGTCTTTATGAACAAGCAGGTAAAATCATCACAGATCTGTTAAAAAACACCAATGCTGACAATCAAAAAACAGATCAACCGTTGATGTATGCCAAACTCTATCAGCTACAAGCCAGAAATTTTTATACTCAGAAGCAATATGACAAAGCATTGCTCAGCATGCAAACAAGTCAAATGTTTTGCAAATCAGAAACCTGGAACACGAATTTTATCAGCATAGAAAACCAATTATTAGCGTCCCAGATTTATTTTGAAAAAAGAGATTTTTCGACTTCTAACAAAATTCTAGATGATATTTTTGACACGTTAAAACAAGACCCAAATCTTGATTACTTCTACGCGGCGACTTACGATCAACAATCGAAATTATTCTTCCAACAACAAGATTATCCAGCTTCGGTCAATGCGTTAAAATCTGCTTTAGCCAAAATAGAATCCAAAAATTATCTTGTTTTAAAAAATAAAATCTACGCCCGGCTAGCATTGAGCTATCTCGCACTGAAAGACACGGTCAACTACGAAGAATTCGAAAAAAAACATCAAGAAACAAAAACCAGCTTGAGCGAAAATAAAAAGGAAGCCACTCGAAGATTATTACAGCTTAACCAAGATTACGAAAATCAGAATTTCAAAAATTTCTTGTACAAAAAACAATCTACATTCTACATCTCATTATCTATGGTTTTAGCTATTTTGGCGGGTTTCGGATTCTGGTATTATCAAGAATTTCAAAAACGGAAAATGCTTTATAAACAAGTTTTATTTTTTGAAAATCAACAAAAACTATTTTCTCAGAATACGCCAACAAAAGCTGATACGGTAACAAAGTCAAATGCAAAAAAACAACTAATTATTCCGAAAGAAACGGAAGAAGAAATCCTTCAAAAATTAGAAAAGTTTGAGAATTCAAAATTGTTTTTGGACAAAAACATGTCATTGGCGGCTTTGGCAACGCAACTCGAAACCAACACCAAGTACCTTTCGGAAATTATTAACAAATACAAAGAGAAAAGCTTCACCGCATACATTAACGAGTTGAAAATCAACCATATTGCTTATTTATTAACGACAGACACAACTTACCGACAATACAAAATAAGCTACCTCGCTGAGATTGCTGGTTTTACATCGCATAGTACATTTACAGTTGTTTTTAAAAATGTCACAGGCCTTTCACCAAACGAGTATCTTCAACAGATGAAAAAACGTAAAATTTTGTAGATGATGACCAAGCTGCTTTACATCTTACTTATTTTTCCACTAATGCTTTTATCGCAGAGTATTAGCGATGATTCTTTGTTGAAACGCGCTCATGCGGTAATGTATGACAGTCCCGAAGAAACGATAAAAATTACAAAAGGACTAACAAAAAAAACAAAAAGCAGCGAAAAAACAGCCCATTATTATATGTTGCTGTCCAATGCCTATATTGCTAAACGCGATATCGATAGCTCGTTATATTATATTAACCAGACCAGCAACCTCATCAACAATTCGGATATAAAAATAGCTACAAAAGTTAGAATTCTCAATCATATTGCGGTACAATATCAACAAATGGAATTGTATGACAAAGCTTTGGAAACGCTGGATCGTTCTCAGGAATTATGCAACCAAATTCCGGCTGGTCGATACCATCGAAATTATTATTGGGAATTTATCAATATTGTGCGAGGCATGGTTTATCGTGCCCAGTCCAATCCAGAGATGGCTTTAGAAAAATTCAAATCTGCTTTAAAATATTACAAAACTATACCTGCCGACAAAAGCCTTCTGGCCAACATGAGCGTCATCGCTTACAATATTGGGAATTGTTATTTGGATCTCAAACAATTTGGTCCAGCAGAAATTTATTTTAACGAGTCAACAGACTACGCAAAAAAAGCGCAAAGTAAAAGCTTAGAATCTTTCGCTTACAAAGGTATGGCTGAAAAATTCTATCTCATTCACCAATACGACAAATCTTTAGAACTCCTAAAAAAAGCTGAAGATTTGGCAATTCCTGTTGGGGATTTAACACTCAAAGAAGGCATCTACAAGCTAATGTCCGATAATTATTTGGTATTAAATGATTGGCAAGATTACCAAACTTACAATCAAAAATACCAAGAAGTTCGACAAACAAAAGAAGCGTCTGAGTTGAAGTCGCTCAACCGCTACATCAATCTTCACAGTGATGAAATTTCGAAAAAAAAGGAAGAAACTTCAAAGCGTTTTGGTATTTATCAAATTATTTTAGTTGCTACAAGTCTTATTCTGTTATTGTTTTTAATTAACCTGATAAAAAAAACGCGACAAATCAATAAGTATCAGCAAGAAAAAATTTCTGAATTTTTAAATACTGACCGCGAAACAAAAATCTAAAAAGCATCATTCTAAAAGTCTTGTGTAATGCTGATTCTTTCGTAATTTTGTAACAAATCAAAATAATGTCAAGAATTTTAACAGGTATACAAGCTACAGGAACTCCACATTTGGGAAATCTTCTAGGAGCGATTATTCCCGCAATCGAATTATCAAAAAAAGAAGAAAACGAATCTTTTTTATTTATTGCTAATCTCCACACGTTAACATTGATAAAAGATGCGGAAACCTTGCGACAAAACACTTACGAGATTGCAGCGGCCTGGCTGGCTTGTGGCTTGGACACAGAGAAAACTTTTTTCTACAGACAAAGCGACATTCCTGAAACTTGTGAATTAACTTGGTATCTTGATTGTTTCTTTCCTTTCCAAAGACTACAATTGGCCCATTCTTTCAAAGATAAATCGGATAGGCTTGCAGATGTTAACGTAGGACTTTTCAATTATCCGATTTTGATGGCGGCGGATATTTTATTGTACGATGCAGAGATTGTTCCTGTTGGGAAAGATCAGCTTCAGCATTTAGAAATCACAAGAGATGTCGCAGAAAAATTCAACCGTCAAATGGGTGACGTCTTGACTTTACCATCAGCAGAACTACAAAAAGACACCATGTATGTTCCCGGTACCGATGGTCGAAAAATGTCAAAATCTATCGGAAACATCATCAATGTTTTTGCACCTCAAAAAGAACTAAAAAAACAAATAATGTCTATCGAAACTGATTCTAAATCTTTGGAAGAACCAAAAGATCCAGAAACCGACAAAGTATTTGCAATATATCAATTGATTGCTACACCAGAACAAACTGAAGAATTAAGAGCCAAATATTTGGCGGGAAATTTTGGTTATGGTCATGCAAAAACAGAATTGCTAAATCTTATCTTAAATCGTTTTGAAAAAGAAAGAGAACTTTTCGATTATTATATGACGCATCTCGACGAATTGGAAGCCAAGCTCCAAGAAGGTGCAGCCAAAACAAAACCTATTGCGCAAGCGACATTAGCAAAAGTGAGACAAAGCCTCGGCTTTTAACAACAGAAGCGACTCGTTTGAGTCGCTTCTGTTGTTATAAAAATTAAGATTTCAAAAAGACATCTTGTACATCGTCCATTTTTGTCATCACAGTTCTGGCATAAGAGCAATGTGGATAGACCTTCCAATTGTTTTGCCTTGCAAAATCGATGGCTTCTTTTACCATGAGTTTTCCTAAACCTTGACCTTCGAATTTCGGGTAAATATTAACAAAAGAAATGACAAACCGACTTTCTTCTGGCATAATGGTGTAAGTGAGTCGTCCAACCTCTTCGGTATCATTTTGCATGGTGAAAAAACCGCCGTTTCCGGATTGTTGATTTTGGTATGTATAAGTCATATCTAAATATTTTTGTTTGGTTGTCAAAATTTGTTCCAAATATTCTTTGGTTTGCGATAGGGATAGTAGCGGATATCCTTTTGCAATGCGGCTGAGCGGAGCCGAAGCCCATTGTAAAAGATAGAAGCGGATAGCCCGGTCCCGAACGCTTTGGCAAAAAGCCTGGCTCGGGAATCGCCCAAAATATTACCTTACAGGGGTACGATATTCGCCGTAACCCAATAATCCATCATAGTTTCTGCCAAATGGTCTGTAATAAATCATGGCTTGATAGAGGTTTTCTGTTTGCCAAAAATTACCATTAATTTCTCCATAGTTTAAGCTTCCATCAGGATTTTTTGTAGCCAACATGTAGTTGTAAAAACCTTGTTTTAGAAAGATATCCGCAATATACATTTTGTTGGCGTCGTCATATTTCATGATGCTTTTATCATCGGCTTTGTAATCGTTAAACATTCCTAAAACATAGATGTCTTTGTCCATTTTCAGACTTTCTAAATAGAAATGTACCCAAGAATAATCGCCTTCTTTGTTAGCATCTCTTTCAATTCCTAAGTCGTTTCTTCGGAAATAATACGCGCCATTGACATCGGGATAGGGTTGATAAGTGTCTGGATAGGCCCATACTGGGAAAAGATAAGTTTGATTTTGTCCATTCTCGGTGCTGACATTGGCGACCATATCATAAGCCTGGTTGAGGACTTTGTTATCGAAATAATAAAATTCACTATTTCCCGGAAAGGCTAAACTGAGTTGTTGAAAGAGCATTTTGTTTCCCAAAGTTGACGTTGGTCTTTGGTTCGACATAAGGCTGTTCCAATTGTTATTTTGCATGAGAGAAAGTGTGATCGACGTAATATTATTGGTCACACTAGTTCCGCTACCAACCGCTTGAACCTCGATGCGTTGACGCAAATCTGGCTTTTTAGCATCTTGAAATCTTGAGAGTTGCAAACCGACATTCGCACCTTCTTCATACACCATAAATCTTTTGGTAAATAATGGTTTCTCAGCCGAGTCTTTGTAAACTATCAATTCAAAATTCCCAGAAATTTTAGGACTTATTTTTTCATTTGGAAAAGTCAAAGTATAATGGGTATAAGCCTGAACTGTGTTAAAAGAATATTGGAAATTGTCGATTAATCCATTGAGGCTTCCATTGGCATATTCTGTAAAAAATAAGCCGTCCTCTTGCCAATTGCGGTCATAATGTTTGATCGTATAGCGATAAACCTGGCTGCTATTCGTTAAATCATCAAATCTTAAAATAAGTTGTTGATTAAAACCTATTATGGGCGTCTCGTCGTTTGTCTGAGGATTAAACAATTGTATGCCAGCAATCTTTTGGGCTTGAAGATTGATGATTATCAAAAGGAAAACAAAACTTAATTTCTTCATTTCACGAATATAAGAAATTAGAATCGATTTGGTATTTTTGTAGGATTAAGAATTAAATATGTTACACATCAAGAATTTTGCTTTCAATCCGTTTTCGGAGAATACTTATGTAATTTATAATGACGACAAAGAAGCATTCATCATCGACCCTGGCAACTTCCAAGTTCATGAAACGCAACAAATAGAAAGTTTTATCACAGAACACCAATTAAAAATTAAGAATATACTTCTAACACATGCACATATCGATCATGTTTTGGGATTGCAATGGGCATTTGACAAATACAATGTTCCTGTGTTGTTACATAAAAATGATAAAGAACTACTTGACCGTGCACCACTTAGCGCCATGCAATTTGGATTTCAGTTCACGCCATTTGTTGGAAATTTAGAATTTTTGAATGAAGGCGACATTCTAAAATTAGGCGAGGAAGAATTTAAAATTTTGTTTGTTCCTGGGCATTCGCCGGGAAGTATTGCTTTTTATAATGAAAAAGAAAAATTTGTGATTTCTGGAGATGTTTTATTTTATGGAAGTATCGGAAGAACAGATTTGTACAAAGCCAATTACGAGCAACTTATCGATAGCATCAAAACAAAGCTTCTGGTAATGGATTCTGCAACGCAAGTCTATAGCGGACACGGCAATCCTACAAGTATCGGTTTTGAAAAAGACTACAATCCATTTTTGAAATAAAAAACGCTCTCAGTTTTGAGAGCGTTTATATTTTTAAGCTTTCCATTTGATATTGCAACCCATACTAGGCATTTGCATATCTTCTTGAGGTTGATCTGCTAAAAGGTTTTCAAAAGCTATAATCAAATCTTCACCCGTAACTTCTTTATGATTTCCTGGTCGAGAGTCGTCCATTTGTCCGCGATATACGAGTTTCAGATCTTTATCAAATAAGAAAAAATCTGGCGTGCATGCTGCTTGATAAGCTTTAGCAATCTCTTGCGATTCGTCATAAAGGTATGAAAAATTAACACCGTGTTCGTCAGCAAAATCCGCCATTAGCTCTGGACTATCAGCAGGATAAGCTACGGCATCGTTGGCACTTATCGCAACGAATTCGATACCTTGAGTTTTGTAATCGTCATACAGTTCTGCAATTTTTTCAATAACATTTAATACAAATGGGCAATGGTTACAGATAAACATTACCAAAGTCGCTTTTTCGCCTTTAAGAGCATTTAGCGTTTCTATTTTATTTTCTTTAGACGGATTAGGAAGAGCAAAATCTGGAGCAAGAGTTCCTAAAGCCAACATATTAGAAGGTGTATTAGACATAATTATAAAATTTGTTGTAGCAAAGATAAGCTTTCTTCGACAGAATTTTCGTAGTTAACCCAATTAAGCTGTTGTAGTTTTTTGTTCCAAGTTACTTGACGTTTGGCATAGCGTCGCGAATTTTTCTTGATTTCCTCAATTGCAAAATCCAAAGTCCATTCGCCTTCCATATATCGAAACAACTCGGTGTAACCTACGGTTTGCAAAGCCACTTTATCACGATGAGCAAGCAGACCAGTTGCTTCTTGCAAGAGACCTTGTGCCATCATAATATCGACACGCTGGTTGATACGGTCATAGATAACTTCTCTCGGCGCATCTATGCCTATTCGGAAAGTTTCAAAATTCCGTTTGTCTTTGGGAGAAACCAGATTTTCGGTATAAGATTTTCCCGTTTGAAAAATGATATCCAAAGACCTGAAAAGACGTCTTGGATTTTCGAGATCGACATTCGAATAATATTCTGGATCTAAATTTTTTAAAAGATGTTGAAGCGGCTCAATACCTTCATGTTCAAAAATATATTGTAAGAGTTTTTGGTGTTCTTCATCTGCTTCGGGCAAATCGTTCATACCTTCGACCACTGCTTTTTCGTACATTCCGCTTCCTCCCACCATGACAACATAATCATGATCCACAAACAATTCGTCCAATTTTACAAGCGCTTCTTTCTCAAATTGCCCAATTGAATAGTAATCGTCAATGCTTAGGTTCCCGATAAAATGATGCGACACGGCAGCCAATTCTTCATCAGAGGGCACGGCAGTTCCTATTTTCATTTCTTTGTAAAACTGTCGAGAGTCACAAGAAATGATTTCGGTTTTCAGAAACTTTGCAATTTCGATTGCCAATTTTGTTTTTCCGATTCCCGTAGGTCCTACAACAGAGATAAGCCGCTTCACAATTTTATTTTTTTGCTAAAATACAAAATCGAATAATTATTATTAATTTTATTCAACTTTCAAAATATTTATGACTCCACAAATCAAATCCAAATTGCCAAAAGTTGGGGTGAGCATTTTCACAGAAATGAGCGCCTTGGCAGCCAAAGAAAATGCGGTCAACCTTTCACAAGGATTCCCAGATTTCCCAATCGATCCAAAACTCACACAATATCTCGAAGAAGCTTCAGCAAAAGGTTTTAACCAATATCTTCCCATGGCTGGTTTTATAGATCTAAGAGAAGCTATTGCCAAAAAAATAATCGACGCGCATGATTCAGAATATGATATTGACACCGAAATAACTGTAACTTCTGGCGCTACCCAAGCTATTTTTACAACAATCGCTACTTTAATAAGCCCCGGCGACGAAGTGATTATTATAGAGCCCGCATACGATTGTTACGAACCAGCAATTGAGCTTTTCGGTGGAATTGTTAAACGATTGAGTCTTCATAAACCTGATTATAAAATAGATTGGCAGCAACTCAAGAATTTGATTTCGAACAAAACCAAATTGATGATTTTTAACAATCCAAATAATCCTTCGGGGCAGATCCTAAGAGAAACTGACATCCAAGAACTTATCAAATTGGTAAAAGACACCAATATTATTTTGTTAAGTGATGAAGTTTACGAAAATATCACTTTTGATAATCAACAACATTTAAGTTTTGTACGATATCCCGAACTTAAAGAACGAAGTTTCGTTATCGCTTCTTTTGGGAAATTGCTTCATATTACAGGCTGGAAACTCGGATATATTTTGGCTCCCAAAAACCTAATGACCGAATACAACAAAGTTCACCAATTCAATGTTTTTTGTGCCAATGCTCCAGCACAATACGCTGTTGCAAAATATATGAAACAAACAACAGATTATACCGAAATCGCGACAATGTATCAATCCAAACGCGATTATTTTAGAAAAGCAATTTCAGAAACTGGATTCAAATTATTAAACTGTGAATCCACCTACTTCCAGTCGGTAGATTTTTCTGCAATATCAGATCTAGGCGATAAGGAATTTTGTTATAATTTAACACAAAATTATAAGGTTGCAGGTATTCCTTTCTCGGCCTTTTATCATAATTTTATAGACGAAAAGGTCATCCGTTTTTGTTTTGCCAAAAAACAAGAAACTTTAGACCAAGCAATCGAAAATTTACTTAAACTTAAAATATGAAAAAATTAATTGGTATTAGCTTTTTATGCGTTGGACTATTAGGAATTGCCCAAACCAAACAAGATCCAAAAGAATTAAAATTTGCAAAAATAGATGTTAGCCCTTTAGATATTGTGTATTATCCTCTGGATGCAGCAACTGGGAAAAATGTAAATCCAGTGATGAAGGTTATCTATTCTAGACCACAAAGTAAAGGACGCACCATCTTCGGAAACCTTATCAAATACAACGAAGTTTGGCGTTTTGGCGCCAACGAAAATACAGAACTCAAAGTTTACAAACCAATCAACATTGACGGAAAAGAAGTTTCTGTTGGGACATATAGTATTTTTGCAATTCCTGGAGAAACCGAATGGACCATAATCATCAACAAAGCAACCGACGTCTGGGGTGCTTATAGCTACAATTCCGCTAACGACGTTGTTCGCATGAAAGTTCCTGCTACAAAATTGGCAGCTCCTATCGAGAACTTTTCGATTAGCTTTGTAAAAACCGATAATGGCGCGAATATGGTGGCCGCTTGGGATACAGCACAAGTAAGCCTTCCTGTTAGTTTTTAAAATATGGGCGTGTCCCAACACCCCGCCTGAAAAATATTTTTGGATTTCTAAGAAATAGTCTAGCAGTCGGGGCGCTGGGTCGGTCTTCTACGGACTACACTTCGTTTCGGTCCACAATATAAGGCGAAGCCTGCGGCTTCGCCTTATATTGTGGACTTTGTCTTTCAGACAAATCCTTCGTCCACCTCACGCACCACAACAGTCCATTATACCATAAACACTTCATTAACAAGACAAGCAGCCAATCTCGCGGTACGCTCCTGAATATCAAATTCAGGATTCACCTCTGCAACATCCAAAGCTTTCAATTTTTGACTCGCCAAAATATGACGATACAAACTCATAAAAGCAGGATCAGCAAAAATACCGTTATAAGCCGCAGCGCTCACGCCTGGCGCAATCGCCACATTAAAAACATCCATACAAATCGTAACATACAAGACATCTATACTTTCTAAAAACCGATTAACCTCGATATAAAGTCTTGGAAGGTTTTCAAAAAACAATTCTTCTGCCAAGATATAATTCATTCCGAGTTGGTGTGCGGTATCAAAAAGTTTTAACGTATTGCTATTCCTTTGTATCCCAATATGCAAACTATTAAGCACTCCTTCTTGAGCAATTTGCCAAAATCCAGTCCCGGAAGTTGCTAATCCATTTTCAGGCTCTCTATTATCAAAATGAGCATCAAAATTTATAATACCAATTTTGGCATCAGGAAAAGCTTTTCTCATGCCAGAATAATGCGCAAAAGTGATTTCGTGTCCGCCGCCCAATCCAATTGACTTTCCATCAGATTTTAAAATATCAGAAACATTTTCCGCAAAATTATCTTGTGCCCATTCTAGATTTCCATCTAGACATTCTAAATTCCCAAAATCCAACAAGTTAAAATCGGCTTGTACAACAGGAAAATTTGCCATATTTTTTCTAATAAGATCAGGCGCTTTCAAGGCGCCAACTCTACCTTTGTTGCGCTTTACACCTTCGTCAACAGCAAAACCTTGTAAAACAAAATCCCCTTCTTTAATATCAGAAAATTGTGTCCCACTTTTAACTTTTTGAAAAATTCTGTGGTACAAAGCCTCATCGCCATCGTAACGTCCCTGCCAATCAAAATTCATATTTAAACTATTTCTGCATTTATAAAAGTGTGTTTTGCTGTCAATCGCCCTTGATAATACAAAATATTTTGGAAATTATCCGTTTCGAAACTTACAAAGTCAGCTCTTTTGCCAATAGCAATTTGGCCACGATCTTTAAAACCTAGTGCGTAGGCGGCACGATAAGTCAAAGCTGCCAAGACTTCTGCACTAGTTAATTTTTGAAATGTTGCCAATATTGAAGCTTGCGTTATCAAATTCCCCATTGGCGCAGATCCGGGATTCCAATCGCTGGCAATTGCAAAAATAGCACCTGCATCCAAAAGTTTTCTTGCTGGTGCAAAACGATCCCCCAAGCCAATGCTTGCCCCTGGAAGAGCAATGGCAACAGTATTTGATTTTGCAAGGAAGTCTACGTCTTCTTCTGCTGTAGCTTCTAGATGATCTGCGGATTGCGCACCAACCTCTACCGCGACACGAGAACTTCCTGGCGTAAACTGATCCGCATGAACTGTTAACAAAAAGCCCATTGCTTTTGCTTTTTCTAAAAAAATTTTGGCTTCTTCTGGTTGAAATGCTGATTTCTCAATAAAAACATCTACGCGTTTGGCTAAACTTTCTTCTTTAACTCTCGGTAGAATTTCATTTAAAATATAATCAAGATAAGCTTTATTATCTCCAACGAAATCTCTCGGTTTAAGATGTGCTGCTAGACAAGTAGGGACTAAAGTAGCTTTGGTTTTAGCCTGAGCTTTTTTAATAATTCTAAGCATTTTTAATTCTTCATCAACATTCAGCCCATAGCCACTTTTAATTTCAATCGTGGTGATACCAAGGCTTAAGAGGTAATTAATCCGCTCCAATGTCAATTCCAACAACGCGTCTTCCGAAGCATCTCTTGTATGTTGTACACTACTCCAAATTCCTCCTCCCGCTTCTGCTATTTCAAGATAACTTTTGCCTGCATTTCTCATAGCAAAGTCGTTGGCTCTGTTCCCTCCAAAACAGATATGTGTATGCGCATCTACAAAAGCTGGCAACAGAACTTGTGTGCCTTCAATTTTTTGGGTAGCGATGTCTTTATATTTTATGCTTAAATCATCAAGACTTCCAAGATCAACAATCTTGTCATCATTTACAACAACGGCTACATCTTCAAGAATTTCTAAAGCCTCATCCTGGATTTTTCCTCTAAGTGGCATTTTATCTAAAGTGACAATTTGTTTAAATGGTCCTATTAATTTCATGTAAAAAATTTTGTGCAATAAAATTAAGAATAATGTTTCATCTTGTAATTGTAAAAAGCGAAAAGTATTTTGGACATAATAAAAAATGCAGTTTTCCCATTTGTGAAGAACTGCACTTTTTATTTTTTAAAATTTACTAAACCTACTTTGCGTGGGTCATCATATTGGCATCAATATTAACATTAAGGCCTTGTGCGATTTTCATTCCCAACTCAATATTTGCTCTGAAAAAATGACAAAGTTGACGGTTGATGATTGTGGCGCGCATTGGTCCATCAATAGCATGCATCGAAGAAACAATATTATTAACCAAAGCAGAGCGATCATCGTCATTCATCGCTTTTGTATATAAAAGTCCTGGCTGCGTATAATGGTCGTCATCATTTTCGTTTCGATCAAAATTTGAAATACGCGTGTTATCCAAATCATATTCAAAACTTCTGTATGCTGGATCTGGTTTTATATTATCAAAACTATTTGGGTAATAATTGGGCTTGTCTTGATATTGGCTAGAATCCGCCATACGGCCATCTCGTTGATAATTGTTAGCTGCAAAAGGACATCTGTTAACCTCCAAAAGATGCGAGTTAGTGCCTAGTCTATAACGATGTGCATCAGGATAAGAAAATAATCTGCCTTGCAACATTTTATCTGGCGAAAAACTAATTCCGTCAACTAAATTGCTCGGTGAAAAAGCTGCTTGTTCTACATGTGCAAAGTAATTGATAGGAATTTCATTAAGTTCCATCTCACCGACTTCCAAAAGGGGAAATTCTGAATGTGGCCAAATTTTAGTTACGTCAAAAGGATTCCAACGAAATGCTTTGGCTTCATCATCTGTCATCACTTGGATGTATAGTGTCCATTTTGGAAAATCTCCATTCTCAATAGCTTTTACCAAATCTTCTTGCGCAAAATCAGGATTTTCTCCTTTCATTTTGTTGGCATCTTCTTGGTTAAAATTTTTAATGCCTTGTTTGGTTTTAAAATGAAACTTAACCCAAACCCTTTCATTATTTGCATTTATCATTGAAAACGTATGTGATCCAAAACCGTGCATGTGTCGATAACCGTAAGGCGTGCCACGATCTGACATCAAAATCATAACTTGATGCAATGACTCTGGATTAAGACTCCAAAAATCCCACATCATGGTTGCGCTTTTCAGATTGGTTTTGGGTTGACGCTTTTGAGTATGAATAAAATCTGGGAATTTTTTTGAATCTTTTATGAAAAAAACAGGCGTATTATTACCTACCAAATCCCAATTCCCGTCTTCTGTATAAAATTTCAATGCGAATCCGCGTGGATCCCTTTCGGTATCTGCACTTCCTTTCTCGCCTCCAACCGTCGAGAAACGAGCAAACATACGGCATGAATTTCCAAGTTTTGAAAACAATTTCGCACGGGTATATTGGCTAATATCATTTGTGACCGTGAATTTCCCGTAAGCCCCAGTGCCTTTCGCATGAACGACACGTTCGGGAATACGTTCTCGCACGAAGTGAGCCAAGTTCTCCTGAAGAATAAAATCTTGCAATAAAACAGGTCCTCGCGGCCCAACTGTTTGAGAATCTTGGTGATTATAATAAGGTGAACCTACAGCATTGGTTAACTTTTCCGAACTCATAAAAGCTACATTTTTAAACTATAAAGTTACGCATTATCCTTGATAATTTTTAGCTTAAAAACATAATTATTCGTTAAAAAGATTATTATATTTTGACACTTAATACATTTGAAAAAATATATTTATGATACAAATTAATAGCTATATTTGTAATAGATAAAGTATATTAAAGTGAACATTCAACAACTCGAATATCTTATTGCTGTCGATAAGTATAAACATTTTGGAAAGGCTGCACAAGCTTGTTTCATTACACAACCTACGCTGAGTGCAATGATTCAGAAATTTGAGGAGGAACTTGACCTTAAAATTTTTGATCGTACAACCCATCCGATACGTACAACAGATGCAGGAAGTGTTATTATTGATCAAGCTAAAGAAATTGTTGACGCTGTCAACGAATTAAGAAATAAAGCGCATCAACTCAACAATATTTTAGCTGGGAAAATTAATATCGGGATAATACCAACTGTTGCTGGCTACATTCTCCCAAACGAAATTTTTAGTTTTATATCCAAAAATCAACAAATTGATTTAAATATCAAAGAAATGACGACGGACAATATCATAAAAGCTTTGAAATCGGGAGAGCTTGACGCTGGCATTATTTCCACACCTTATGATGCTGCCAATGAATTTTATCACGACTTCCTATTTAATGAAGAACTAATGCTTTATATTTCTGATGAAGATTGCCAAAAGAAAGAAGAGCGTTTTGTTGTCCCAGAAGAAATCGATGTTAACAAAGTGTGGTTGCTAGAAGAAGGCAATTGTCTGAGAACGCAATTTGAAAACATTTGCCATCTTAAAGAAAACAAATTAAAGCCTAAAAATTTGGATTTTGCAGCTTCTAATGTTTCAACTTTAATCCAAATGGTTGATAAGTTAGGTGGTATCAGTATTATTCCAGAAATGGGTGTTGACCAACTAGCACCAGAACAGAAATGCAAGGTTTCCCGTTTTAGAAAACCCTTCCCTTATCGTGAAGTTAGTTTAATTTATTATAAACCGACTTACAAACAGAGAATTATTGATGAACTTATCGTACAAATAAAAACATCGATAGAAAAAAAACTTAATTTTTATAAAGCTCCCAATGATTATAACAATGTAAAACCTCAGTAAATGAGGTTTTTATTTTTATTGGATACATTATTTTGATTTAATAAAAATACTTAATAACTTTGCACAATTAAATCTGAGGAAAAATTTGTAACTGATTGCAACCTCCATAAAAAATGCTAAAACAGAAATTTCTTTTTAGTTCCTTTATGTGTTGACCACAATTTTTTTCTAATTAAAAAAAGGAATATTATGCCATATTTATTTACATCCGAATCCGTTTCGGAAGGACATCCTGACAAAGTTGCAGATCAAATTTCTGACGCCCTAATAGACAATTTTTTAGCTAATGACAAAGACTCTAAAGTAGCTTGCGAAACACTAGTAACAACCGGTCAAGTCGTGTTAGCAGGTGAAGTTAAATCCAAAGCTTATCTTGATGTACAATCTATTGCTAGAGATGTTATCAACCGTATTGGTTATACGAAAAGCGAATACATGTTCAATGGAGACTCTTGTGGAGTTATCTCTGCAATCCACGAACAATCTTCTGATATTAACCAAGGTGTCGACCGCGTCATTTCAGCAGGCGATTTTGATTCTAAAGCCAATGCACAAGGCGCTGGCGACCAAGGAATGATGTTTGGTTACGCGACTAACGAGACCGAAAACTACATGCCTTTGGCTCTAGATCTAGCGCATCAAATCCTTAAAGAACTTGCAGTTCTGAGAAGAGATAATGATGCGATCAAATATCTAAGACCCGACGCAAAAAGCCAAGTCACTATTGAATATTCTGATGACCACAAACCTATTAGAATTGACAGTATTGTTGTATCGACACAACACGATGATTTTGGGTCAGAAGAAGCAATGCTTGCCAAAATCAAAAAAGACATCATCGAAATTTTGATTCCAAAGGTTCGAGAAACTCAAAAACCAGAAATTCAGGCTTTATTTAATGATAAAATCAAATACCACATCAACCCAACTGGGAAATTTGTAATTGGTGGACCACACGGTGATACAGGTCTTACTGGAAGAAAAATTATCGTGGACACTTATGGGGGAAAAGGTGCACATGGTGGTGGCGCTTTCTCTGGAAAAGACCCTTCAAAAGTTGACCGTAGCGCTGCTTACGCTACAAGACATATTGCGAAAAACCTTGTTGCAGCAGGCGTTGCTGATGAAGTTTTGGTACAAGTTTCTTATGCTATTGGTGTGGCGGAACCTTGTGGACTATACATCAATACGTATGGAACATCAAAAGTTAACCTTCATGATGGAGAAATCGCAAATCGTGTATCGAAATTGTTTGATTTGAGACCTTATGCGATTGAGCAAAATCTTAAACTGCGCAACCCAATCTATCAAGAAACAGCCGCCTATGGACACATGGGACGTGAGCATTATATTGGTTCAAAAACATTCAAAAAATCCGATGGCAGTACAAAAACTATTGACAACTTAGAATTTTTCACTTGGGAAAAACTAGACCGAGTAGATGATATTAAAAAAGAATTCGGTTTATAATCGAAACTTTAAAATCTTTAGCAGCTTTATTCGTTTGGATAAAGCTGTTTTTATTTAATTTTGACATTCATTAAACCTATTTAAATGAAATTAAAAACCATAATACTAACGCTTACAATTGTATGCATCGCTCAAATTTCGTCGAGCCTAAAAGCGCAATCAACCACACATACTTTGCTAAATATCGGCTATGTATATCAAAACCAAAGTTTTGCAGATGTTGGACTTAAGTTTTTATTTTTAAAGAATGATGATGTATTGTATCGCGTTGGTGCTACCGCCCTGATGGGATCTGCTAATAACGACTTCGCAATTATGCCAAAGCTACAAGCTGATATATTACTAAACTTTCAAAAAGACGTCGACCTATTCCATTCGCATTATTTCTTAATAGGTGCGGAAGCGACAAGCAAGTACATAGCTCCAAAGGTCGGTGTTAGTCTTTTGGGAATTATAGATCTTACTGCAGGATACGGATTCGGGTTTTCAGGACAAGATCTCAATGGCAAAAGATTAAAAGGTTTCAACTTAAATTTTGGCATCAACCTACCTTTCGTAATGATTAATGATTTTTTGAAATAATTCGAGTCTTCTAAAAATGTTAAAATTTAAATTTTAAGACTTCATTAACTTTTTTTTAGTATATTTACCAACATCAAATTACTAATCTATCGACAAAAATTTTATCTCTTTTTTAGACAAACATCGTTGAAATTACGAAATGCACAAGCATTTTGCAGAATCCATGTGAGAGATAAAGTTATGAAAACACAAACCGATAGTCAACTAATCAGCTATTACCAAAACGGTTGCGAAGCGTCTTTATCAAGACTTATACAACGCCATCAAAAAGAATTATTTAGCTTTATATTTTATAAAGTTCTGGATGAAGAGCTAGCTAATGACCTTTTCCAAGAGACTTTTATGAAAATAATTGTTACCCTTAAAGAAGGGCGTTATAAGGAAGAAAACAAGTTCATCCTTTGGGCGAAACGAATTGCCCACAATCTAATAATCGATCATTATCGCTTAAAGGCAAAACACATTAAGGTTTCCGAATCTTCCTATCAAGATGAAGAATTCAGCATTTTTGATATCATTAAAGAACCCGAAGACAATATCGAAGACTTTTTGATTAATCAACAAATAAACACTGATTTATTCAGAATACTTGGCATGCTTCCAGAGAATCAGCAAGAAGTTATCAAACTAAGATTTTTTGATGGCTTAAGTTTTAAAGAAATTGCTGAACACACAAACTCTAGTATTAATACGACTTTGGGACGTGTTCGATATGCGCTAATTAATCTTCGTAAAATAATGGAAGACAATAACATAATTTTAACAAAATAATAAATAATAAATAGAGACTGAATTGCGTTCTGTAGGTATAAGATAAATCGCCTATGAAAAAAAACGACACTTTAGCACTTAAAACATTGAAGCCTAAAAAGGAAACTATCACATTTTTACTAAATTTTTCCAAGACTTTGGAAATAGTAAGATTAAAAGATAAAAGTCCAATTAGAATTATCAAGAATTAAGATAAAACCTTTTCAAATACTATTAAAGTTTTAGATTAATGATTACAGTCATTTTGTATGGTTAAAATTGATTATTTTTGTGCCTTATGAACAATATAAGGCACATTTTTTTTGATTTAGATAATACATTGTGGGACCATCGTAAAAACGCCTACCTTACTATAAAAGATTTATTCATCAAAACGAATATTTCTGAAGAATACAACATCGACTTCGAAATTTTCCACAAGACTTATAACCGAATTAACGAAAATCTTTGGGAATTAATTCGTGACGAAAAAATTGATAAAGAATATTTGCGCAAACACAGATTTTATGATACTTTTTTAGAATTTGGAATTGACAATTATAATCTTTCACAATATTTTGAAGCCCATTTTCTTGACCAAATATTGTCTTACAACCATTTAATGGATGGCACTCAAGAATGTCTTGATTATTTAAAATCCAAAGAATATAAACTTCACATCATATCCAACGGCTTTCAAGAGGTTACAGAACGAAAATGCATATTGTCTGGAATTTCAAACTATTTTGAAAGCATAACCAGCGCAGATTCTATCGGTAAAAGAAAACCAAACACCGAAATTTTTGCTTATGCTTTAGATAAAGAGAATGCAAATATTGGAAATAGTTTAATGATTGGTGACGACTGGATTGCCGATATAATAGGTGCGACAAATTACGGAATGAAAGCAATCTATTTCAATGTTCTTGATGAAGACATTCCCTATTCTGAAAATCTAGACTTTAAGACGATTTCTAAGCTGAAAGAACTTCAAAATATCTTATAAAAAAAGCCGCAAATGCGGCTTTTTAATTTTATAAAGATTCTAAGTGTTCATCAGTAATTTCCATATTATGGAAAACATTTTGCACATCATCATCATCTTCAAAACGTTCTAGCATTTTCATATTGGTAGCAAATTGCTCAGCTGTAACTTCCTTAGTATTATTCGGGATACGCTGTAATTCGGCACTTTTAACCTCAATGTTGATTTCATCTAATTTGTGAGACAACATTCCAAAATCTTCAAAAGCTGTGGTAACAATAACCTCCGTTTCATCTTGGTCAATATCTTCTGCCCCACCATCAATCAATTCCATTTCAAAATCATCCCAAGGCATAGAAATATTAACCTTATCAATAGTGAAGATTCCTTTTCTATCAAATAAAAAAGACAACTCTCCATTTTTTCCTAAGTTTCCATCGAACTTATTAAAAATAGCACGAACATTTGCAACCGTTCTTGTAGAATTATTGGTTGTACATTCCACAAAAAATGCTACACCACCTTGCCCATAGCCTTCATAAGTAATCTCTTCATAGTTTTCTGCCTCTGCCCCCGAAGCTTTCTTAATCGCTCTTTCGACATTATCTTTCGGCATATTAGCACCTTTAGCATTCTGAATGCAACGACGTAAGGCTGGATTAGATTCTGGATCTGGACCTCCAGCTTTTACAGCTAAAGCTATATCTTTCCCTATTTTCGAAAAGGTTTTGGCCATCTTATCCCAGCGTGCCATTTTCGAAGCTTTTCTATATTCAAATGCTCTTCCCATTTTAATCTGTAATTTATTCTACAAAAATACTTTCAATTGGTGAATTATAAAAATTTTTAAACAAAAAAACACCCTCAATTGAGGGTGTTATATTTAGAAAAATAAGTTAATTATTTTTTCTTTTTAGCTGGAGCTTTTTTCTTAGCTGGCGCTTTTTTAACTACCTTCTTAGTAACTACTGGAAGGTCAGATTTTTGCATTGACTGCCAAGCATCTTTATTAACAGCTGTAACAACTACAACTCTGTCAACTTGTCTATCTGCATCTGAAGCTTTTTCATCAACAGTAGCTTTTTGCTCACCAACACCAATTGATTTCAATTGATTATCGCTAACACCTCTAGCCTCTAAAGCTCTTACTACTGAAGCAGCTCTTTCTCTAGAAAGTTTTAAGTTGTAAGCCTCAGAACCTTTCTTATCTGTACGACCTTCTACTAAGAATAATCCGTCTTTAGCATCTTTAATGATCGTAGCAGCTTGGTCTAATTTAGCGTTAGATTCAGCTTTGATAGTTGATTTGTTGAAATCAAATAAGATTCCTTTAAGAGCACCTGTAGCTTCTAAAGCATAAGCTTCAGCTGGTTTTGGACAACCGTTGTATTCTTTAAGACCGAATACTGTAGGACAAGCATCGTCTTTGTCTAATACACCGTCACCATCCGTATCTGGCCAAGGACAACCGTTGTTTTCAGCTGGACCAGGAACAGTAGGACATTGATCATCTTTATCTAATACACCATCTCCGTCAGTATCTGGCCAAGGACAACCGTTGTTCTCTTTTGGACCAGCAACATCTGGACATTGGTCATCAATATCAGGAATACCGTCTCCATCTGTATCAGGACAACCTTGGAATTCTGCTAAACCTGGAGTATCTGGACATCTGTCTTCTTTATCAGGGATACCATCTTTATCTCTATCTGTGTTACCAAATCTAAATAAGATTGAAGCAGAAGCTTGCCAGAAGTTAGCGATGCTAGATTTATCAACTGGAGTTGATACATAATCACCTTGAACACCCAAACCGAAGTTTTTAGTAACCCAAAGATTAAGACCAGCACCTGTAGCAACTGTGAAGTGATTAGCTTTGCCAGCTCCTCCATCACCATCAAAAGCAGTATAAGTACCTCCTCCTCTTTGTTTTGTATCAGTAATTGGGAAACTAACACCCGTATAATCATGTCTTAGGTAGTTAGCACCAACTCTTAAGTAAGGATCAAACCAAGACTCTTCATTCCAAAGACCATTGAATTTGAATTGTAAACCAAGACCTGTTTGTAAGAAGAATTCTTTATCAAGACCAAATCTCTTGTTATCAACATTACCTACAGTTGTTTGCCAGTCTAATACCAAATACTTGTTTAAGTTTCTAGCAACTGTTAATTTAGATAATGGTGGAGTAATTGAGTATTTTGAAACTCCGAATAAATTTTGTTTAAAATTCCACGCAGAGAACGTACCACTAAACTGGCTTCTTTGCGCTACGTGGTTTACGCCATGCATACCTACACCGATAACCCATGGGTTACTTGTAGTCTGCGCGAAAACAGTAGAGGCAATAGTAAGTGCCAATGCTGAAATTCCTAATTTTAGATTTTTCATAGAATTAAATGATTAAATAATTGATAATGCAAAATAAATATAATTTTTCGTTATAAACAAAGTTTTTTTAACTTTTCTTTAATAGTCTTTGAAGGTTAACTTTATTCTCTCGGTCTTTAATTGCCTCTCTTTTATCATAAAGTTTTTTTCCTCTAGCCGATGCAATCAGGAGTTTTGCTTTTCCTCTATCGTTAATATATAACTTTAAAGGTATTATCGTATTACCAACATCCTTTAACTTTTTTTTAAGTTTTTGCAATTCGTATTTATGCAGTAACAACTTCCGTGCCCTTTTAACTTGATGATTATAAAAAGTCCCGAGTTTATATTCATCTATCTGCATATTAATAATATAAAGTTCATCACCCTGGAATTCACAAAAACTTTCTGTGATGGAAGCTTTTGAAGAGCGTAAGGATTTAATTTCTGTACCAGTCAAGACAATACCAGCCTCATACTCATCAAGAATCTCGTACTCAAAACGAGCGCGCTTGTTAAAAATATTAACTGTTTTTTCTATTTTCATAGGCTTTTATATAGAGTAATGGAGACAATTTATTATCCCAACTAAATTTCGTATTTTTGCACAAATTTACAAAACTCTATGTTAACAGTATCTAATTTATCACTTCAGTTCGGAAAAAGAGTGCTTTTCGATGAAGTCAACATAAAATTCACTAAAGGAAATTGCTACGGAATTATTGGTGCAAATGGCGCAGGAAAATCTACTTTTTTGAAAATACTTAGTGGAAAACAAGACGCAACAACAGGGAATGTATCGCTAGAAACAGGAAAAAGAATGTCCGTTCTTGAGCAGGATCACTTTGCTTATGATAATTTCACCGTTTTGGAAACAGTTCTTCGTGGAAACAAAAAACTTTTCGAAATCAAAGAAGAGATGGATGCGCTTTATGCAAAACCAGATTTCTCTGATGAAGACGGCATCAAAGCTGGAGAGCTAGGGGTTATATATGATGAAATGGGTGGTTGGAATGCCGAGTCTGATGCGCAAACTATGTTGTCAAACGTGGGCATCAAAGATGAAATACACTACCAAATGATGTCCGAATTAGAAAACAAAGACAAGGTAAGAGTTTTGCTTGCGCAGGCTTTGTTTGGAAATCCAGATGTTTTGATTCTCGATGAGCCTACCAACGATTTGGACATAGACACTATTGCTTGGTTAGAAGACTTCTTAGCAGGTTATGAAAATACAGTTATTGTAGTATCGCATGACCGCCACTTCCTAGATGCTGTTTGTACACACATCGGTGACTTAGATTATTCTAAACTTAACCTATATACAGGTAACTACAGCTTTTGGTATCAAGCTTCACAATTAGCAACAAGACAAAGAGCACAAGCTAACAAAAAAGCAGAGGAAAAGAAAAAAGAGCTCCAAGACTTTATCGCAAGATTTAGTTCTAACGTCGCAAAAGCGAAACAAGCGACTGCACGTAAGAAGATGATTGACAAATTAAACATTGAAGACATCAAACCTTCTTCTCGTCGTTATCCAGCAATTATTTTTGACCAAGAAAGAGAAGTTGGAGATCAAATTCTTGAAGTTAAAAATCTTGAAAAAACAAAAGACGGCGAACTATTATTCTCAAATATTGACATCAACCTTAAAAAGAATGACAAGGTAGCTATCATTTCGAAAAGCTCATTAGCAATTACTGAGTTTTTCCAAATTATCACAGGAAATACAGAAGCCGATAAAGGATCTTTCCAATGGGGTGTGACGACAAAACAAAGTTATATGCCTCTTGACAATGCCACTTTCTTCCAAGATGATATTAATCTAGTAGACTGGCTGCGTCAATTCGTTTTAACAGACGAAGAAAGACACGAAGAGTATGTAAGAGGCTTCTTAGGCAGAATGCTTTTCTCAGGCGATGAAGCTTTGAAATCTTGTACAGTCCTTTCTGGAGGAGAAAAAATGCGTTGCATGTTCTCTAGAATGATGTTGCAAAAAGCCAATGTTTTAGTATTAGACGAACCAACCAACCACTTAGACTTGGAAAGCATTACAACTCTGAATAACTCTTTATCGAACTTCAAAGGGAATATTTTATTATCTTCTCATGACCACGAAATGTTACAAACAGTCTGTAACCGTATCATCGAATTAACACCAAAAGGTGTCATTGATAGAGATATGTCATACGATGAGTATCTTGAAGATAAAAAAATCAAAGAATTAAGAGATCAAATGTATTCTTAAAAAAACAAAGACCACTGATTTTCGGTGGTCTTTGCTTTTATGAACAATTAAAATTTAGTTTACTTCTATCAATTTATGCTTAATCGCATATATAACCAGTCCTATTCTTGTTTTAACATCTAGCTTTTGAAAGATATTTTCTCTATACCCATCAATAGTTTTGGGACTTAGGCACATTTCATCAGCAATTTCTTTGTAGGTTTTTTCTGTACAAGCTAATTTAATAAATTCGAGTTCTTTGTCTTTTAGAACAATCGTTTCGTTGCTTTTATTAAGAGAATGAATCAAAAAATTGGAGACCATTTCAGAGTAATAGAAGCCTTTTTCATAGACCTCATCTAGTGCTTGTTTAAAAAGATTCGGACTTGTATCTTTTAATATGTAGCCTTTGGCACCATTGGTCAACATTTTCAAAACTGTTTCTTCCTCATTATTAACGGACAATGCCAAAACTTTAACATCAGAATAGTTAACATTAAGATACTTCATCGTTTCCACACCGTTCATTATCGGCATATTGACATCCAGCAATACCAAATCTGGTTTTTCCATATCATTATCCAAAGCATTGATAAAATCTTTCCCATTTACAAAATGTCCAACTACGGCATAATTTCCAAAAGTCCCTATTAAATAACTTAAGGATTGTGCAAACAATTGGTGATCATCAACAATTACTATCTTCAGCTTTTCTTTCATAAAATAATCTACTTATAAATATGGATAATCGATTGTCATCAAAGTTCCTTCTCCTAATTTCGAATCAATCGCATATTTAGCATTAATAAGCTTTGCTCTGGTTTTGATGGTTTTAAGACCAGCTCCAGACATTTCTTTACCTTTTACAACAAAACCTTTACCGTAATCTCGCACGCTTATAAAGCAGTTTTGAAGGTTATTTTTAATTTCAAGTTCAATTTTTACACTTTGTGAATGTTTTAAAATATTGTTAATAATCTCTTGAAGCATTCTGTATATAATAACCTGATGCGCTATGGAAATATTGTTCGGGGCACTTCCAATTAGCTTAAAATCGCATTTTATGTTTTTTAGAAATTCTATTCTTTGCAAGTCCTTTTCTAATAAATCTGTGAAAACTACTTCGTTTTGCACTTCAGAAAGACTGGCTTTGGAAATATAGCGTATTTCTTCCAAAGACTTTTCTATTAATTTTTTTACGGCAAGACTATTTTCTTTTTCGGTTTCGTTGTCTTGACAACTAATTTGCATATTAAGTTGCATAAGCGCAGCGGAAAGAATTTGCCCGACATTGTCATACAATTCTCTGGTAAAGGCCAAAGTTCTTTCTTCTTTTATCTCCAGCAAAGAATTTTGTAAAGCGGATTGAAATTTAATTTTTCTTTCCAATTGTTTAATACGCAATTTGGCTTTTCTTCTTTTAAAAAAAACCAATACCATGATAAGCAAAATCAAAAAAAACAAAATGCCAGTAAGCCAATTATCCAGCTGCAAATTAATCCAAAGCATGTCTAAAATTTAAGAAATTGATTTTACACAATCTACAACAACTATTTTAAGCCTTATTTTAAGAAATATGAATGTTTCCCATAAAACAATCCAACAAAAGTAATTCCTCGTCCAAACATACAAAAGGGGAAATTTCCCCTTAATTTTTAAGGCATTTTCCTGATTGACTTTATAATAAATATATTCTACATTTGTTCCAACAAAAACACTAATTATATAAAACCAATAACCATTAAGACCAAAAAAGAGACTACCAAAAATGATAGTCTCTTTCTTATGGAAGAATTCTTCATCATTCACTTTTTCGAAAAACTCTGAAAATTAATTAGACATAAATTTTAAGATATTTTCCCAGTGTAGAAATTATAATCTTTAATTACAATATTAATGAATTGCAAATCGGTATAGGTAAGATTATCCGCATCCAGCTTGATAGTTTGTTTTATTTTATCTGCTAATTTTTTAACAAGCATTGTATCTTTAGCTTTTATAGCACGTTGATAATTTTCTTTAATAATTCGGATATCATTGTCATTCAATAAAATAACTTGAGGAAATACCGGAATATAATCCTCCTTTAACTCCTCCAAAATGGTATGCGACATATTAACATCACTTTTTAAAGAAATAACCGCGCATCCTGCAACTACATCGCCCAAACGTTGATTGTATTTTGAAGTCACCATACTTATCAAACCAACCACGCCAAAATTAGAATAAACATCAATAAGTCGCATAAACCAACGCATGAGATAATCTCCAAAGCTTGCTTCGTAACCATCTATTTTGACCACACGAATTTTCATTAATTTCTTACCAGGTGTTTGGCCTTCGAAAAAACTTTCCAGAACAAAAGTATAAACAATCGCTGGCAAATACATAATTGCCATAAAAGCACCATAGGACAAATTATCCCACCCGCTCATAAAACTACCAATACGCAAAACATCAAAAAGAATCCAAGCTGCTGCAAAAGCATACGCTAGCTTTATAAACACATCAATTACAAAAGCAAAAAACCGTTCTCCAACGCTTGCAATTTTGAAATCGATGTTGACATTTTGAGATGTATTGATACCTATTTGATTCATTTTTTTGTTACATTAGCAAAATCATGAGAGAAATCGCTTTCATTAAGCAAAATAAAGAAAAATGGTTGGAAATCGACCAAGTCATTCAGGGAAAAGTCAAAAAAAATCCTGATGATTTGTCATCTTTATATATTAGCATTGTTAACGACCTCTCTTTTGCACAAACTTATTACCCTAAAAGTAAGACGACGGTTTATCTTAATTTTTTGTCCTCTCAAATATTTCAAAAAATCTATAAAACCAAACGTGTCGAAGACAATAAAATTAAATCCTTTTTTTTAACAGAAGTTCCTCTTATTGCCTATCAATACAGAAGATATTTGTTATATTCGATTTGTTTTTTCTTAATATTCACGGGCATTGGCGTATTGTCGTCAATTTATGATAAAGAATTTGCTCGACTTATTTTGGGCGATGATTACATTAACCAAACTTTAGAAAACATCAAAAAAGGCGATCCCACCGCGATCTATGGACAAGGCTCAACTTGGGGAACCTCGCTTGTTATTATTCTGAACAACATCTATGTCGGTGCCAGATTGTATGTTTACGGAATATTCGGTGGTGTCGGAACTATTTATGCTTTATTTCAAAATAGTATTATGCTAGGCGCTTTTCAGTATTTTTTTAAAGACCAAAGTGTTTTATTAGAAAGTGCAAAAGGTATATGGCTCCACGGTACTTTTGAGATTATAGCTATGATTATCGAAGCTGTTGCAGGACTTATTTTAGGCGCTTCTATTCTGTTTCCAAAAACCTATTCGAGATTTGAGTCTTTCAAGTTTGGTTTTAAAACGAGTATGAAACTTTTCCTAAGCACACTACCTTTTACAATTGTCGCAGGAATCATCGAAGGTTATGTTACAAGGCACGCACAGGTAATGCCCACCTGGATCAACTTATTAATCATAATTATTAGTCTATCTACAATAGGATTCTATTACGGAATTTATCCAAGAATAATTTATAAAAAACACATAAACGATGCAAATTTTCCAGGAGCGAAACTTTGGTAATTTGGTAAGCGATACTTTTAATTTTTTCCGAATTTATGGTAAAGATTATTTTAAAAGCTACTTCATTATCAACGGAGCTTTATTGCTCATCATGACCTTGTTGTCGATCTTTTTTTATCGTGAATTTTTTATGCAGATTTTCGTTGCTAATGCTGGTGGCGAAAGCTATCTGTTCGAAAGTTATTTTAGCAACAACTGGCCAATTTTGGTTTTGGTGGGCAGCATCGCTTTTATTTTATTATTCATAATCGCTGTCGTTGTTTATACTTTTCCAATTTTCTATATGAAACGACTTGGTGAAAATCAAACCAAAATATCAACAGACAATCTCCTGACGGATATGCGAAAAAATGTGGGGAAGTTTTTCATGTTCTGTTTGCTTACGGTAATTATTGTAATGCCTGTGATGATGATTTTTATAGCGATATCATCTTTTTTGATGATGATTCTCATTGGATTCTTCTTATTCATTTTAATGATGCCTGCTTTTTATAATGTTTTATATTTGACGTTATACGATTATATGAGCACCGACAAAGGCTACTTCGCAGCTTTGAGCTATTCGGCAAGAAGCGTTTTTGGAAATATGTTCGATAGTTCACGGACTAGGTTTTGGAAATATTGGGGATCAACTTTAGTTCTTGGGATTATCATTTATATCATCAGTATGGCCTTTTCGATGATTCCGTATTTTATGATAATCGGCAATATGAGTCTTAATCCAAACTATGACCAAATCAACGATCCGAGTACTATTTTTTCGGGCGTTATGGGTATTGTATTTTTTGTCTCTTATGGCATTTCGGTTTTAATAAGCTCCATTGTCTACAATCTTATGGCTGTTAACGCAGGATTTATGTATTATGATAGCCGAAAAGACCTTCATCGCGAATTGGATATTAACGAAATTGATACAATTGGACAAGTTGATGCGTAATCTGTTTTCTATATTTATATTTTTAGTTGTCACACCGATTTTCGCTCAAGAACAATCGCCTGTTGTTGCGGAAAAATTGGTGATGGAATCCAACGAAAAATTAGTAGAAACCGATTCTATCCTTAAAACAAATTATCAAACCGAAAACCAAATTACACCGCGAAAATTTAGCCCAAACTACCAGAAAAAATACCGTGATGAAGATTTTGATTATCGTTTGACAAAACCGCGTGAATCGATTTTTGCAAAATTCGAAAGATGGCTTTCCAAAATCCTTCAAACGCTTTTTGGAGAATTTGACACCAATAAAACAGGTAAATACACCAGCCTTGTTATCCGAATTTTTGTGATTTTACTCGTTGGATTTTTACTGTATTTTATCATCACCAAATTCTTTTTGAAAGAAGGCAATTTCTTCTTCAGCAAAAAGAATGAAAAACTGAAAATCGCCACCGAAGATCTTCATGAAAACATCCATGAAATTAATTTTGAAAAAAGCATTTCCGAGTTTGAGTTGCAACAGAATTACCGATCGGCGATACGCTATCAATTTTTGTATTTGTTGAAAAAACTTTCTGATCAAAAACGTATCGATTGGAACATCGAAAAAACCAACCGAGATTACAGCCGCGAGTTGAAAAATCAAGACCAAAAAACACAGTTCGATCGATTGACTTATATTTTTGAAAATGTTTGGTACGGCGAAATCAATCTGGATCACAATCGATATAACAGTTTCAAAACCCATTTTAATAACTTTAAATAATGAGCAAAAATTTCAAAATATATCTTGGTGTTTTTCTCGTTATTTTGGTGATAATGGGAGTTTTCCAAATCAATAAAAAACCTTTGTTGGATTGGCGAAAAAACTTCGATCCTAATTCCAAAACGCCTTTCGGACTATTTGTTTTCAATGCAGAAGCGGATCAACTTTTTGGCAATCAATTAAAACGTATTGACCAATCGCCTTACGATTATTATACTTCGAAAAAAGAAAATGGAAATCACAATATTTTAGTCATCGAAAAAAGCTTGGACCAAGAATCTTGGAACCAAATTTTTGACCAAGTAAAAGCTGGATCCAACGCAATTTTTATTGGACGAAGCTTACCAAATAACATCGAAGACAGTCTCAAAATTAGACTTTGGAATATTAATTCTGATGATACTTACACCTTAGAATTTACGGATAAAATTCTAGCCAAAGACACCTTGTACATCAACAGACTTCCTGACAGAAAAGGTTTTACAAGGATTGATCCCAAACACGAAATTCTCGGCTATAACAAGACCACAGATTTTCAGAACAATTATTACAAAAATGCCAACTTTATAAAAATCAATTTTGGAAAAGGTCATTTCTACTTTTATTCGGAACCCATAGCCATTTCCAATTATTATTTGCTAAAAAGCAGATCCAATTATCCCGCTAAGTTATTTTCGTTCTTACCTCAACAAAAAACAATTTGGTTTACCGAAAGCCAATCGGTGGGCAATTCGCAATCTAACATGCGTTTTATACTGGCGAATCCGGCCTTGCGTTATGCACTTTATCTCGCAATAATTGGTCTTGCTTTATTTATGTTTTTCAATGCAAAACGCAAGCAACGCATCGTTCCAATTATTGAACCTCTGAAAAACACCTCTTTGGATTTCGTAAAAAGCATCGGAAACCTATATCTCCAAGAAGGCGATTTCCATGATATGATGGCGAAAAAAGCACAATATTTTTTAAATAAAGTTAGACTGGACTTACTCATCGATACGCACAAATTGGATGAGGATTTCATCAAAAAATTACAATTAAAAACAGGTGTTCCTGTAGAACATATTCAAGAAGCGGTATCTTTAATCAAGAAAGCACAAGATCCTTATTCTAGCGTTATGAAAGAAGATTTTATAAAAATGAATAGCCTACTCAACAACATCATCAAATAGATTTTGAAAATTAAAAATTATGGAAAACCAAGAGCAACAAAGCAACGACTTCCAATCCAGAATCGACATGTCAGAGCTTAGCAATAGTTTGCACAATATAAAACGAGAAATTTCTAAAGTTATCGTGGGGCAAGACAAAATGATTGAACATCTTTTGGCGGCACTATTGTCCAACGGTCATGTTTTGATAGAAGGTGTGCCAGGCGTTGCCAAGACAATTACGTCGAAACTTCTCGCCAAAACCATCGATGTCGATTTCAGCAGAATACAATTTACGCCCGATTTGATGCCTTCCGACATTTTGGGGACTTCAGTTTTCAATGTCAAAGACTCGGATTTTAATTTTAAAAAAGGACCCATCTTCTCAAATTTTGTTTTGATTGATGAGATCAACCGTTCACCAGCTAAGACACAATCGGCACTTTTCGAAGTTATGGAAGAACGCCAGATAACAATGGACGGCGTAACCTATCCTATGGAAGAGCCTTTTCTGGTAATCGCCACTCAAAACCCAATAGAACATGAAGGCACTTATCGTCTTCCAGAAGCGCAACTCGATCGTTTTTTATTCAAAATTGAAGTTGGCTATCCAGAACTTGCTCAAGAGCTCGAAATTATTAAAAACCAACATTATAGTAAAGTTGATGACAAAACCGAAGTTGTAAATCCTGTGGTTTCTGGCGCACAACTGAAAAGTTACCAAACTTTAGTAAAATCCGTCGTGGTTGAAGAAAATCTTCTAGAATATATTGCTAAAATTATTGTTAACACAAGAGAAAACCAATTCTTATATCTTGGCGCTTCACCAAGAGCGAGTTTGGCGTTATTAATGGCGGGTAAAGCTTTTGCTGCCATCCGAGGACGCGATTTTGTTACGCCTGACGATATTAAAGAAGCCGCTTTTGCAGTTTTGCGTCACCGAGTTATTGTTGCGCCAGAACGCGAAATGGAAGGCCTTACTGCTGACGAAATTATCAAACAAATTCTCGATACGATAGAAATCCCTCGATAGATCCATGAAAAATCTACATCTTAACAACCGATTTTTTTTCGCGCTAATCCTAGCGGGCGTTGTCTATGTGTTAGCTTTTTTCTTCCCGATTTTGATGTGGTTAGCGCATCTTATTTTAATTGCAATTTTAGTTTTAATTTTTTCGGATTATCTCATTTTATTCAAAGTTAAAGATGGAATAAAAGCCAACAGAATCCTTCCCGAAAAATTATCGAATGGCGATCAAAATCCTGTAAAACTCAATATTAAAAGCAATTTCCCATTCAAAACGAATATTAAAATTATTGACGAAATTCCATTTCAGTTTCAAAAAAGAGATTTTTTTATTTCTAAAAAACTTCAGGCTAAAGGCGATTTGTCATTACAATACAAGCTTGAGCCGAAAGAACGCGGTGAATATAATTTCGGAAACCTCAATGTTTTTGTGAGTTCAGTTATAGGATTTGTGTCAAAGCGTTTTCAATTTCAAAACGGAGCAACTTTGCCAAGTTATCCATCTTTTATACATCTAAGAAAGTATGAATTGATGGCACTTCAAAACGAATTTCTTCTAGGTGGAATTAAAAAAATTCGAAAATTGGGACATACGATGGAGTTTGAACAAATCCGAGAATATGTACAAGGCGACGACATCCGAAGCATCAATTGGAAAGCCACATCCAAGACCAATCGTCTTATGATTAATCAATATCAAGATGAAAAATCGCAACGCATTGTCATGCTTATCGACAAAGGTCGCACGATGAAAATGCCGTTCAATGGATTGAGTCTTTTAGATTACTCGATTAATGCAACGATGGCGCTTTCTCATATTATTCTTAAAAAGGGGGATCGCGCAGGAATGATGTCATTTTCTAAAAAAATGGAAAATCGTGTGGCGCCAGATAACAAATCGGGACAACTTCGTAAGATATCAGAAGCTCTATACAACATTCAAACTAATTTTTTCGAGAGCGATTTTAATCGATTATATCAAGACGTAAAATTTAGTCTTAATCAACGAAGTCTAATTTTGTTATTTACAAATTTCGAGACTTTAGACGCGCTAAATCGTCAAATAAAATATCTACGAGGAATCGCCAAACAGCATTTGTTGGTCGTGGTTTTCTTTAAAAACTCAGAAATTCATAGCTTGTTAAAAACGAATCCTGAAAGCATACAAGAAATTTATGATGAAATCATCGCTGAAAAATTCGAGTATGAAAAAAAATTGATTATCCAAGAACTTAAAAAGTATGGAATTTTTTCGGTTTATACACTTCCTGAAAATCTCAACATTGATGTTATCAATAAATATTTGGAAATAAAAGCACGAGGAATTTTGTAATTTTACTTGGTAAAATAAATTTAAAATGAAAATACAACTTAATAGAATTAACGACGATTATTTATTCGAATGCACGAATCAAAATGGACATTCAATTTTGCTTGACAACACTTCAAAAGAAGGCGCAACAGGCGTTTCTCCAATGGAGACCATCTTGATGGCGGTTGCTGGTTGTAGTGGAATCGATGTGGTTTCTATTCTAAAAAAACAACGTCAAACGATAACCGATTTCAAAGCGGAAGTGGAAGGCGATCGTATACAGGTTGAAGATGCTAAACCTTTTAAACACATCAAAGTGATCTTCAAGCTCGAAGGCGATATAGATCCTAAAAAAGCACAAAAAGCCGCCGAATTGTCTTTTGAAAAATATTGTTCTGTTTCTAAAACTTTGGAACCAAATGTTGAAGTGACTTACGAAGTTTTTGTTAATGGTGAAAAAGCTTAATCCAAAGCTTAACTAAATAATTAAACAAAATAAAAGTCAGCAAAATTTGCTGACTTTCTTTTAATCAAATGAGAATTTGTACAAATTTTATTTTTTTATCAAGCCCAATTCTATCAATCTTTCTGTTAAAAATTCTCCTGCTGTAATGTCTTCGTAAGCTTTTGGATGATCTTCATCAATTGTGTTCTCTAATACATTAAGAGGCATTTCGCTAATGGGATGCATAAAAAATGGAATAGAAAAACGTGATGTTCCCCACAATTCTCTCGGTGGATTTACCACTTGATGAATCGTCGATTTCAGTTTGTTGTTAGAATGTCTGGACAACATATCGCCTACGTTAATTACCAATTCGTCATCTTCTGCAATCGCGTCAATCCATTCACCATTATGGTTTTGGACTTGCAGCCCTTTGCCTTGTGCCCCCATCAACAATGTAATCAAATTAATATCGCCGTGTGCCGCTGCTCTTACAGCATCTTTTGGCTCTTCGGTAATTGGCGGATAATGGATTGGTCGAAGAATAGAGTTTCCGTTTTTCGCGTACTTGTCAAAATAGAACTCATCCAAACCAAGATAAATCGCTAATGCGCGAAGCACATATACGCCTGTTTTTTCCAACATTTGGTAAGCTTCTTTACCAACGTCGTTGAACTTTGGAAGTTCTTCAACAATAACATTTTCTGGGTATTCAGATTTTAATTTCGGATCATCTTCAACATATTGCCCGAAGTGCCAAAACTCTTTTAGGTCGCCCGTTGTACGTCCTTTTGCAGATTCTTTACCAAACGAAACATAACCACGTTGTCCACCGATACCGGGAATTTCGTACTTTGATTTTGTTTCTAAAGGAAGATTGAAAAAGCTACGAACTTCGCCGTAAAGATCTTCAACCAATTGGTCAGCAAGAAAGTGACCTTTGAGTGCTACAAAGCCGATGTCTTCGTAGGCTTTTCCGATTTCATTTACAAATTTTTGTTTACGTACCGGATCATCCGATAGGAAATCACGCAAGTCAACACTAGGAATGTTTTGCATTTTTGTAATTTTTAATACGGTTTAAAATTAATAAAATTTGAGAAACAAAATTACTTTTCATAAAAAAAGCAGAACTTTTTCGGTTCTGCTTTTAATACTCAAATTATTTATTCATGGACATCAAGAATTCTTCATTATTTCTTGTGTTTTTAATATTCTTCATAACGAACTCCATGGCTTCCATAGGATTCATATCTGACAAATACTTTCTCATAATCCACATTCTTTGTTGTGTGACCTCATCTTGAAGAAGATCATCACGACGCGTACTAGATGCAACTAAATCTACTGCTGGATAAATACGTTTGTTTGCAATTTTTCTATCCAATTGCAATTCCATATTACCTGTTCCTTTAAATTCTTCGAAAATCACTTCGTCCATTTTGGAACCTGTATCGATCAAGGCTGTTGCTATAATAGTTAAAGAACCGCCTCCTTCAATTTTTCTGGCCGCTCCGAAGAAACGTTTTGGCTTATGAAGCGCATTGGCATCAACACCACCAGAAAGAATTTTTCCCGAAGCGGGCGTTACGGTATTATAAGCTCTCGCCAAACGCGTAATGGAATCTAACAAAATAACGACGTCATGACCACATTCTACCATACGTTGTGCTTTTGACAAGACCAAATTGGCAACTTTAACATGTTTTTCCGCTGCTTCGTCAAATGTGGATGCAATAACTTCTGCATTCACGCTACGTTGCATGTCAGTAACTTCTTCCGGACGCTCGTCAATCAAAAGTACTATCATGTAAGCTTCTGGATGATTGGCAGAGATGGCATTGGCGATATCTTTTAACAAAATCGTTTTACCCGTTTTGGGTTGTGCCACAATCATAGCACGTTGTCCTTTACCGATAGGCGCAAAAAGATCCACAATTCTTGTTGAAATGGTTGAATTTCGTCCAGCCAAATTAAACTTCTCTTGTGGGAAAAGTGGTGTGAGATATTCGAATGCAACACGATCTTTAATAAATTCTAAATCGCGACCATTCACTTCTGTCGGTTTTTGAAGTGAGAAATATTTTTCACCTTCTTTTGGAAGCCTTACAATACCTTTTACAGAATCTCCCGTTTTCAAACCATAATTACGAATTTGATTGGTCGAAACGTAAACATCATCTGGTGAAGAAATATAACTAAAATCCGATGAACGTAGGAATCCGTAATTGTCTGGGAGTATTTCTAAAACCCCCTCTATTGTTACCAAACCATCAAAATTGAACTCTTTCTTCGCAGACACTTCTTCCTGCTGAGTATTTTGTTCTTTATTTTGATTGTTGTTATTATTTTGTTGTTGGCTACCGCGATTCTGGTGTTGTTGACCTTGGGAATTTTTGTGTTGATTTTGCGGTTTTGGAGTATGTTGTTGTTTTGGAGCAACCTCTTCAGTAGGCTTATCCGTTGGAGTAGCTTCTATACTACTCTCTTCTTTTACTAGCTCTTCAGATTGGCTCTCTGTAGATTTTGCCATTCTTTTGCGAGGTTTTTTATCTTGCAGGTTTGCATTTGCTTCTGCTTTTGGCTTTGTTTCGGCAACAACCTCTTCTTTGGAAGCTTCTGGGGCTAATTCTATCTTCACCTCTTCTTTTGAAAGCTCTTCAGAAGCTTGTACATCTGGTTTTGCTTTGGGCTTTCTACCAGGCTTTTTTGCTGCTGGTTTTTGTTCTGGTTGTATTTCTTTATTTTCCACTTCCTTCATTGGTTGGTTGTTGGCTTCTAGATAAGATTTTATTTCGTTGGGATGGGTCGACTGATAATCTAAAATCGCAAAAACCACTTGTTCGTGTTCTGGTTTTCTACCGATTTTAACGCCTAACTCTTTAGAAATATGAGTCAATTCGTCGAGCGACTTTGACTTCAGCGTATCAATGTTAAACATAAATGTTGTAAAAAATTGTATTTTAAAACTTTGTAAGTAAGACAGTTAAACCAGGTGGTTTATGATTTTCTGAATGATTACTATGCAAATCTACATTAATTTTTGAAATACGCAAAAATTATTTTAAATTTGCTTAATCTTTTAAAGATAAAGTAGATACTAAAAGTATGATCCAAAGAATACAGTCTGTAACAATGTTCTTTGCTGTGTTATCAGCAGTCTTTTTATTTATAACATCTCAAGATGTTATTCTTATTGAAGGCATCCCTGTAATGATGTTAATATGTATCGCACTAGTCCTTCTAGGACTTCTAAGCATTTTTAGCTTTAAAAATAGAAAAAGACAAATACTGCTGAATAACGTCAGTATGATTATAAACGCTTTGTTGATCGGTTTATTAGGGTATTGGTTACTAAGTTTATCCGGAGGAATTAACTTTCCTGAGAAGGGTATTGAGCCTATTTTTCCAATCATGGCTATTGTATTTTTGCTCATGAGCAATTTATACATTCGTCGCGATGAGAAGCTCGTAAAATCTGTAGACAGACTTCGATAGACGTAACAACGATTTTTTTGAGTTTGAAACAGTTCCTTTTTTTTAAGGAGCTGTTTTTTTGTTATTGGTGAAATACATTACATTTGTAGCTTAATATAATATTAATGAATTTATATCGACGAATTCTAAAATTTGCCGCTCCTCATCAAAAATACATCTACGCGAGTTTATTTTTTAACATTCTATATTCATTATTCCAGATTGCATCACTAGGAACAATCCTTCCAGTTTTGGGTATGCTTTTCGGAACAATCAAAATGGATAAGGTCTTAGACAAGCCAATATACGACGGCCATATTACGCATTATTTTGGTTATCTTAAAGATTATTCTTATTACTTTATTCAATCTCAAGTTATAGAAAAAGGTGCGCTCCAAGTATTATTTTGGCTGTGTATTATCACAGCATTTATGTTTTTGCTAAGAAACATTTTCCGTTATCTAGGCGCTTTTACATTAATCTACTACAGAGTTGGCGTTACCAAAGATTTGCGAAGTGCGATGTATAATAAAGTCTTGGCTTTACCAGTTTCCTTTTTTACAGAACAAAGAAAAGGCGACATGATGTCGAGAATGTCCAATGATGTTGGCGAAGTTGAAAACAACATTCTTGGAAGTTTGGTAGATCTCATCAACTCACCATTTATGCTAATTAGCACTTTGGTAACATTGTTTTATCTAAGTCCGCAATTAACTTTATTTAGTCTCATTGTCCTTCCTATCATGGGAACTTTGATATCTTTTCTTGGTAAAAGTCTTAAAAGACATTCTCATGACGCACAAAACGAATTAGGGAATATCTTTTCTATCGTTGATGAAACATTAAAATCTTCAAAAATCATTAAAATTTTCAATGCTGACAAGCTGCTGAGTTCCCGTTTCTCCAACTCGATGACCAATTGGATCAACTACTCTGTAAAACTCGGACGCAAAAAAGAACTAGCGTCACCAATGAGTGAATTTTTAGGCGCCGTAACTTTTCTTATTATCACTTGGTATGGGGGAAAAGAAATTATTGTTAACAAAAGCATCAGCCCAGAAGATTTCTTAGTTTTCTTGGGAATATTCTTCCAAATTTTAGCGCCTATCAAAAGTCTTTCTTCATCTATATCGAATGTACAAAAAGCAGAAGCTTCTCTGGTGCGCGTTATGGATATTTTGGATGCCGATGTTAAGGTTGATGAAATCCCAAATCCAGTTCCTATTTCTGAACTTAAACATAAAATCTCTTTTGAAAATGTTGGCTTTTACTACAACCAAGAACATTTAATTTTAAAGAATTTCAACCTAGAAATTAAGAAAGGACAAACCGTCGCTTTGGTCGGACAAAGTGGAAGCGGAAAAACAACTATTGCTAACTTGTTAACGCGATTCTATGACGTTTCTGAAGGCAGTATTAATATTGATGGTGTTAATATTAAAAACCTAAATCTCAAACAATACCGCTCCATTCTCGGCATGGTCACACAAGAGTCGGTTTTGTTTAACGATAGTATTTACAACAATATCGCGATGGGCAAAGAAAACGCAACGCGAGAAGAAATTATCGATGCAGCAAAAATTGCCAACGCCCATAACTTCATAGAAAGCCTCCCAAATGGCTACGAAACCAATATTGGCGATGATGGCAACAAACTATCAGGTGGCCAAAAACAACGTGTGTCTATCGCGCGTGCGGTTCTTAAAAACCCACCAATTATGATTCTCGATGAGGCAACTTCTGCTTTGGATACCGAGTCTGAGCGTTTTGTACAAGATGCTTTAGAAAAAATGATGGAAAACAGAACTTCATTGGTTATTGCACACCGATTATCAACCATACAAAAAGCAGATCACATCGTCGTTATGGAAAAAGGAGAAATTGTGGAGCAAGGCAATCACCATAATCTTATGGAGAAAAATGGCGTCTATCGCAAGTTGGTAGAACTACAAAATTTTGAGTAAGATTTTTCTAAGCTACTTAGGCCCTATTATTTTTTCGGTATTATCTAAGACTTTTAAAAAATCTAAAAGACGTTCTTTTTCTTCAGCATATTTTAGTTGAAGTACAGATCCATCGCCCATTCTTTTATAATATTCTAAAGCTTTTTCGCCAAAGAATTTTTTGTGATAGTCGCTAACATCGGGGACATTTGGGAAGTCCGTATGAAATAACATTTCGTTATAAGCTTGCCATTCGCGTTCGTTTTTGTCCTCGAGTTTTACTTCTGGTGATTTTTGTCGAACATGCAACATCTCATGCGCTAGCATATTAATCACCAAATTAAAATCAAAATCAAATAAATTACGAGGTATCATCACCATTTGACGCTCACCAATATCGCCGTTTGCCGTTAGTAAAATTGAATTTTTCTCCAACTCATCTCGAAAACCAAAACCTTCTAAATTAGGATGATCTAAGCCAAATTCATACACCAGAAAATTAGCCAAATCGAGAATTTGATTATTCGATTTATAAGCATTAATATTAAACATCAGTTGATCGTGGGTCATCTCAAAATTTTCACTAAAATAAAAAACTTCGTTTACAATTTGGATTTTTTGTAAGTTTTAAAAATTCTCTCTCTCCGTAACGTCATCACTTTAACTTTTCGAAAAGGTTTAATCACTCTTTTAACTGGACTTAGCGTTCGTAGATAGATTGTAACCACCAAAGAAATGCAGGCTGCAGTTCCCAAAGCGCCACCAAAGCCTTTAAACTCTTTGGAAATGTTATTGTAAATTAATACAAATAAAATAGGCGCAATAAAAAGATTGAAATTTTTATAATGCTTTCTTGACGAAATCATCCCGATGAAAGTGGAACCAATCACGATAAAAGGAATATCTTTCGGAAAATCAAAATGCCAAAACCAAGTATTGAGTTGGTAAATTCCGCCCGTAATGGTTGCAATTAAACCTGATGCTCGAACGGGACCTAATTTCAAATTCTTATTCAGAAAATAAGTTAGCCAAGTGGCAGAAATTGCCAAAATAATACTGAAAACAAGCAACATCATGGCAAAATAAGTTTATAAATTAAATAAGCATAAAAAACGCCCATAAAAGCTAATGTTCCCAATTTTCCGCCAATTCCGTGAAAATAATGTTGCGAAAAAGAGTAAAAAATTCCCGTTAAAAAAGTGGCTAAAAAAATAAAAACATATCCATACGGAAGTTGCGTCATCCCAATGAAAGCGCCACAATAAATGACAATTGGCCAATGCGAAGCAGATTCGAATTTCTTATTGAGATTTCTCGTGAAACTTCCCACAAAACCCACCAAACCTGCCGACAAAACGGTATTGAAGCCTAATTGAGATTGTAGAAAATAAGTCGTACAACTTCCTATTAAAAACCAAATAAAAATAACAAAATGAAAATCATTTTTCTGAGAAATGTGAAGGCGATGCCTTTTTCTGTACGATAAAAACATTCCCAAAACGACTAATGAAAAAGCAATGACAAACCACGATTTCAATGGTTTTTCCTTAATAATAGCCACCACAAAATACACTTGGGCAGCAATAAAAAGCAATAGTAATATTCGAGGTAAAAGCTTCTTCAATTTATTTAATAAAAAAAGGGCGAAAATGCCCTTTTAAATTTTTATGTTATTCAACAACTAAATCCACTCCCAATTTCTCTGCTAAAAGCGAGGAAACCTTTTGTTTCAATGGCTCTATGTCGATATTTTGCATGGCATCATGAGCAAAAGCATATAACAATAAAGCTCTAGCTTCTTTCTCGGAAATTCCACGTGCACGAAGATAAAATAAAGCTTCACTATCCAATTGTCCAACTGTGCAACCGTGAGAACATTTTACATCATCTGCAAAAATTTCCAGCTGTGGTTTGGTATCAATTGTTGCACCTTCGTTCAACAAAACATTGTTATTTTGCTGATAAGCATTGGTTTTTTGAGCAATTTTATCAACAAAAACTTTTCCGTTGAAAACACCATGAGATTTTCCACCAAAAATTCCTTTATAGTTTTGGTAAGACTCACAATGCGGCGTTTTGTGATGAACTGCGGTATGATGATCCACCAATTGTTCGTGATCAATCACCGTAATTCCGTTCATAAAAGAGTTGATATTTTCTCCATTATGAATGAAATCTAAGTTATTACGAACCAATTTCCCACCAAAAGAAAACGTATTTACCGTCGCTAAACTGTCTCTTTCTTGTTTTGCGTAAGTGCTATCAATTAAATACGATGTATCGCTATCGTTTTGAAGTTTATGCCAATCCGCTTTTGCATTTGAATATGCAAAAATCTCAGTTACTGAATTCGTGAACACAAAACTTTCATCAAAATTATGGTGACTTTCAATGATTTCTACTTTTGAACCTTCTTCAACAATTAATAAATTTCGCGTATTGTAAAACGTGTTTTCTTGCTGATTTTGAGAAAGATAAAACACATGAATTGGTCTTTCAATCACTGTATTTTTGGGAACATGAAGGAAGAATCCGAATTTGCAATACGCTTCATTCAAATCCACAAAAGGATTGTTTTCTAAAGCGATGGTATTGAAATATTTTTCGAAAACGCTCTTATGTTTTTCGTCATTCAAAGCATAATTGAAAGAAAGCATCTCTACATTTCCGATGGAAATTTTAGACAGCTCCTTGTGCAATTCGCCATTTACAAAAACGATGTAATCGAAATTTTCTTCCCCCAAATGCAATTCATCAATCTGTTCTTTGGTGATGTGATGCTCTTTGGTCGCGAAAAAATTGTAGTTTTTTTCGGTAATTTCCTTAAGGTTGGTGTATTTATATTCTTCGTCTTTTTTCGTTGGGAAGCCAATTTTCTCAAACTTTTTCAAAGCCTGAATTCTGTTGTCATCCAAAAAACGATGACTTAGAGTTCCTAAAAAATCCGAATGATTATTTGTAATTTGTTCTAATATCATATTTGAAATTTGAGGTTTGAGATTTGAAATTCATGATGTTAAACCTTAGTTCATTCACCATTATTACTATTGAATTTATTTCCTTTATGAGTTGAATTTTTCAGATAGTTAATAAATCCCGAAAGTTTTTTTGAAATCTCTAAACTCTCATTTTTTAGTTTTAAATAAGTTTCTTCGTCTAAATATTTTCTATCAAATGCTCTTATAAGTTGCGATCGAACTTCTCCCGCAGACCCTTTGGATATTGCTAAAAAATTAACAAATTCACGATTGCCTTCTCTTTCGAAACCTTCAGCGATATTATCCATTATCGACGAAGAAGCTCTGTCAATTTGTGTTTTATCATACCTTTGAAATCTATCATTGAGCAAACAATTTTGATGAATAGACTCGCAAAATTTTCTAGCATTTTGCCAAATTTCCAAATCTTCAAAATTATTTATCGTTCCCACAATTTCAAATTTCAAATATCGAATCTCGAATTATTTCAGTAGCCAATCGTAGCCTTTATCTTCTAATTCTAGAGCCAAAGATTTGTCGCCTGTTTTAATGATTTTCCCGTCCGCTAAAACGTGTACAAAATCTGGTTGAATATAATTCAAAAGTCTTTGGTAGTGCGTAATCAAAAGAACTGCATTGCCTTCGTTTCTGAATTTATTCACGCCATCAGCAACAATTCTTAAGGCGTCGATATCCAAACCTGAATCGGTTTCGTCCAAAATAGCTAATTTGGGATTCAGCATCATCATTTGGAAAATCTCGTTTCTTTTCTTTTCACCACCCGAAAAACCTTCGTTTAATGAACGAGAAAGGAAATCTTTTTTAATTTCCAAAAGCTCAGATTTTTCACGAATTAAAGCCAACATTTCTTTTGCAGGCATTTCTTCTAAACCATTTGCTTTACGAGTTTCATTCAAAGCTGCTTTGATGAAATTGGTCACCGAAACTCCCGGAATTTCCACTGGATATTGGAAAGACAAGAAAATTCCTTTGTGAGCTCTTTCTTCGGGAGCATCTTCGTTGATGTTTTCACCTTCGAAAAGGATTTCACCATCGGTCACTTCATAATCTTCTTTCCCTGCAATTACAGACGAAAGTGTAGATTTACCAGCGCCGTTCGGACCCATAATAGCGTGAACTTCACCTGGTTTTATTTCTAAATTAATTCCTTTTAAAATTTCTGCGCCATCTTCAATTTGGGCGTGGAGATTATTTATTTTTAACATAATTCTAATGTGGTAATTTGAGAATGTGATAATGTGGTAATTTGAGAATGTGGTAATTATTGATTTGAGATTTTAAAAAAATATCTCGCTATTTAATTACCTGATTATCTCATTATTCTATCTCATTTTAGATGTTATAATTATTTTATTTATAATATTTTCTATTTCTTTTAATTCTGAATTAAATCCTCACAATTGGGATAACTTTCAGAATGTTGACAAAGCAAAAGCCAATAATTAGTTTCTTCTATTTCTTTCGCAGCGATTTTAAATTTATGTATAAAATCGTTATAACTTTCAGAGTTCTGAGCTTCTCGGGCATTCGCTCCAATCGAAGTTCCAGATCTGAGAAGTTGATTGGAAATCACAAATTTCTTTTGTCCATGTAGTAATTCGCAATATTTGATAACATTTAATGAAAAATCAAAAGTCATTTTTAATATAACATTCTCTTTCATTATCTAATTATCACATTTTCAAATTAACTAATTATCCTACCGATCCCTCAAGTGAAATTTCTAATAATTTCTGAGCTTCGATGGCGAATTCCATTGGCAGTTTGTTTAAAACTTCTTTTGAGAATCCGTTTACGATTAATGCAATGGCTCTTTCGGTATCAATTCCTCTTTGGTTACAATAGAAAATTTGATCTTCACCAATTTTTGAAGTCGTTGCTTCGTGTTCCAATTGTGCTGAAGGATCTTTTATTTCAATATAGGGGAAAGTATGCGCTCCACATTCATTACCCATCAACAAAGAGTCACACTGAGAGAAATTTCTCGCTCCTTTTGCAGAAGGCATCACTTTTACCAATCCCCGATAAGAATTGTTAGATTTTCCAGCAGAAATACCTTTCGAAATAATCGTCGATTTGGTATTTTTTCCGATGTGAATCATTTTCGTTCCTGTATCGGCGTATTGGTGATTATTGGTCACCGCAATCGAATAAAATTCGCCTACAGAATTGTCACCTTTCAAAATACATGAAGGATATTTCCAGGTTACTGCAGAACCAGTTTCTACTTGTGTCCAAGAGATTTTTGCGTTTTTCTCGCACATTCCTCTTTTGGTTACAAAATTGAAAACACCTCCTTTTCCTTCTTCATTTCCTGGATACCAGTTTTGAACCGTAGAATATTTAATTTCAGCATCATCCATTGCGATAAGCTCTACAACGGCTGCATGAAGCTGATTTTCATCTCTTGAAGGCGCCGTGCAACCTTCCAAATACGAAACGTAAGAACCTTCATCAGCAATTAACAGTGTTCTTTCGAACTGACCAGTTCCTGCCTGATTGATACGGAAATAAGTAGAAAGTTCCATTGGACATCTCACGCCTTTTGGAATATAGCAGAACGATCCATCAGAAAATACCGCCGAATTTAAAGCTGCATAAAAATTATCACCTCTCGGAACCACTGTTCCCAAGTATTTTTTAACTAAATCTGGGTGATTTTTGATGGCTTCCGAAATGGAA
This sequence comes from Soonwooa purpurea, assembly GCF_053891095.1. Lineage (NCBI taxonomy): Bacteria > Pseudomonadati > Bacteroidota > Flavobacteriia > Flavobacteriales > Weeksellaceae > Soonwooa > Soonwooa purpurea. The sequence goes on from NZ_JBSSMA010000007.1 coordinate 63,096, forward strand.
CAGAAAATAATTCCTTTTTCCATCAAGGTTTCTTGGAAAGTGGTTTTCACAGAAACAGAATCCATTACGATATCTACCGCAACCCCTGTTAAACGCTTCTGTTCTTCGATATTAATACCTAACTTTTCGAAAGTTTTCAAAAGTTCAGGATCCACCTCATCCAAACTTGCCAATTCTGGTTTCACTTTTGGAGCAGCATAATAACGAATCGCCTGAAAATCTGGCTTTTCGTATTTGATATTTGCCCATGTTGGTTCTTTCATTTTTTGCCAAATTCTGAAAGATTCCAAACGCCAATTCGTCATCCATTCTGGTTCTTCCTTCTTTTCAGAAATTGCACGAACGATATCTTCATTCAGTCCAGTAGGGAAATCTTCATAATCGATTTTGGTTTCCCAACCGAATTCGTATTTTTTATTTTCTAGATCTACTCTTAGATCGTCTTCTGTATATTTCATAGTATTTAGAGATTTGGAAATTTAGAGATTTAGAAATTCTAAATCGTTTTTTCCAAATACTTTATAAAATGGTAAATTTCTTTTGTCATCACCAAACATTCCTCATTTAAATTTTGAAATGTTTCTTCGTCAGTCTTTTCTAATTCAAATAAAACTCGAAGCATATTTCTTACTTCTGCACAATTTTCTTTTGCAATCCACAAAAAGTGGATAAATTGTTTGTTGCTTCCGTATTCAGAACCTTCAGCAATATTATTAGAAATAGATAATGTTGCTCTTTTAATTTGATCTTTAATTGAAAACTATCTTTGCAAAGTTTCGTGATTAAGAATTTTAAAAACTTTAACAGTAAATGAAATTACTTTTTGATAAATAGGAAAACTTTCAAATGAAACCGTCATATCTAATCTCTAAATTTCCAAATCTCTTAATCTCTTATCTTATATTCTTACAAAGAAAAACTCTCTCCGCAACCGCAAGTTCTTGCAGCATTGGGATTATTAAAAACGAAACCTTTACCGTTCAAACCTCCAGAATACTCCAAAATGGTTCCCGCTAGATAAAGAATAGATTTTTTATCGATTATGACTTTAACGCCATTATCTTCAAAAACCTGATCGGCTTCTTCTTTTTTGTCATCAAACTTTAGGACATATTCAAGTCCAGAGCAACCTCCACTCTTAACGCCCACTCTTATATAATCGGTTTCAGGATTGAAGCCTTCCTCAGTCATTAACTGTGCCGCTTTGGCTTTTGCCTGATCTGAAACTTTAATCATTTTTATTTAGAATTAATTTAGACTACAAAAATACAACATATATTCCGCAATCTCAAATCGATAGATTCTATTTTAATAATTTAAGATTTACTTAAAGAATTTAACGAAATCTTCGAGTCATATAACCTATTCAATTCTAAGGTAAAATTAACAATAAATGATTATTATGATAAAACCATCAAAATAAATCACGTTAAAATATTGAATTAAAAATAAATCTATTTTTGTATGGCTTGTAAAATGGAAACTTAAAATTCATCATTCTTTACACCTTAATAATACAGATTTAACTTTTCAAATTTTAACTTGTCTAAAACAAAAAACAATATGAAATATATTTTTAGCATACTATGCTTTACTATTTTCCAATTTGGATATTCTCAAGCAACACGATTTATTTATCAGGCTACCATGACACCCGATTCTACTAATGTTTCAAAAAAAACTGAACGTGTTTATCTTGATATTGATGGACCAAACTCTACTTTCTATTCAGAAAATCGTGCAAAGCGAGATTCCGTAATGAATCGTATGCGACAAACTCGGAATTTCGATCGTAGCCAAATGCAAGATTTAAGATCGGGTATCGATTTTACAGTTGAAAAAAATCTAGTACAGCAGAATATAAATTTTAAACAACGCCTTGGCAGAGATCAATATACATACGCCGAAAACATCCCTAATAATTGGACAATTTTACCAGAAACTATAAAAATTGGAAATTATCAAACGCAAAAGGCCCAAATCCAATATGGTGGCCGAATTTGGTATGCATGGTTCACGCCAGAAGTGCCTTTGCAAGATGGTCCGTATAAATTTGGTGGATTACCTGGTTTGATTATAAAACTCGAAGACAGCAAAGGCGATTACAGTTTTGATTTGATGGAAAGCAAGAAAATCCCAAACCTACAATCACCACAAAGTCGAAGTCAAGACATCAGAATTACTAAAGAAAAATTCATGGTGACGCAGAAAAAATTCATGGAAGACCCAAGTAGCTTTATGGGTAATATGACCGGAAACAATCGTCGGTCTGCGCAAGGTACAAATCCTCGCCAAATGCAAGATGCACAAAAAAAACGACTCGAAGAATTGGCATCACGCAATAATCCTATTGAACTAAAATAAAAATAACCGAGTTTGTCACTCGGTTATTTTTTATGCTTTTCTTTGTTCTTTAATATCTTTAATTTTGGTTTCAAAGTAGTCTGTTTTTTCAGGATATTTTAATTTCAAAATTTCAAAAGCTTTAATGGCTTTGGAATACAGTTTTTGCTCCAAATAAAGATTCGCCAAAGTCTCGGTCATCAGATGTGAGATATCTTCTTTTTTCTCTTTTATTATGAAATTCGGTTCATCTTTCAACTGCGAAATCTTTGGTTGATTTTCGATAAATTGGTCAATCGCTTTTTGCTTTTTAATTTCTTTATCTTTTTCAATTTCTTCTGAGCGATCGATCTTTAACCAACTTTGCCACGTATTGATAAACTGACTAACATTACTTTTTTCTGTTTTATTTTCTAAAACATTTTCCTCAATATTATCCTCAGAGACTAAAATTTGTTCTGGAGTTATTTCTTCTTTATCTTGTAAAACTTCTTTTACACCAGAATCTTCATCTTTCACAATAGAAACCGATTCTCCAAAAAATGACACATTGAAAATAGGACGTTTGTCCTCCATAATTTCTGTTGATTCTTCTAGATTTGAATGGTCTGTTTCTAAAATCTCAGCCGCTTGATTTTCCTGCAAGTGAGCCACTTCCTCAGTTTGTATGGTTTCCGTTTTATCTAAAACTTGTTGTGAAACTGGATCGGAAGCCACTTTCCCAATTAAAGCATCGGGCTGATGTGTATCGATTGACATTGGCTTCCAAGTTGAATTTTCTATTTTTTCAATAATTTCTGGAACTGTATTATCTTCTTGAACGCTTGTTTCAACGACTGTTTTTTCAGCATTTTCTATTTTAGACTCTTCTAATGCTGACACATCAACTTCTTCGTTGAAAGGTCCAAAGTCCAGATTTTTTTCAGAAGTTTCTTCAACTTCGTCTAGAACAGGAAGATTTTGTTTTTGAGTTTTTTTCCCAAAAGCAATATCAACATCTTTGTGCTCCTTAACTTCAAACTTTGGTGGATTCAGAAATTGATGATGATTTTTAGGAACCGAAAATTTAACTTCTGGCAGAAAGTCATCAATTGCTTCAAAACTTACATCTTTGTTAACTTCTTCTTTAATTTCGGGCACAGTCAGCTCTTCAGTAATAATATCTTCTTTAGAAGTTTCCTCGACAATTATTTCAGTTTCTTCTGTTGATGTTTGTATGCTAGACGGATTAGAGTTATCAATAAATTCTTTTTGATTGTCGTTGAAGACATCTTTTTCCTTTTGAGATAGAATTTCTTTTTCGTCATTATTAACAACGACATCACTACTATCTTCCTTAGTCGAATCCCGCTTTATGTGCTGTTCAAGATTTTCTTCAATCGGTTTGTCTGTCTTGATAATTTCTGTTAGAAGAGTTCCTTCATCTTGTGTTTCAGCAGGATCGCTAGCTTTTACTTCTTCAATTTTATCTTCAGAAATGGGCTTCATGACTTCTGAAGCTTTCTCTTTTTCATCTTCTAAAATAGGTGCCGAAATCGCCTGAGATTCTTCTAGACTTTTTTTATTAATAAATTGATACAGAATTTTCTTGTCCGTTGTATAGGCTGCCGTTGTTGTCAAAACGTCCTTATAACGCTCTGGCATGTAAAGATGAATCCCATACAAATAAAGCGCTCGTACATTTTGGATGTACGGCGTATGTTCGATTTGTTTTTCGAGAAGTTGAAGGTCTGTATTCTGTATCAGCGACGGTTGCTGAAGAAGTTCTATAATTCTTGCATTCATATTACCAATCTGCTACAATATCATTAAAAATTTTGGTGATAATTCTGTCTGTCACAATCTTGACTTGCGAAGATTCTATCGTCATCAAATCCATATCGCTATTGAAAGTTACCTCATCTGTATAAGTTCTGTCAAAACTTTTTTTCTCTTCGCCCACGACGTGATTTTCATAATGCACTTTCACTGTCATTGTAAGTTTGTTTTGCGCCGCTTGTATCATATTTCCTGTAGAGCTGCTTTCTATCGGCGACGAAATCGTGGTGGGCGTTATGTTATAATCTATAATCTCTCCTTCAATAAGAATATCTGGTTTTTCAACAGCCCCCTTCAAAGTAGTTCTTTGCAAAAAACGATTCTGAATTGCCACAGTAAAATCCTGACTCAAATTCGGGTTATTGTTCGCTGCATTATTTGGGAAAGAGCGGATAAGAATGGTTTGTGTCTCTGGGCTCAATGACGAGCCAGTAAAACTATAACAACTTTGCATCATTAAAAATACTGCAAAAAGTGAAAAGAAAAACAAGTTTTTCAAGCTTGAGATTCTGATATTTGAAGTTCGAAATTTCATTTTAATCCTCTAGATTATACTGTTTTATTTTTCTATAAAGTGTACGTTGAGAAATTCCCAATTCATCCGCTGCTTTGTTACGTCTGCCGCGATGCTTTTCCAAAGCCTTTATAATCAAATCTTTTTCGTTGTTTTGAAGCGACAAAGATTCTGGTTTAGATTCTTCAACTTCAATATCCAAAACATCTTCGTAAGGATTATCGTCCTCAACATTCATTACATTTGCAGATTGTACATTGGGTTGATCCTTGGATTCAAAATACAAAAGTGAATTCGGGTTATGTACAGGTGTTGGTTCTGGCGTATAAATTCTATTAATTAAATTCTTTTCCTGATTGCTCAAATCACCATTTCCACGGTTTTTTATCAACTCCGAAGTTAAGGATTTTAAATCATTAATATCGTTTCGCATATCGAAAAGTACTTTGTACATAATCTCTCTTTCGGAACCAAAATCAGCAGAATTTCCGCTTCCACTTTTCTGAATAACCGCTGGAAGGTGCGTTTGTGTCGGAATATATTCGGCAAGTTTTACAGAATTTATTTCTCTATTTTGCTCTACAACCGTCATTTGTTCTACCAAGTTTCTGAGCTGACGAACGTTTCCTGGGAATGGATAATTTTCCAAATACTGAACAGCATCGTCTGTTAATTTCAATTCTGGCATTCTGTATTTTTCAGCGAAATCGATGGCAAATTTCCTGAAAAGCAAATGAATATCACCTTTTCTTTCTCTCAAAGCAGGCATATCAATTTGCACCGTGTTCAAACGATAATACAAATCTTCACGAAAACGTCCATCTTGGATCGCATTCATCATATTCACGTTGGTTGCAGCAACAATTCTCACATTGGTTTTTTGAATTTGAGAAGAACCCACTTTCATGAATTCACCACTTTCGAGAACTCTTAGTAATCTAACCTGCGTCTGCAAAGGCAATTCCCCTACTTCATCGAGGAAAATAGTTCCGCCGTCTGCGACTTCAAAATAACCTTTTCTGGTAGCTGTTGCGCCGGTAAAAGCGCCTTTTTCGTGACCGAAAAGCTCAGAATCTATAGTTCCTTCCGGAATTGCACCGCAGTTCACTACAATATAAGGTTGGTGTTTTCTTTTGGATTCGGCATGAATAATTTTCGGAATATGTTCTTTCCCAACACCAGATTCTCCGATGACAAGCACGGAAATATCGGTGGGAGCGACTTGTATGGCTTTTTCGATGGCGCGGTTAAGTGCAGGGAAATTCCCGATGATGCCGAAGCGGTTTTTTATGTTTTGTAATTCGTTCATTTGAATGATTTAATTTAAAGATTAAGAAATTGAGAGATTAAGAAATTATTTGAATTTATTAATCATCATTATTAAGCTAAAAATCTTATTTCTAAATCGTCTTTATTACGAACTTTTGAAGTTTTTTTCTGAATTTTTGAAACCTCACCAAAAGACCAGTTTTCAAATTGGTTTTTAGGTTGTGGAAAAGAAATCGTTTTTGAAGAAGATTCTACAAAAACATGCTGTTTTTTAAACTTCTGATTGTATTTGGAAATAAAGTGTCCAAAGTCTTTTAGCAGCTGTGTTGCGTCTTCATTAAAAACTTTATCAACCGATTTTTCTGAACAGAAACTCAGTTTATTTTCGACACAAAAAGCCTTTCCTGATTGGGAATTTCCAATCAAGCTCATTAAAATAATAATGTACGAAAGACTTTTCATATTTGTTTTATTCTTTCAATAAATTCTTAAATTCTTCTTTTGACGGAAGAACAGTTTTATATTTACTGGCAAAAATTTGGTCGTTATTTTCTGGCAAAGTATATTCTACTAAAGCTTCATTTTTGTCTTGACAAAGAATAATTCCAATGGTTTTATTCTCATCTTCTAAACGTTTTTCACGATCAAAATAATTAACATACATCTGCATTTGACCGATATCTTGATGTTTCAATTCGCCGATTTTTAAGTCAATTAATACAAAACATTTTAAAATTCGGTTATTCAAAAACTTGGCCTTTTTCTGAAAGTTTCAAAATTTCTTCCTTATCCTTACTTAAACTCAATCTCGAATACAATGCAGAATCGTATTGTCTTTGCAGTTCTCTTAAGCTCCAATTGTTTTTAAAAGATTCTATTTCGTAAAATTTTCTTTCATTAAGATCATTAATTCTCATTAATTTGAGATAATGTGACCATGAAAGATAAAAATTTATTTCATGATTTTTTGATTTTGAATCTTCAGTTTTCCCAAGCTCTGTTTGTTCTTTCGATAACTTTTTATTTTCTAAAAGGACAGACAGTGTTTGTCCTTTTGAATAAGCCAAAAAAAACTGTCGTATTTGTTTTAAATTTGAATAAAAAAAACCTTTTCCAAATTTTTCAGTTAACAAAATAGACAAATCTTTCAAAATAGCTTTTCCGTATTCTGCTCGGTTTTCTCCTTTTTGTTCATCTTCTACAATCATCCTTCCGATTTCAAAATAAGTTAGAACCATCGCTTGGTTAACAGTTGCGACAACTCTTTTTCTTGAATTCTCGAGTAATTCAGAAATATTTTGAAATAATATGTGAGATTGCAAATCGTTCATACAACTAAAAAAGAAAAATTTCTATTTCGCTGTTTCTCCCAAAAGCGTTCCTTGCGTATTTCCGTGAACAAAAACAGACACAATGTCGCCAATTTTTTGTCCTTCTAACTTATCGAAAACGCAAACAGCATTCTGAGAATTACGCCCTTTCCATTGATTTTCATTCTTTTTGGAAGTTCCTTCAATTAAAATTTCATGAACCCTTCCTACATAACCTGCCATTCTTTTTCTGGATAATTCACCTTGCAAAGCGATAATTTCCGCCAAACGTCTTTGTTTAACATCTGCAGGAATATCGTCTTCCATTTTTTTGTGCGCTGGCGTTCCTGGTCTTTCAGAATACGCAAACATATAGCCGTAATCGTACTCCACTTCACGCATCAGGCTCAAAGTATCTTGGTGATCTTCTTCAGTTTCTGTACAGAAACCAACAATCATATCTTGAGAAAATGCCACTTCTGGAACAATTTCTTTGGCTTTTTTAATCAGATCCAAATATTCTTCACGCGTGTGTTGACGGTTCATTAATTCTAAAATTCTGTTGCTTCCACTTTGCACTGGAAGGTGAACATATTTGCAGATATTATCGTGTTTCGCCATCATTTCGAACACGGAAGTCGTCATGTCATGTGGATTGGAAGTTGAGAAACGAATTCTCATTTCTGGAACAGCTTTCGCCACCAAATCCAACAATTGCGCAAAATCTACAGCGGTTGCTTTCTGCATTTCACTTGCTTTGGCGAAATCTTTTTTCGGACCGCCTCCGTACCATAAATACGAATCTACGTTCTGACCTAAAAGTGTGATTTCTTTATAACCATTTGCAGCCAATTCCTTACACTCTTCAAGAATAGAATGCGGATCTCGACTTCTCTCACGACCTCTGGTAAAAGGAACTACGCAAAATGTACACATATTATCGCAACCTCTGGTGATGGTTACATAAGCAGTAACGCCATTTCCGCCCAAACGAACCGGATTGATATCAGCATACGTTTCTTCCTTAGACAAAATCACGTTGATGGCATCTCTACCGTCTTCAGTTTCTTTTAAAAGATTGGGTAAATCTCTGTAAGCATCGGGACCAACAACCAAATCCACCAAATGTTCTTCTTCTAAAAATTTGGTTTTCAAACGTTCGGCCATACACCCTAAAACACCAACGGTAAGACTTGGATTGGATTTTTTCTGGTTTTTGAATTGGGAAAGACGCATTCTCACCGTTTGTTCCGCTTTTTCACGGATGGAACAAGTGTTTAAGAGAATTAAATCTGCTTCTTCAACGTTTAATGTGGTGTTGTAACCTTGTTCATTAAGAATGGAAGCTACAATTTCAGAATCGGAAAAGTTCATTTGGCAGCCATAACTTTCCAGGAATAATTTCTTAGAATTTTCTGGTTTTTCAGCGATTGCAAAAGCTTCTCCTTGTTTGGTTTCGTCTATATATTTTTCTTGCACGGTTTCGGGATTTAAGATTCGAGATTTGAGATTCGATTCTTCGACTTCGCTCAGAATGAAGACAGTCAAATACCGAAAATTAAATTTCAAATCAGTTTAGTGTGCAAAGATACGAATTTTGATGACAGAATGGCAGATAAAACCACGGCATTGTACAACTAATTAAATAAACGGCTCTAGAACCACACCTCCTTTTATCCTTGTTTTTATAGGGATTCCGTTAAATGTAGCAGGTTTTCAGTTTTTTTATAAATCTCCTTAAAATCATTCAAAAGATAGCGTGATTGGTAAAGTATAAAAAGATTTTGTAGGTACTCCTTTCTTTGTGGCAGATGTAAATTTATTCAGTTTTTTTATATTTCGAAACAATTGCTCAACTTGGGAAGTGCTTAGTTGATAATTCGCTTCAATAATACTCAGGTTTTGAATACTACCTAATTCATCAACATCGAATTTTATTTTAAAAAAATAAGTTCCATCCTGCATCGATTTTTTACTTACTATTTTCATTAACACATTGGCAACATCTATACGAAATTTACTTAGCCCTCCTGGATATTGAGGTTCGGTAAGGTTTCTATTCGTGAACATTTTAACACCAGACGGACTGGTTTTAAATTCGTAATCTAGAATGTCACTTGGATTAATCTCTGCGCTTGCCACGGCAGGAATAATAGTGTTATTATATACAGCAGGATTCCAATTTTTTAATTTTGGAAAAACTTTCTTAATAATATCATAAGCACATTGGTTGTTTTTAATACTTAAAGTATCAAAATCTTTAACATATTTAACTTTTTTATCAGGATAAACAATAAATCCAATTTTGTATTTTTCCTCTGGATTTTCACAGGCTTTAATATTATCCTCTAACATCATTTTTTGAAAATCCTCAAAAAAATCAGCTACTCCATTTTGATAAAAAAATTGGTTGGCAGGGTAAGCCTCTAAAATCTGAGCTTGTATAGCTTGGGATTTAAAGTTTACAAAAAAGAAAAATAATGATACTATTAATAATCGATTTATCATATAAATTTAATATTCGCAAAAATGCATTAAAATTTTTAAATTCCTAAAAAAAACATTATTTAATCACAAAATCAAAATAAGTCTCAGGAAAAGGCTCGTCTTTCAGCGTAAAATGCCACCATTCTTCTTGATATTCTTTAAAATTAAATTCTAACATCGCTTGTTTAAGTATCAATCGATTGGCTTGCTGTTGTACGGTAATTTGTGAAGCATCTTGATGCGAAATCGTTCCAAAAAAATCAAACGGACTTCCCATATCCACGTCTTTTCCTGTTATAAGATTGACCAAACTCAAATCGATTGTGCTTCCTCGCGTGTGTCCAGATTTGGAAGCAATATATCCTAATGTGAAAAGATCACGTTTGTCAACTTGTGGATAGAATTCGGCTTTGGCAATCGTGTCGTTAATGTCTTTTGCCCACACTTCAAAACTCGTCACCGACCGTTGTGGTCGATAAGCATCAAAAACTTTTAGAGCGAAGCCTTTTTTCTTTAATTCTTTTTGAACTTTCGCTAAAGCTTGAGTTGCTTTTTTGCTCATTATTAAAACAGGTTTCTCGTAACCGACAACAGGACGCCCCGTGAAATTATTGGACCCAAAATAACGCAAATCCACGATAATATCAGGAATTTCTCGTTGTACATAAACAAAAGATTCTGGTAAATTTTCTTCTCGAGAAGTACAAGAATTTAGACCTAAAAAAAGGATGAAACAATAGAAAATAATTTTGAAATTCATGGTTTTAATTTGACCACAAATTACAACATCTAAACAAGACTGTTTTTATCAGCGTAATTAAGTTTGAAAAAAATAAAAGTCATTATTGAAAAGGCCAACAACGAACTTCCACCATAACTAAAATAAGGCAACGGAATCCCAACAGTCGGGAACAAGCCCATAACCATCCCAATATTCATACAAAAATGCATCAACAAAATAGAGGCGAAACAATAGCCAAAAACCCTGTTGAAAGTGGATTTTTGATTTTCTGCGAGATAATAAATCCGTCCTATATATAAGGCATAGCACAAGACCAAAAGTGTACTTCCTACAAAGCCCCATTCCTCGCCAACGGTACAGAAAATATAATCTGTACTTTGCTCCGGAACGAATTTTCCTTGTGTAACCGAACCTTCTTTATAGCCTTTTCCTAAAAGTCCTCCCGAGCCAATGGCTGTTTTGGAATATAATAAATTGTAGCCCGATGTATCACGAAAAGCACGTTCGCCTTTATACAAAACCTCGATTCTTTCGCGTTGGTGTTTGGGAAGTTTTTCTAAAACCATTGGCGTTACATACGAGAAAGCCGACAACACACCGACTATTAAAACCACTGCGGATATACTCATGACATTCCAATGGATTCGATAAAAATTAAAGAAAATATAAATGGCTGTTATTAAGACAATTCCTCCAATAACATACAAAGGATTAATAGCTATCGAAATAAGAAAAACAGCGATAAAGACAAACATTATGCTAAAGAATTTCCCCGAAAAACCTTCTCTATAAATCGCAATAATAAACGCCAAAAACACCATAAGAGATCCCACATCAGGAATCATCAAAACAACAATTCCTGGAATGCCGATAATTGCCAAACAAGTGATTACATCGCGCTGACGTTTGATATCAAAATCAGGATTAGAAACATAATTGGCTAACATCAAAGAAACAGCAATTTTTGCAAACTCTACTGGTTGCAAACTGATTGGCCCGAATTTGTACCAATTTTTTTGGCCCATAATTTCTTTTCCGAAAGGAAATAACCCAACCAAAAGTAACACGCCCATCACATAAAAAACGAAAGACATATTCTCGAAAAATTTGGTTCTCATTACGAAAATAATAAGTCCTACAAAAACACTTATCCCGAACCACATCAACTGTCGCGCACCACTATCTGGATCCACACTCCCAATATTGAGAATTGCGAATATACAAATCACAAAATAAAGACCAAGCCCTAGTTTGTCTATGCCTTCTGCCCACTTCATGGTTTTGCTGTTTTTTTAGTTGAAGTATTTATGCTCGTTTGCTTTTTAGCATTTAGATTTTTTAAACTGTCTTTTATTTTTTGAAGTTTAATAGAATCTGGTTTTGGCGGGACATACTTTCCTATTTTTTTTAGATACTCGTTCCATTGGCGGCGATATTCTGGCTGAAAACTAGACGTTACCATCTTTTTATAAAGATGTTCTCTTTTAATCTCTCCTAGCAAATAACGCTCAGCAATAACTGTACAAGCTGGCCCTGCCCAAGTCGCACCAAAACCGGCATGTTCCATAACAGATGCTACAACAATTTTGGGCTTGTCAGCCGGAGCAATTAATACGAAAATAGAATTATCTTTCCCTTGCGGGACTTGTGCCGTACCTGTTTTTGCCAATTGTGTAAAGTCATTAGATTTCAATCCGCGTCCTGTACCACGAAGCATTACTGCCTCCATACCTTGAATAACTGGATCGAAATATTTCTTATCGACTTTCGTGTATTTTTTTTGTTTAAATAAAGGATTGGGGTTTGGCTTTCCATCAATATTTTTCACGATGTGAGGCGTAATATACCAACCACGATTGGCAATTGCCGCTGTAAAATTTGCTAGCTGCATCGGCGTCGTCAAAATATCTCCTTGTCCCATTCCGTTAAAAACAGCATTAATTGGTTTCCAATTTTTACCATTTCTACGGAGGTAAGTTTCCTCACTCGGCATATAACCTTTGCTACCTGTTGCAAGATCATTGTTCATATAAACGCCAAGTCCAAAACTCGCCATGATGTCTTTCCACTCATGCATTCCTTTGGATGGATTGCCCGGATATTTATTTAAAATCGCTAAATAAGCATATGAAAAATAGCAGTTACTCGACACTTGGATAGAAGGAATTAAAGGATCTGCACCACCGTGGCCTTTGATACGAACGCCCATATAACTAAAACCACCACCGCAAGGAAAGATGGTCTTTTCCGTCATTACACCCATTTCCATTGCAGCAAGTGCCGTTACCAATTTGAATGTGGAGCCTGGAGGATAAGCCGCCTGGATAGACCTATCGAACATGGGTTGATTGATACTGTCATTAACCAAGCGATAGATATTTTTCATCTTATCTGGACCTGTGAAAAGATTGGGGTCAACATCTGGACCTGTTGCCATCGTCAAAATCTCACCATTATTAGGATCCAAGGCTACAATCGCGCCACGTTTGTTCACCAACATTTCTTCAGCGATACGTTGTAAATCGTAATCAATGGTAAGTGTTAAATCCTTTCCTGTGACAACATCCTTGTCCAACTCTCCATTTTTGTAAGAACCAATGCTACGCTGACGAATATCTTTCTGAATGTACTTAATACCTTTTTCGCCTCTTAATTCTTTTTCATAAGATTTTTCAACACCACTTTTCCCAATGATATCCCCTGGAAGATAATACAAAGAATCTTTTTTAATATCCGCATCGTTCACCTGATTGGTATAGCCTAAAAGATTGCCCGAAGTATTGACTTCATATTGTCTTTGTGGACGCGAAACAATATTAAATGCAGGGAACTTAAACAAAATCTCTTGTATGCGCGCCATATCTTCGCGGCTCAGATTTTTCATAAAAGTCATTGGCGTCAGACGAGAATAGTATTTTTCTTTTTTAAGCGCATCTATCGTTTGGACGAACTGTGGTTTTGTCATTTTCATCAAATTACAAAAACCAATTGTATCAAAGTCTGGACGCATCAAAGCTGCGGTGTAAGAAATTTCAAAAGACGGTTGGTTGCCCACCAAGATTTTTCCATTTCGGTCAAAAATAACCCCACGTTGTGGAATTTCGTATTCGATTTTAATAGAAGTATTTGCAGCATTTAGCGCATATCTGTCTGTAAACAATTGCAAATAAGCTAGCCTAGCAATAAAAATTATTGCCACCACAAACAACACGACAATGAGTTTGAGATACTGAGGCTTCAAATTTTCTGTTTAATTTTAAATGCTAATGCGTAAGCAATGATGAATACAAAGGATATAAGACTGGTAAATACTACATTAAGTAAAATTTCAAAAAAACGATCGAATTTAAAAAACTCAACATACTGAACGATTAACTGATGTATGAAAATACTTGTTAATATAAAGACTACAAACTGTAACCATTGCAAAGATTGGAACGAAAAGAAATCCGTAGATGTATCGGTTGATGTTCTGAAAATTATCATTCTAAAATAGGCAATCGTAGTTGTCGCCAAAGCATTAATCCCCCAAGTGCCAAGAAATGCATCAATGGACAAACCTAGCAGAAAACTTAGTGCTAAAAAATGAAAATTATTTCTAAAAAAGGGATAGAACAACACAAAAACAGGATACAAAACTGGAATATATTTCCCAAAAAGCGTAATGCGATTCAGTATAAATACCTGAACCGCAACCAAAATTGCAATCAATGCGATATCGGAAAATACGTTTCTACTGACCATCTTTATTAATCTGTACTTGTAATGTATCTTGAATTTTCTGTACTTCCACTTTTTTAAGGTTTTTCACAACGTAGACTTTACTCAGAGGACCCATTTTTTCGTTTAACTCAACCGAAATATCCCAAAATCCTGTTTTGGTATCAACTTCATAACCTGCAATTTTTCCCACCATAATACCTTTCGGGAAAATCGCCGAACGACCATCTGTAATAACTGTGTCGCCAACTTTTAATGGTACATATTTCGGAATGTCTGAAAGATGCATCATACGAGAGTCGTCACCACGCCAGCTAAGCGTTCCGAAATATCCGGAATTTTTTAGCGCGGCACTTATTTTAATTTTATTCACACTTAATACAGATTGTACCAATGCATAATGATCGGTTGTATTAATAACGATTCCCGCAATACCATTAGGCGCTATAACGCCCATTTTTGTAGCAACACCTTGGAGTTTTCCTCGGTTAATAGTGAAGTAATTATTCTGACGGTTGATACTGTTATAAACAACTTCTCCGTCTACAAAAGTGTAAATCTGGCCACCACCAATTGTATCATGCACTCTACGGAACTGTGGATTTTCAGCACCTTCCTTCCCATAAAGTTGTTGAAGCAGTGCCTTATTTTGCACGACAAGATTTTCATTAATCTGCTTTAACTTAAGATACGAAGTTCCCTCATCGATGTAACCAGACACCCAAGCATTGAACGCGGTTGTCTGTGCAGCTAAAAAAGATTGCTGCATGGCGTTTTTCGAGAAAATTAATACTACTGCAATGATTTGCAAGAATATAAAGAAGACGAACAAAGCGTTCTTCGAAAATAATCTCAGCAAATATCCCATCCGTTATGTTACCTGAAAATTAGTAATTACTTAATTAAGAAATTGAATTTATCCATGTTTTTTAGCGCGATACCTGTACCACGAACAACTGCTCTCAACGGGTCTTCTGCTACAAAAACTGGCAATCCTGTTTTTCTGTGAATACGATCTGCCAAGCCTCTCAACAAAGCACCACCACCGGCCAGATAAATACCTGTTTTGTAGATATCCGCGGCCAATTCTGGAGGTGTCAAAGAAAGTGTTTCCATCACCGCATCTTCAATACGGATAATCGACTTGTCTAAGGCTTTAGCAATTTCTTTATAATTCACCATAATTTCTTTTGGCTTACCCGTAATCAAATCACGACCTTGAACTGGAATATCTTCAATATCAACATCCAGTTCTTCCACAGCTGAGCCAACTTCGATTTTCACACGTTCCGCAGTTCTTTCACCAATATATAAATTATGATGTGTTCGTAAATAATATGCTATATCACCCGTGAAAACATCACCAGCAATTTTTACAGATTTATCACAAACGATACCTCCTAAGGCCACAACCGCAATTTCTGTAGTCCCACCTCCTATGTCAATCACCATATTACCTTCTGGCTTCTGAACATCAATACCAACACCAATAGCAGCTGCCATTGGCTCATATATCAGTCGAACTTCTTTTGCATTTACTTTTTGCGCCGAGTCGCGCACCGCTCTTTTTTCTACTTCCGTAATTCCTGAAGGAATACAAATCACAATTCTCAAAGCTGGCTGAAACAATTTCCCTTTAATCCCAGGAATTTGTTTGATGAATTCTTTAATCATATGCTCGGAAGCATGAAAATCTGCAATAACCCCATCCTTCAAAGGACGGATTGTTTTGATATCCTCATGGGTTTTCCCTTGCATGTGTTTCGCTTGCTCTCCAACAGCAATCGGCTTTCCACTTTGTCTTTCAATCGCCACGATAGATGGCTGATCTATAACAATTTTATTATTGTGAATTATTAATGTATTGGCAGTACCTAAGTCAATCGCAATTTCTTGCGTGAACATATCTAATAAACCCATTTTTACCTGTCTATTTTAATTTACAAAGATATAAATTAAACGCAGAATTTTAGATTTTATCTATTAGCAAAAAGGTTAAATTTTTATTAAAATCTAAAAACTTATCCACAAGCACACCTCCAAATAAAAACAAGTTTCACTAAAGTCTGACTACTAAAAAGTTAAGCCATTTCAAAACTGAGCATTATCATAGAACAAGTCACAGCTTGAATCTGTCAAAATTCATTTTAAAAGCTTAACTTTGTGCTTGCAAAAATGAGTCATAACAACGATATTTTGAAGACGTCTAATTTCGCTGTACTTAGCATCAGTTACGAGAAAGCCGATGCCGAAGTTCGGGGAAAATTTGCGTTTTTTGATGAACATATCAAATCTTTTGTTAACCAAATTCACGACAAGGAATTTGGTGATGCTTTCGTTGTGTCCACTTGTAACAGGACGGAAATCTACACCACGACTTCCAATTATTTATTAATTGCAGAGCAATATTGCAAAACTATCGGCGTTAACTTATCAGAATTTTTACAATATGTTAACATTATCAAACGAGAAGACGCTGTACTGCATCTTTTCCGCGTTGCTGCTGGATTAGAAAGTCAAATCATTGGTGATTTCGAAATTGTCTCTCAAATTAAAAACGCTTACAACCGTTTCAAAAAACATAAAGAAAGCTCGAATCCATATTTGGAACGCGCTATCAACTCAGCGATTCAAATTTCGAAAAGAATTAAAACAGAAACTAGCATTAGCAATGGTGCCGCGTCTGTTTCTTATGCCGCTGTTCATTATATTTTAAACAATGTCAAAGCTGTTTCTGACAAAAACATTCTGTTGCTTGGCGTTGGCGAAATTGGACAAAACACAATCGAA
The DNA here is from genome assembly GCF_053891095.1 of Soonwooa purpurea. Lineage (NCBI taxonomy): Bacteria > Pseudomonadati > Bacteroidota > Flavobacteriia > Flavobacteriales > Weeksellaceae > Soonwooa > Soonwooa purpurea. The sequence continues at coordinate 80,089 of NZ_JBSSMA010000007.1, forward strand.
AATCTCGTAAAACATGTCTATCAACCAAAGATAAAAATTGCGAACCGCTCTTTTGAGAAAGCTGAGAAAATTGCTGAAAAGTATAACATTCAACAAATTGCTTTTGAAGATTTCCCCGAAGAACTGAAACAAACCGATATTTTGATTGTTGCAACTGGCGCACAAAAATTCATTGTAAATCCAGAAAACTTCCCCGCGAACAAAGAAATGTTGGTTATAGATCTGTCAATTCCCAATAACGTTGCAAAAGAAATTGGAAATCTCAACAGCGTGGATCTTATCGATGTGGATGAACTTTCTCAGCAAATTTCGGAAACCATGGAACAACGCAAACGCGAAATTCCAAAAGCCGAAGCCATCATCAAAGAGATGAGCAAAGATTTTACAGAGTGGGAACGAAAAAGAAAATTTGCACCGAGTATTACCAATTTTAAAAACTCATTAAAAAACATAGAAGCCCACGAGCTCCACAACATACACAAGCGTCATCAATACGCTAAAGTTGAAGACATGGAACTTTCTGATAAATTAATACAGAAAATAACCAATCGATTTGCAAAATACATTCTTGAAAACCCTTGGAAAGCAGAGGAAGTTTCAAAATTAATGGAAGACATCTTAGTGCTTCACCAACCCAAAAAGACCGATAATGAAGACGATAAAAATAGGAACTAGAAACAGTCCATTAGCATTATGGCAAGCTAACGAAGTTGCTTCAAAACTACAAACGGCTGGCAAACTAACCGAAATCGTCCCAATCGTGTCGTCTGGTGACAAAAACCTTACGCAACCACTTTACGCAATGGGCATTACAGGTGTTTTTACCAAAGATCTTGACATCGCTTTGCTTAACAAAGAGATTGACATCGCCGTACATTCTTTAAAAGATGTTCCTACGCAATTACCAACAGGCGTACAGATAAGTGCCGTTTTGGAAAGAGATTTCCCACAAGACGTATTGGTTAGAAAAAGTGACGCCAAAAACAAAGACCTTAAAGATTTAAACATAGCAACAAGCAGCTTGAGAAGACGCGCATTTTGGTCGCACACTTTCCCAAACACTGACTTTGCGGACATTAGAGGAAACGTACAAACAAGGCTTAGAAAATTGGAAGAAGGCGTTGCGGATGCGACACTTTTCTCTTTGGCAGGTCTTAAACGCATGAATCTTAACATCAGCTACGAAGAAGTTGACTTCCTTTTGCAAGCTCCATCACAAGGGGTTGTTGGTATCGCGAGCCTTTCTGAAGATGCGGAACTTAATGAGATTTTAAATCAAATTAACCATGCAGAAACTCAAAAATGCATCCATATCGAAAGAGAATTTCTAAAAACTTTGGAAGGTGGTTGTACAGCGCCAATTGGTGCGCACGCCGAATTTATTGGTGACAAAATCCGTTTCTTAGGAAGACTATGTTCTTTGGACGGAAAAGACTGCATCAACGTTGAGGAGACAATAGACTGGAACCCAGAACAAAACTTCGGCGCAGAGTTAGCACAACAAGTTCTGAAGCGTGGTGGCAAAGACATGATGGCTCTCATAAAATCTCAAATAAACTCCTAATTAAAACCTTCAAAAATGCGCCTATTGTTAACCAAACATCTCAATGACGCAGACATTTCCAAATTGGGAAGTGATATTGTCGTGGATTTTGTAGAAGTCATTTCGATTGAGAAAATTACGTTTAAAATTCAGGATTTAAAAAATAAATCTTTGATTTTTACAAGCATTAATGCCGTTAAGAGTTTTTTTGAAAACGACACTTCTCACCAATTAACAAAACTACACCCAATCTATTGTGTTGGAGAACAGTCTGAAAAATTTTTAAACCAAAAAGGCTTCGAAGTTCTTGCTACAAAAAAGAATGCTGAAGAACTTTCCAAGTATTTTATAGAACAAAATAAAGACGAAGATTATCTTCATTTCTGTGGCGATATCGCTTTAGAAACTTTAGGGAAAACTTTTACTAAACTTGGAAAAAATTACACTAAAGTCGTTTCTTACGCCACCAATTTGACTTATCCAAAGTTTAATAAAGAATATGATGCTGTGGCATTCTTCAGTCCTAGTGGCGTTAGAAGTTTTACTAAATTCAATTCTTTAGAAGCGAAAATTATTTTTTCAATTGGAGAAACAACCACCAATGAAATCCTTAATTCAACAAAGAAATCCGCTATAACGAGTGCGGAGAATACAACCGAAGATTTACTAAATCTGATTCGTCAGCACGCGTCAGAAAAAAAATAAGAATATGATTAAAAACGATTTATATCTAAGAGCTTTGCGCGGCGAGATTGTGGAAAGACCTCCTGTGTGGATGATGAGACAAGCTGGGCGCTATTTACCAGAGTTTATTGAACTTCGCAATCAATATGATTTTTTCACACGTTGCCAAACGCCAGAGTTAGCTGCAGAAATTACAGTTCAGCCAATTCGCAGATTCCCTTTAGACGCAGCGATTTTGTTTTCAGACATTTTGGTGGTTCCGCAGGCCATGGGTATTGATTTTAAAATGAAAGAATCCGTTGGTCCTTGGCTAGACAATCCTATACGAACTAAAGAACAAGTTGACGCCATCGAAGTTCCGAATGTTGACGATACGCTAAGCTATGTTTTTGACGCCATCGAATTGACACTTCAAAAGCTCGATAACGACATTCCATTGATTGGTTTTGCAGGAAGCCCATGGACAATACTTTGCTATTGTGTGGAAGGCAAAGGCTCTAAAGCTTTTGATATTGCTAAGTCATTTTGTTTTACACATCCTGAAGCAGCACACTCATTGTTGCAAAAAATCACCGATACCACCATTGCTTATCTAAAACGAAAAGTTGAAAAAGGCGTTTCTGCGGTACAGATTTTTGACTCTTGGGGAGGCATGTTGTCACCAACAGACTATCAGGAATTTTCTTGGCAATACATCAACCAAATTGTTGAAGCACTAAGTCTGGTTTCCCCAGTTGTTGTTTTCGGAAAAGGATGCTGGTTTGCGCTTGAAGAAATGTCAAAATCAAAAGTTTCCGCTTTGGGGGTTGACTGGACTATTACACCAGAATTTGCAAGACAATTGACAAATAATAACATCACACTTCAAGGTAATTTTGATCCCGCAAGACTACATTCTTCACCAAAAGTTATCCGAAAAATGGTTCACGAAATGATTAATCGTTTTGGAAAAGACAAATATATCGCCAACCTCGGCCATGGTATCCTACCAAACATTCCGGTAGAAAACGCGGAAGCATTTATCCGCGCTGTTGTTGAGTGGAAAGCATAAAAAAACAAACCCCAAGTTTTAACTTGGGGTTTGTTTTTAATTTTTCTTTCTTGCGTGAGCCGCTGGTACTGCTTCGCCATTTTCACGCTTTCTTTGTAGCGTTTTTTCTTGCTCTACAGTTTTTGCATCAACCTCTTGCATTTTGACGGCGCCCATCTGGACTTGCTGTTTTGGTGCTTCTGCTTTTGGTTTAATACGTTCTGTTTTTGCTTTTCCTGTATTCGCTTTTGAAGACTGAGCACTCATCATTGCAGCACCTCCAACAAAGAAAACTGCGCATAGTAAAACTTTTTTCATAACAATATTTGGATTTAGTGAACACTAATTAACGAATATTATTCCATTAAAAAATCAATTTATATGTTTTTTAACATTTTTTAACGTTTTTAAATCAAAAATGTATTATTTTTTATTTTAACAAAACACCTAATATAACAAATTATTAGTTATTTCATTTTAAATAATAAAACCTAATATCCAATCACATTAGGTTTTAATACTATTCTACTATTAATTCTATAAAATAATCTATTCTACTTTTGGCATTTTTTTCTTTGGTTCTTCAGTTTTTACAGCTTTGTTATCTTGAAGTACAGCAGAATGATTCATATTTTCTTTTGCTAATTTAGCCTGCACCTTTTTATCATTAGCAATAATTTCTGATTTTTCTGTAGTCGCATTCTCTTTCTTTGTTAGCTTTTCAGCTTTCGGAGCCACTTTCATAGTTTCGGTTTTAGCAGACATTGTCTTTTTAGCCTCTGTGGTTTGCGCTGTTACAACTACAAATCCCGCCGTTATAAATAGTGTTGCAAATATTAACTTTTTCATAATAATAATTTTAATGTTACATAGCCAAAACGCTAAAAAACAATTGCTATTATAAAAAATTAAAAACTTTAATAGACTTTAAAACACTTTATGAAAGCTTTTGATTTTCAACTACTTCTCCAAATTTTTTCTTAATTTTTCAACAAAAACATAAGCCGCTGGACAAATCAAGGTATTCTTCAAAGTCAGGTTATTAATCTGATAAATTTTCTTGCGATCTGTGTGTGGATACTCGCGACAGGCTTTTGGACGTACATCATAAATATTACATTTGTTATCATTTGGATCCAAAAAGAAACATGGCGTCGATTGCAAGACCCAGTCATTATCTTCGTCTAGTCGCAAAAACTTAGTCTCAAAATCCGAAATTCTCATCCGTAGATGCTTGGCTATGCGTTCTTTATCTTTCTCTGTAAAAAGCGGCCCTGTCGTCTTACAGCAATTTGCACACGCCAAACAGTCGATTTCTTCGAAAGTCTTCTCATGCATATCTTCCACCAAATAATCGAGATTTTTGGGTGGTTTCTTTTTTATTTGCTCCAAAAATTTTTGATGTTCTTTCGACTTTTGTTGCGCTTGTTGATTATAATGATTGATATCCAAAACTAAATTTTTAAGAATGCAAATTTACATTTTTTGGGCGCCATTTCCAGCTTTCGCTACTCGCTGTCTTTGGTTTGGGTTGCGCTTCGCGCAACCCAAACCAAAGACGAGCTCAAACACGTCGCTCTATCTGGGGCGCAATTTCCCCTATCGAAAGAAACAAAATGACAAATATCAAAATTCCATTTAACAATCAATAAGTTATAAAGCTTAACTTTGTTAGCATGAAAAATCTAGAAAGCAGAACCGATATTGAAGAACTCGTAAACAAATTTTATGATAAAGTCATCAAAGACGATATTATTGGCTTTTTCTTTACTGATATTGCCCAAATAGATTTGCAAAAACATCTCCCGAAAATGTATAATTTTTGGGAAAGCATACTTCTTGGCAATTCAGTATACGAAGGAAATCCCATGCGCGTACACTTTCCGCTTAACCAAGTTGTCGCGTTAGAACAACATCATTTCGAGCGTTGGCTAGAGCTTTGGCAAGATACTTTAGAACAAAACTTCGAAGGCGAAAATGTAGATACAGCCATACTTCGCGCCCAAAATATCGCCCGAATTATGTCTTATAAAATGAAAATTGCACGGTCTTAAAGATTAGGATTTAGCCACATGTCGATATAATCTGTCAACATATGAAACAACAATCCTACGCTAACAATCCTAAGTTTTCCTTTGAAAAATAATAGTAGGAAATAAATGCCTATCGCATAATAAGAATGCAAAAAGTGAAAGCCAACACTTGCGCGATTAGGATCAAAAATAGGAGTTGCAAAAAGATGGTCAACATCCACCAACATCGTCAAAAGCATAATGAAATAAGCTTTCTTCCATTCCCTTCGGAAAAACAACCACGCCAAAACTACAGGAAATACAAAATGCAAAACATAATGGATTATCGGTCTTAAAATCTCCATTATATTCTGGATTTTAAATAATCTTGTCGCAAATCTTCATCCAGTTTTTCTATCGCGTAACGCAAGCATGTTCTCGGCATTTCTTTATAATATAGATTTAAAAAATTCAAAAGCGCGGACTCATCTTGTCCTCCCATTTCGCGAAGAAGCCAGCCATTGGCCTTGTGCATCAAATCATGTGGATGTTTTAGATTTCTAACGACAAAATCCTTAGTCAAATCGAAACGTTTCTTTTTAACATAAAACATGGTTCCAACAACAGCAATTCTTTTATGCCACATTTCATTAGATTTTGACAGATTAATGAGTAAATCATCCCGCTTTTGTTCGAAAGCGAATCGTCCCAGAATTTTGTAACAAGAACTATCCACCAAATCCCAATTGTTAACATACTGAAGATGATTGAGGTAGAATTCTACAATTTGCTCTTGTAACACGATATCCTTTTTTGACTTCTCAAATTTGTTTATCAAAATAAAGAGTGCCGTTAAACGTTCTTCATGGTATTTTGAAGCAATAAGCTGTGCCAATTCTTTCAAACTAATTTTTTCAGTAAAGGCTTTAGCAATCAGTCGTTGATCTGGAACTTTAACACCCAAAAACAAATCGCCTTCACCATATTCGCCAGGTCCAGTTTTGAAAAACCGTGGAAAAAATTCCGCTTTTTCGGGAATCGCCAAATCGCGAAGCGCCGCTTTCAACTCATCAACAACAGTCATTTATTTCTGATTTAATTCTTTCTGAAAAGCTTCTAGATACATCGCAATATGTCGTCCATCCATCAACGCATGATGTGCTTCCACAGAAATGGGCATCATCTTTCGACCATTTTTTTCGAGGAATTTTCCAAAAACAATTCTCGGAATACTTTCTTTATTATTAACATTGGTAGGATGCAAAATCGCAGAGAATTGTTGCCACGGAAATGTAGAATGTCTTATGAGATTAACATCCAATTCTTCGTTGCTCAATCGCAAACCCGTGGAATTGTGCACAGCTTCAATCTCTTTTTGTAAACGCGAATTAAAGATTTGAAAATCTTCTGAAAATTCTATAAAAGCAAATCCAAAAGTTCCATCTTTCCGCGCTATCGTAGAGCCTGCGTGTATCACATCGTATTGAAAAACTTTATCTCCAACAATTCTTAATTTGAAAGCTTCTACACTATTAACCGCCAACATGGACTTATGAAGATAATGTGCAAAAAAGGATTCTTTGCGCTCTTTTGCCAAACGATAAGTTTCGGTACAATTGACTTCTGTAACAATTCCAAAAGAAGGTTGATCCATTTTGGAAAAGAATTCATAATGTTCTTTTCGGTTCCAATTTTCAATATTTATTTCAGATCTCATCAATGCAATTTTTCTTCAATAATTTCTTCTTGCAATTCTTCTTCGGTTGCAATTTTCTTTGGATTAGCAACTTTCCCAATGCTCAAACCTTGGACAATAATCGAGAAAACCACCACACAATAAGTAATACTCAAAATAATAGTACTGTACTCACTTTTCGGAATAGACATGGCCAAGGCAATAGACACACCGCCGCGAATACCGCCCCAGACAAGAACTTTAACGGTTTGCGGTGTAAATCGATTTTTGGAAGACATCAACTTTGTAGGCCCCCAAATGGAGACAAATCGGGCTACTAAAACGATACAAATGGCAACAAGACCAGGAATCATGTAATGATCTAAATCTTCAATCATTAAAAGTTCGAAACCGATGAACAAGAATAAAACCGCATTTAGGATTTCATCAATTAATTCCCAAAATTTAATCAAATAATCTTGCGTGATAGATTTCATTTTAAAATTTTTATTAAAATTCCCCATGAATAATCCCGCAGCAACCATGGTTAATGAACCAGAAATATGCAATTGTTTAGCAATGAGATAACCGCCCATAACCACAGAAAGTGTTACCAAAACTGAAATGATATAATCGTCAACTTCACGCATCAACCTCGATGTAAAATAGCCCAGTAAGACACCTAATAAAAGTCCGCCTCCAGCTTCATGAAGTAATAACAACCCGATACTTTCAGCATTAACATCTACATCCACACCAATTGCCAATTGTAACAATACTGCAAAAACAACAACCGCCATACCATCATTAAACAATGATTCGCCGGCAACTTTCGTTTCCAGAGATTTTGAAACTTTTGCTTGTTTCAGAATACTTAAAACCGCAACAGGATCGGTCGGAGAAATCAAAGCTCCAAAAACCAAGCAATATAACAAAGGCATCTCTACCCCAACCAAAGGCAAAAGATAAAACACCCCAAAACCTACAATAAAAGTAGAAATAACAACGCCAACGGTTGAAAAAACAACAACTGGCCAAATCTGTTCTTTGAGATCGTTGATGTTAATATGGATTCCTCCGGCAAAAAGCAGAAAATTAAGCATCGCACCCATGAGGACTTCGGTAAAGTTGATACTGTTCATAAGGTCATGAAGATGACCAAAAGTACGAGGCAAAACAGCCTCTCCAAAAAATACTAAAAAGGTAGAAACGGCAATCGCAATTACCATAATACCAATGGTACTCGGCAGTTTTAGAAATCGATAATTAATGTACGAAAATATCGACGCGAGAACGATTAAGATAGAAAATGAGTAATATAACTCCATTTGTTTTATTTAAATTAAAATTTTATTCCGGGGCATAGCCCACAACATTGATGTAGATATTTTCTTTTCCATTTCCCCACACATCCATCATCCCGTCTTGCGAGGCTTGGGAAAATCTTTGGTAATCATGAAACGGAATTTTTAATAAATTGAGTAAAACATATTCTTCGCCAACTGTATTTACCAAGTATGGAGAATCTGGTGTATTGCCAGCGCCAGAAGCAAGAACCGTCGCAGAAACCATTCGAAATTTTTGTAACGTGAGCATAAATTTGTTTTGGTTTTGTACGTTTTCAAAACATTGTAATAACAACAACAAAACTTCAAGATTGCTCGGATCTTTAAAATGCAAATCTTCGCCAAGTTTGATAGCATCATCAAATTTACTTTGCTGAAACTTTTCTCCAAACTTCTGAAAATCTGTACCAAAAGGGCTTAACTTATGCGCTGTAAATCTCTTTCCGTAATACAAATGAAAAGCCTCTGCACTATCGATAGCCTGAGGCATGCCACGGAATTTAAAAAGTAAACGCTCATAGAAATATGGTGACTTTTTATCTTCAATATTTTTTTTGATTTCTATAAAATCGGGCTTGTTTTGACCAAAAGATAAAAATCCAAACATCAAAACAAAGAGAAAAAACACGCTTCTTTTGACAACTTTATTCATCTTCTTGCTCATCATCAAAATATTCAAACAAGAAATCGTTGTAAGGGAAACGAGAAATATGAATTTTCATGACCTCATCGTAAATCATTTTCTTCATTTCAGGAAAATTTTCTTTCGTTAAAGCAGAAATAAAAACAGTCGGGAATTTTGACTTTGCCATCCATGTTTTTTTCCATTCTTCCAAAGAAATATTCTTACGCGTCGAAGGTGTCAAATCATCATCAGCCTTTCTTTCATAAGAAAAATCATCGATCTTGTTAAACACCATTATCATTGGTTTTTGATGCGCATTAATCTCCATCAAAATCTGATTGACAGAATCGATATGATCTTCAAAACTTTCGTGCGAAATATCCACAACGTGGATTAAAAGATCTGCCTCGCGCACTTCATCCAAAGTGGATTTAAAAGATTCCACCAACTGCGTTGGCAATTTTCTAATAAAACCAACGGTATCGGTCAAAAGAAAAGGAAGATTTCCAATTACAACCTTACGAACCGTGGTGTCCAGAGTTGCAAAAAGTTTGTTTTCTGCAAAAACCTCCGATTTTGACAAAGCATTCATCAAAGTAGATTTCCCCACGTTGGTATAACCCACCAAAGCAGCACGCACCATTTTTCCGCGGTTGTTACGCTGTGTCGCCATCTGCTTATCAATCGTTTTCAGTTTATCTTTCAAAAGTGAAATTCGGTCGCGGATAATACGTCTATCGGTTTCTATTTCGGTTTCTCCAGGACCGCGCATCCCGATTCCACCGCGTTGTCTTTCCAAGTGTGTCCACATTCTGGTCAATCGAGGCAAAAGATATTCGTATTGTGCCAATTCTACCTGAGTTCTTGCATAAGACGTCTGGGCGCGCTGTGCGACAATATCAAGAATAAGATTGGTTCTGTCCAAGATTTTCACCTCCAGCTCGCGTTCAAGATTTTTGAGTTGCGAAGGCGAAAGTTCGTCATCAAAAATAACGGTTCCGATTTCGTTTTCTTTAACGTAAGCTTTTATTTCTTCTGCTTTTCCGCTTCCTACAAAGGTTTTGGAATCTGGTTGTGATAGTTTTTGGGTAAATCTTTTTTCGACGCTTGCACCAGCTGTATAAGCCAAAAACTCCAACTCGTCCATATATTCTTGCAGCTTATCTTCATCCTGATCTCGTGTAACAAGACCTACTAATACAGATTTTTCGTATTGATGTTCTTTCTTTTCTAGCATTAAATAAGTGTTCTATTTGTAAGATTGACAAGGTAGTTTTTTTGAGTAAAAAATGCAAAAATTAGTTTTAATTTTATTTAAATTTAATTTAAAAAATGAACGATTTAGAAATTTTAAAGAAATATCTTAAACAAGAGCTCAAATTGGAATTAATAAAACCAAATTCTAACGAGGTTTGTTTTGCTTTTAACAATCACGAATTAAGAGATGATTTCAAAATCAGCTTTAGCATTGGGGATGTTGAAAAATATTTAGAAAACATCAAAAAATACCCTGCTCTTGCCGACAATAAAAATGATTTTGTATTAAGAGAAAATTCTACAATTCTTTTCCCCAAAAGCACAGAATCATTTTGGAAAATTGTTCAATTCTAAAAACAGATTTCTAAGACTTTCGCCTTCATGACCATTTATATTTACTAAGAACAATTGTCATCTTTAATCCCAATCCGAAGCTACAAATTTTAATAAAAGTTGATCGTTATGATATAATTTCAAAAAGTGACCTCCGATTTCGTAACGGTTAACTTTAGCCATCTCGTTTCGGAAAACATATTCTATAGCCTCTGTTTCGATACAATTTTTGAAAGGATTGTCTTTGGTTTTAAATTTAATTTTATCATCAACAATTCCCGAAACCTGAACTGAAAAATTGCCACAACCGAGATTGGCCATATTTCCAGAATGAAGCGTCAAATCCAGTTGCGCTTTATTTTTCATTAATTGTTCTTTGGTATAACCGACTAGCGAGGTCAACATCCATTGTCTTTGCAATTCGACTGGTAACCTTTGTTTTGATACCAAAGCTTTGCATCCAAAAAGCAAGATTAACGGTGAGAGAATTAAAAAATATTTAAAAAACAATGATTTCATTTTATAATAAATTATCAAAAACTGCATTTTACCACACTAAAATTAAGACTTTCTAGAATAATTTGATTAATTTAGCCAGCAAAATTTTACTCTATGAAAAGAATATTTTTAGCACTTACTTTCTTGCTAAGTTTTGCTCAGATGAGAGCAGATGAAGGAATGTGGCTATTAATGCTTATCAAACGTCTTAACGGCGTAGATATGCAAAAAGAAGGCCTAAAATTGACACCTGAAGAAATCTACTCTGTTAACAACTCTAGCTTAAAAGATGCTATTGTACAATTCGGAGGTGGATGTACTGCAGAAATTGTATCAAAAGAAGGCTTGTTATTTACTAATCACCATTGTGGTTACGGAAATATTGCAGCACTTTCTACTCCAGAAAAAGATTATCTTACCAACGGATTCTGGGCGATGAAGAGAAGCGAAGAGCTTCCTGCAAAAGGGCTTTCTGTAAGATTCATGGTAAGAATGGATGACGCAACACAAAGAATTACTTCTAAGTTGAACAACACAATGTCTCCTGAAGAAAGAAAAAAAATCATCGATGCAGAATATAAAGCAATCCAAACTGAAAACAGCGACAATGGAAAATACACAGTTGTTGTAAAAGATTTCTTCAACGGTAACGAGTTTTATTATTTTGTATATCAAGACTTCAAAGACGTTAGATTGGTTGGTACACCGCCTAACTCTTTAGGAAAATTTGGTGGTGACACAGACAACTGGGAATGGCCAAGACATACGGCTGACTTCTCTGTATTCCGTGTTTATTCTGACGCTAACGGAAATCCAGCTGAATATTCTTTGAATAACGTTCCGATGAAGCCTAAACACTCTTTGCCAGTTTCTCTTAAAGGTTACAAACCTGGAGATTTCGCAATGATCATGGGTTATCCTGGTAGAACCAACCGTTATTTAACATCTTATGGTATCAAACAAATGGTAGAAAAAGACTATCCAGCTTGGGTAGAAGCTTCTAAAGTTGCTATGGATGTGATGAAAAAACACATGGATAAAGACCAAGCTGTTAAATTAGGTTATGCCTCTCAATATGCTTCTGTGGCTAATTATTGGAAAAATAGACAAGGTACAATTGACGCTGTTATCAAAAACGGAACCATTGCTGACAAACAAAAAGTAGAAGAAGCCTATAACCAATGGGCAGCAATGCCAGGAAACTCTGAAACTTATTTCGGTGTTCTTCCAAATATTGATGCATATTACAAACAAGTATCCAACAGAAATGTTGAGAGAAACTATATGTCTCAACTTTCTAGAAATGCTAAATATGTAGGTGTCGCTGCTTCGTTAGGAAGTTTGTTCAAAACTTATGCAGATCAAGACGAAAGTGGAAAAGCGCAAATGAAACAAAAAGTTACAGATGCGATTAACAGAGTTTATGAAACCTTTAATCCAAAATTAGAAGGCAATATGCTAACAGCTATGTTTAACCTTTACCAACTAAGAGTTAACAAAGAAGTAGCTTCGCCAACGATTATGAAAACCGACGTTTCTACCGTTGCCAATGTAGCATTTGCTTCAATATTTGCTAACAAAGAATCCGCAATGAAATTCTTAAACAACCCCGACAGATTAGTTATCGATGCAGATCCACTTAAGAAAATTGCTGACGGAATTGTTACAGAACAAAAATTAGCAGGAGAAACTTACGATAAAGTTGATGACAACTTTGCAGACAACACAAGATTATTCTTAGACGGTCTTAGAAAATCTCAACCTAACAAAAGCTTCTACCCAGATGCTAACTCTACAATGAGATTAACGTATGGCTCTATCGATACGCTTCCAAAAAGAGCAGATAGAAATTATAAAGGCATCAAAGAAAACTACTATACAACCATTGACGGTATGGTAGCTAAATACAAAAAAGGTGACGAAGAGTTTGATCTTCCAAAAAAATTAATGGATCAAGCTAAGAAAAAAGACTATGGTCAATATGCTGACAAAGACGGAAACCTTTATGTTAACTTCTTATCAAACAATGATATTACAGGTGGTAACTCTGGTTCTCCAATATTGGATGCTCGTGGTAACCTTATCGGACTTGCTTTCGATGGTAACAGCGAAGCATTGAGTGGCGATATCGTTTTCGAACCAGCATTACAAAGAACCATCAACGTAGATGCTAGATTTGTACTTTGGGTAATCGACAAATTCGCTGGAGCTGGACACCTTATCAGCGAAATGGAACTTGTAAAATAATACCTATTAAATATAATATTTTCAAAGAGATGCTAAATTTAGCATCTCTTTTTTTGTTTTTTTTTCAAAAAAATTGTACTTTGTGAAAAATAGAATTTTGATGAAACTAAAACTACACTGGACACACATATTCCCAATCTTAGCATGGATCTATTATTTTACGGGAATTACAGACAATAACAGTTGGTTTAGCTTTATCGGAGCAATTTTATTAATCACAAGTGTCCTTTCTGCAGTACATCATGCCGAAATCGTCGCTCTAAAAGTTGGCGAACCTTTCGGGACAATTATCCTTGCACTTGCTATTACAATTATCGAAGTGGCTTTAATTATTTCCTTAATGATTGCGGGAGGCGATTCCGCAGTGACACTTGCCAGAGACACTGTATTCGCAGCTATAATGTTAATTTTAAACGGAATTCTCGGTGCTTGCCTTTTGGTTGGTGGCGCCAAATTTCATGAGCAATATTTCGCAAGATCATCTGCCAATACAGCTATGGTAAGCTTGGTTGCCATTTTAGTATTGACTTTGGTTCTTCCAAATTACACAACGAGCATTAATGCACCATTGTTCAACAATGCACAATTAATATTTTTCGCGGTTGCCTCTTTAGTTATTTACGGAGCCTTTCTTATGGTACAAACCGTACGTCACCGCAATTACTTTTTAGCTGAAGGCGAAGGCGAGCACGACAACGCTATTCCACCAACAAACACAAACACAATCGTGAGTTTGATTTACTTATTAATATGCCTCGGAATTGTTGTTTTAATGGCGAAAGCTCTATCTCCAAAAATTGAGGAAATTGTCCACAACATTGGCGCACCAAAATCCTTAGTCGGTGTTATCATTGCCGCAGTTGTATTATTACCAGAAGGTTTTGCGGCGATAAAAGCTGCACGAAGAAACCATTTGCAAACGAGTCTTAATCTGGCTTTGGGTTCTGCTTTAGCGAGCATCGGGCTAACAATCCCCGCTGTGGCTATTGTTTGTTTAATATACGATTTTCCTTTGGTACTTGGTCTTGACATCAAATCTATGGTGCTAATGGCTTTATCTTTATATATTGTGATGCTATCACTTAACCGAGGAAAAACCAATGTCTTATATGGCGTGGTCCTTTTGGTTGTTCTTATGGCTTACATATTCACAGTTATTGTTCCTTAATATGACATTTAAAAGTTTTGAAACCGAAAGACTTATTCTAAAACCAACTGATCTGGAAGATGTTGATTTGATATTTGAATTGATGAACAGTCCAAAATGGCTAGAATACATCGGCGATAGAAACATCAAAACCAAAGAAGATGCGCGACAATACATTCTCGATAAACATCTTCCAAATTTTGAAAACAATGGCTACGGAAGCTATACTGTAATTTTGAAAGAAAATGGTAACAAAGTTGGCTCTAGCGGGCTTTTTAAAAGAGATGTCCTAGAAGTTGTCGATATTGGATTTGCTTTTTTACCAGAATACGAAGAAAAGGGCTATGGCTACGAATCTTCAAATAAAATTTTGGAAGTTGCAAAAGCAGAATTTGGATTAAATAAAGTTTCTGCAATTACACTTCCAAACAATATAGCATCACAAAAACTAATTGAAAAGCTTGGGCTTACGTATCAAAAAATGATACAACTTTCCCAAGATGACGATGCGTTGATGTATTACGAAGGCAATTTGTAAATTATTTGTTTAAAATATCCGAATTAAAAAACAGAGCCTTGTTAGGGCTTTAAACCCTAACAAGGCTTCTCTATCTACATCCAAAATCTTATAAAAAGCCCCAATCTGCGTGAGGGCGAAGCGCATTGTTGGAGCTCGTTTTTATGAGGTGGCTTCGACTGCACGAAGCCACCTCATAAAAACAGCGACTGCGCGAAGGCCGACCCGCTTGTTTTTGCAATGACAAAGCTAGGAAAAACAAAGGGGCACGCCCAAATTTTACTTTTCTAAAATCTGAGCGGCGTGATCTTTTGTTTTTACTTTTTCAATTATATTGGTGCAAATAGAATTCTCGTCGAACACAAAAGTGGTGCGTACGATTCCCATAAACTCGCGACCCATAAATTTTTTCAACTGCCAAACGCCAAATTTATTGATAACATCGTGATCTTCATCTGCCAAAAGATCGAAAGGCAATTCGTTTTTCGTAGCGAAATTAAGCTGTCTTTTTTCCGAATCTGCACTCACCCCAAGAAGTTGATAACCTTGTTTTTTCAGAACCGAATAATTGTCTCGCAAATTACAAGCTTCCATCGTACAACCAGGCGTACTGGCTTTTGGATAGAAAAAAACCACTAATTTTTTCCCTTTGAAATTTGATGATTTTATAACCTTTCCGTCTTGATTTTTTGCTTCGAACTCAGGAAGCGCTTCACCAATCTGTAACATATCTTTTTTCTGTAAATTTACAGTCATTATGACGAAAAAACAAAGAGCCCAAATAATACTCGACGAGTTGGAAAAGTTGTATCCAGTCCAACCCATCCCATTACACCATACCGACCCTTTTACTTTATTGGTTGCTGTCGCACTTTCTGCACAAACGACCGATAAAAAAGTCAATGAAATTTCGCCGAATCTTTTCGAAGTTGCAGGAACGCCTCAACGAATGGCCAAGTTAGAAGAATGGGAAATAAAAGAACTTATCAAAGAAATCGGTCTTAGCAATACCAAAGCTAAAAACCTCAAAAAAATGTCCCAACTTCTTTTGGAACGCCACAATGGGGAGGTTCCCCAAAGCTTTGAAGAATTGGAAGCATTACCTGGTGTTGGACACAAAACAGCATCTGTAGTGATGAGTCAGGCTTTTGGTGTACCAGCTTTTCCTGTAGATACGCACATCCATCGCTTGATGAAACAATGGAAATTAACAGAAGGCAAAAATGTTGTTCAAACAGAAACTGATGCGAAAAAACTTTGGCCTGAAAATACTTGGAACAAACTTCATCTTCAAATTATTTTCTATGGTAGAGAATATTCGCCAGCTAGAGGGAAAGGTGATAAAGATTTTTTAACTAAAATGTTATTTGAAAAATAAAAAGTTCGGCGCATCGTAGATGCGCCGAGCTTTGTTTATCATAAGATTTATTTTTGCTTTTTAGCCCACAGTTCCATTTTTCTATCTAGAACATCCAAAGGCAAACAACCTTGACTAAGGACTTCGTTGTGGAATGAAGCGATATTAAATTTCTTCTTCAAATCTTTTTGATACTTATCACGAAGCTCTCGGATTTTTATCGCACCTATTTTATAACTTAAAGCCTGACCTGGAATTGCCATATAACGCTCTACTTCGGCAGTGGCGCCAGCCTCATCATAAGCGACATTACTTAAGAAATATTTAATGGCTTCCTCACGAGTCATCTGCCCAGTATGCAAACCAGTATCAATTACCAAACGCACCGCACGCAGCATCTCATCACTCAAAGAACCCATTTTTTGATAAGGATCCGTGTACAGTCCAAATTCAAGGCCTAAAGACTCACAATAAAGCGCCCAGCCTTCGCCATAAGCGCCTAACCATCCGAATCTCATAAATCTCGGAAGTTTGGTATTTTCTTGTTGTAGTGATACCTGATAATGATGTCCTGGAATAGCCTCGTGCAGAAACAAAGATTCCATACCGGATGTAACATTGAATTTTTTGGGATCAGGAATAGGCATATAGAAAATCCCAGGGCGTTTTCCATCTGGCGTCCCTTGGATATATTCTGCACTGGCACTGGCCTCACGAAACTTTTCAGTTTGGCGGATTTCGAAAGGGGTTTTTGGTGTTACCGAAAACATTGTTTCTAGTTTCGGTGTTATTTTATCTAAAATCGATTGAAATGCGTCCAAAATTTCTTGCGATGAATGATAAGGCATTGCTTTTGGGTCTTGTTTAACGAAATTTAAAAACTCTTCCAAATTTCCTTTGAAACCAATTTTATTTTTAACCTGCTCCATTTCTTTACGAATACGAGCAACTTCTTTAAGCCCTAATTCATGAATTTCGTCTGGTGTTTTGCTTGTTGTTGTCCAACTTTTAACATAATAATTGTACGTATTAGCGCCATTTGGCAATGCATTGTACCCATCTGTCAATCTTGCTTTTGGGAGATATTCGTTTTTAAGAAAATCGTGCATTTTGGTGTAAGACGGGATAATTTTACTTTTAATAGCATCCTGATAAAGCTTTGCATATTTGTTCGCTGAAACAGGTTTAAAGTTTTTAGGAAGACTTTTGATAGGTCCGTAAAAAATATTCTTCCCAAAATCCAAAGAATTAATTTCCTCGGCAGCCATCTGGTCAATCATTTTTACAACCAAACTTTTCGGTAAAACAACGTCTTTTGACATCCCTATTTTAAAATTTGCAATGGCGGCATCCATCCATGCAGGAAACAGTTCCATTCTTTTCAGCCAATTTTCATAATCTTTTTCGGTTCTAAAAGGTTGACTTCCTTTGCCACTTCCTAACAATGGAAAATCCAATGGCAATCCCGAAAACTGAGTGAAAGGTATATATTCTGGATGATAAGCGTAACGCTCTTGTCGATCTTTCAATGTATAATCCAAGACATCATAAACGGTTTTGTCATCATCAGAAAGCCCTTCGTAATCAACTTGTTTTAATTGTTTTTGGACATCATTATAAAAAGAAACCTCTTTAGAAATAAAGTCTTGAGAAATATTTATCGGTAATTGATCATTATACACACTATCGCCTTGTGTGGTAGCTTCTAGCGGATAAAGTTTAAGATATTCTGCGTAGTATTTTTCTGCAATATCGTACAGATTTTCGGCTTTACTAGAGTCATTGGCCGTCTTTAACATTGGTGAGTCGTTTTTTTTGCAAGCACTTGCAATACACGCCACCAAAATGCCAAGGCTAATGCTTATTATTATTTTTTTCATATTCTCTTAAGACTTATAGCTAACAAAATTAAAGAAATATCATAAAACATTGTTCATAACTTCCTATTTAAAATTTTAAATTAAATATTTTCTCAATTAAATCAATTTTTTATCTTTGTTCTAATTCAAGAATATTTAAAAACAAGAAACATTAGTACACCTTGCTATGAAAGGGCTATTAAAAATTTATCATCCGGATGAAACTTTGAAATATCACATCCAGAACACTTACTGCAAAGCAGTTTACAACAATTCTTTGAACACTTTAGAAGTGGAAATTATCACCAGCGACACTTTGGATCATGTAGATGACGACTCGTTACAATACAATTTTCCGCAACTATCGTTAAAGGTTTCCGACTTCCCTATTAACTCGGATGAGCTTCAAAATCAAAGCTTTAAAATCGAAGACAATGACGAAGATCAATATACAGAGGTTGACTTACATGACGATGAAGAAGCTTTTCTTTATGAAAATGAGCTAAGCTTTGAACTTAATGAGAAGGGCGAACTTCAACTGTTTTGGCAAGGCGAAATCGATGATTTCTATACAAAGGGTGACGAACCAATTCCTTTTAAACTAAAATGTCATTTCAAACAAGATGATATTGAGGTTGACGAATAATCTCTGATTTAACCAAATAATATAAAACCTATCTAATTCGTTATAGTACCAGACTTATAATGAGAGATAGGCTTTTCTTTAATAAAACCATTAGTAGATGTATCAAGATTTAGACGATATTGTATTTGAAGACCGACACAAAGCTTACGGTGCTTATGCTTTTCGCAAACATTATGAGCATACACTTACTAAAGCTTTATTAATTGGTGTTGCTATATTTTTATTATTGTTTTTACTATTTATAACCAATGTAAAAGCGCTTGATGATAAAAAAACTGCCAACGAAGACATGGTCCAAATGGATATTACCAACATGCTCATCAACTTTGGTGACGAAACCAACGGAAAAGGCATCGAAGAACCCAAACAAGAAGAGCCCAGCGCAGCCCCTTTAGAATCAAAAATTTTGGAGGAAACGATTGTAGAAATAGCAAAGCCAAGTTTGGAAAAAATAGAAAAACCTATTCCAGAAAATACCGTTCCGACGCCGACACGTGAGAAAGCAGCAACCGTAACACCCAAAGCTTCTAAAGCAGATAAAAAGGCAACAAATGTCACAATGGCAAGTACCACAAAAAAAGCAGATGCAACGCCAAATGCAAAAGGCAACATCAAAAAAGATGGTGGCACAGGCGATGGACGAGGCAATGCCGCTATAGGAAGCCTTTTGGCAGGCCGAGGCGCCAAGGGCAGAAGCCAAGGTACTGGCACAGGAGATGGCAACACTGGAGATCCTTTGGGTGGCGCAGGAGATGGCGATAGCCGAATTGGTATTGACAGAAAATTAATTGGTTTTATACCAGGAACCATGGGACGCGGCGGCAACCAACCCCAACAAGAATGTACAGCTTCTGGAAGCATTAGCATTGCTTACACAGTTGACAAAGCTGGGAATGTTGTTTCTGCAAGTCGCGCATCTGGTATTTCGGACGCATGTGTTGTCGCAACATCTATCAAATGGGTGAAGCAATATGTAAAAGCAGAAAAATCGTCTGTTTCTTCAAAAGGCACCTACAAAATCGTCTTTTAGATTTCTTTTAAACCTAATAAAAACCTAACTTTAACGACACAAATTTTTAATCAAATGGCAGACAAACATATTTCTGTATTAGAATTTCTTTTTGGTGGCGGACTTATCGAAACACTTATCGTTATCTTATTATTTATCATTGGATTAGCAGCTTGCTATTTTTTTATAGTTCGTGTTTTAAAACTAAATCAAGAGAATAAAGTTGACCCTTATTTGATTAAAAACCTTAACGACATGCTGAGTGAGGCGCGCGTTGACGCAGCAGTTGACTTTTGTAGAAGAGACAACTCTCCAGAAGCTCGTTGTATCGAAAAAGGACTTTCTCGCGTTGGACGACCTATCAGCGAAATTTCTAACGCCATGGAAACCCAAGCGCAGGTAGAAGTTCATTACGCTGAAAAATATGTTAATTATCTAGCTAGCATTTCTGGCATTGCTCCTATTTTGGGAAGCATCGGTAGTGTTATCGCATTTGCTGGAATCTTTTCTGGACTGTCACATACTGCCGTAGATTCTCAACAACTATTATCGGCATCTTTCTACAAAGCTTTGTCACCAGCATTAGTTGGTTTAATTATTGGCTTTTTAGCATACCTATTCAATAATTATTTGGTAGCTAAAATCGATTATATGGTGATGAAAATTCAATACCATACTAACGAGTTTTTAGACATCATCAACAAACCTGCTTAACATGGAATTTCGCAGAAAAACCAAAACATTAAAAGGTGTTCCTCTTGGGATGTATACCGTATTGGTCCTTTTGGTTATCAGTTTGTTTTGGGCAAACTCAAGTTTTGTCAACCTTGAACAACTCGAAGATTCTTCATTAAAAAAAGATAGTTTAGAAATTGTACCTCAAACTGTTGAAGAACCCGAAGTCGACAGCCTTTCCAAACCCGAAATCTATATTCCAGAAGTTGCTGTAAAACCATTGGAAGACAGCCTTACAACAGCACCTGCAGTAAAAGAGGAAATACCTCAAGAAAAAATAAACGAAAAAACCGCCGACCAAAAGAAAGACAATTTAAAACCTAAAAAAGAAGAAGAAACCAAGAAAACCTCCGAACCGAAGAAGACAAAAATCGGTACCGAAAGAAAATTGACAGCTTTTATCCCAGGCACAATGGGAAAACCAGGAAAACTTCCAAGTAGCAATTGCAAAACCAAAGGCGAACTGGTTATGTTCATCACCATTGACGAAACAGGCAAGGTTATTTCTGCCGGACGCAGCAAAGGCATTTCGGATCCATGTAATATTACGGCAGCGGTTATTTGGCTTAAAAAATATGTGAAAGCCAATAAAAAACCAAACGAAACCTCGACCGGAACCTACACCATTAAGTTTTAAATTTTTATTAAACTTTTTAATCTTGAACGATTAAAGAACTCTGACACTTAATTTTGCATTATAATTTTTTTATTATGCCTTTCAAATCACCTACAGAATTTACAGAAAGCAATTATAAAGAAGCCATTGACTGGCTTTTTGCACAAGTGCCTAACTATCAACACGAAGGTGAATCTGCCTACAAGCCAGGTTTGCAAAATATCACAAAACTGTGTGCGTACTTTGGAAATCCACACAACAGCCTAAAATGCATACACATCGGCGGCACCAACGGAAAAGGCTCTACCAGCAATATGTTGGCATCTATCTTACAAGAAGCTGGATACAAAATAGGGCTTTACAATTCGCCACATTTGGTACACTTTACAGAACGAATAAAGGTCAATGGAGCGCAATGCGACAAAGCCTTTGTCTATGACATGATTCTTAAATTACAAGATTTGCCAGAAGACATCCAACCTTCTTTCTTTGAGTTTACCACGGTGATGGCTTTTGAATATTTTAAAAGACAACAAGTCGATTACGCCGTTATAGAAGTTGGACTCGGTGGGCGATTGGACGCCACTAATATTATTTCGCCTTTAGTTACCGCTATTACCAATGTACAGCTCGATCATCAAAATATTTTAGGAAATACAATAGAGGAAATTTCTTATGAAAAAGCAGGCATTATTAAATCCAGCATTCCAATAATTTCGGGTGACGATAATCTTGTTGTAAAAAGTATTATTAAAGAAAAAGCATCAGAAATTGACGCAAGCTTTCTCGATGCTACCCAAATAGATGCAAACTACTCATCTGACCTTGAAGGGCTTTATCAAAATAAAAACAAAAAAGTCGTTATCGGAATCATCCATGAATTACAAAAAATAGGATTAAACATTTCCGAAAACAATATAAAAGATGGATTCCTAAATGTGCATAAAAACACAGGATTCATAGGACGTTGGTTTATCTTTTCCAAAGAGCCTTTGACGATTTGCGATACAGGGCATAATCAAGCTGGATTGGAAAACGTTTTTCAACAGCTTAATTCTTACAATCAAAAAAAACATATTGTTTTAGGTTTTGTAAATGATAAAAAGATTGATGATGTCACAAAAATTCTTCCAGAAAACGCAAGCTATTATTTTGTAAAACCAAGCATCAGCAGGGGCCGACACCCAGAAGAATATCAAAATCTACTCGAAGAAGCTAAAATTTCTTATAAAATTTTCGAAACCGTCCAAGAAGGCTATCTCGCTGCAAAACAAGAAGCTACAGATGACGAAATTATTTTTATTGGTGGAAGCAACTTTGTAGTTGGAGAATTTTTAGAAAAAAATTTGGAGACTAAAGAATAAGTTGTATATTTGCACCACTCAAAACGAGAAAATAAATCTCGAAAAGAGGGTTCTTAGCTCAGTTGGTTCAGAGCATCTCGTTTACACCGAGAGGGTCGGGGGTTCGAATCCCTCAGGACCCACACAAAAGGAACGAAACCTTTCAAAAAAATTCGGGTTCTTAGCTCAGTTGGTTCAGAGCATCTCGTTTACACCGAGAGGGTCGGGGGTTCGAATCCCTCAGGACCCACACAAAATCCCAAGTCGAAAGATTTGGGATTTTTTTTATTTCAGCCATTTACTTCTTACAAACGGATCAGGGATCAAGGGCTGGATCAGTAACAAAAGTTGGGGAGAATGATTAGAATCCTACATTTGCACTATGTACAACGATCACGAATTATTGAAGTTTTTACGGATCAAGCAAAGTCTTAATTTAACATTTCTTTTGAAATAACAGCTCTTCAAAACTTCGATTACAAACTATAATACCAAAATAACAACCTTACACAAAAGCCAGATAATCAAATATTTACATTTTAAATATTCTTTATTTGACTATTTAATACACTAGTTTAAAAGCAAAATTCTATTTATCATAATATTAAAAATTCATAAAAGTTTAGATTTTTTATCTTTTTAACACGCCTGAGGAATCATATTTGTACACAAAATTCGCGTTTAAACAAATAAAAAATCTTTTGTCATTTTATTCGCTATAAAGACAGCAAAAAATTGTGAAGTTTATGAAGAGATATTATGCGCCTTTGCTTGGTTTTTATACCATTTTTCTATTGTATATGATGTTTTACGGCTCGGGTAGAGAAGCCGGACCAATCGGCTACTTACAATTACAGCCTTTTGAGACTATTAATATGTTTTTTAAGTCTAAAGTTGAGGCTCAGCACTTTGCGGTTAATATTATTGGGAACATCGTTGTATTCATGCCATTTGGTTGGATGGGACTTATTTCTCAGAAGTATTTTTCTTTCCCAAAATTACTAATTGGTTTTCCAATTGCCATTGCAATTATAGAATTAACCCAATATTGGAGCCATCGTGGTACGGCAGATGTTGATGATCTTTTCCTAAATACATTAGGAATGATTTTGGGTTTTGTAACCTACAGTATAACTAAATATTTCTACGAAGATTGGATGTTCGAAAATGAACCGAACCTCGAATACGCTTAGGCTTTTGACATTTCGCGTGATAAAATGCCGAGTTTGTAAAAATCAAGAATTCTAAGATGTGCTTTTCCTGTTTTTAATCGGGCTTTAAGAAAAGGTTCAACAATATAAAAACAAAGATTAAACAAAATATCCAAGTAGAAATTATTAAGCTTTTGATAGGCTTTGCTTAACCTAAGATCGACCACTTTATCTTTTGTTTTGGGATCTTTTAAAATACAGGCCAAACTTTGTGCAGCTTCTGCTGCTTTGCTTGTAAAGACAATATTGGATTCGATATCGTTGTTGAAAATTGGATTTTCTAGGTGACGAATATGGATATTTGCTACTTTCAATTCCATAGCGAAGAGCAAATCTTCATAACCATAATTCTTTAATTTTTCATCAAAACGAAATTTTTTAAAAATCTCTTTTTTAATTACAAAATTATTCGTCTGAAAGCCCAAATATGGTCGTTGCTGTCTTTTTTTTAAATTAAGATTTTCTCTTTTTGTAGCATAATTCCATCTCAATTGATAGGTTTTTTCTGGTTTTGTACGGGATACGGTTCTGCCTCCATACATAACATCAGGCTGTTGAGATTGGATGTATTCCAAATAATCGCTGATAAAGTTTTTAGAAATAATCTTTCCGTCGCAATCTAAAAACATTAAATAATCACCGTTTGCATATTTTAAAAACAAATTCCGAATTGCCGAACGACCTATGTTTTCTTCTAAACTTTTAAAAAAATCAACAGAATGTATTGCAGGAGAATTGATATTTAAAAACTCTGGTTTTGAAGCGTCATCAATTAGTAAAATTTCTGCATCGAGTTGCCTGGTTTCAATTTCTTCTTTTAGGTTTGAAATTAAAACATTGACATCAAAATTATGAATCGGTATGCAAATCGACAGCTTCATATTTTATCTAAAATCTGCTGGATATGAAGTTCTTCTAAACAAGCATAGTCGCCACGATAACAGTCTTTATCTCCAAAAACAGAACAAGGCCTACAGCTAAGGTCTTTAACCTGAACCACATCATTTTCGGATTGTCCATAGCCTAAAAACCCAGCATAGGTATGCGTTGAGCCCCAAATGGAAAGACATCGCGTTCCCATAAGACTTGCCAAATGCATATTGGCAGAATCCATGCAAATCATTAATTCTAAGCTCGCTATAATATCCAATTCTTGTTTTAAACTTAGCTTTCCTGCAAGACTATGTGTGTTAGGAATCTCGGTTTCCCAGCGCTGGAGGATATCCGACTCTTCTTTGCCGCCTCCAAAGAAATAAACTTTTTGACGTTTCGCAAGTTGCTTAACAAGCTCATAAGATTTCTCGAGAGGAAGCATTTTCCCTTTATGCTGGGCAAATGGAGCGAAACCAATGCCGTGTCTTTCTGCTACCCTACTTCGTAACTCATAAGACAATTCAAGCTTGTAGCCCATTCTTCGAAGTATGCCCGCATAGCGATCGACAGTTCGCCGAAGCTGAACTTTATTAAGATTCCAAACATCGGTAAGATGCTCTTTCTCTTCTTTACCTTTATTAATTTTAAAAACCTTATAACCGTGCCTTCTCGCAATAGAATCAATTAGTTTGGTCCGAATGACATCGTGAAAATCTGCAACAAAATCGGGTTTATAAAGCTTTAAAATTTCGCGCCCTAATTTTCTAATACCTAAAATACCTTTATAGTTATCGAAGTCAACACCATGGAACTTAAGATTAGGAACATCATCAAACAAATCCGCAAAATTCTGGCGGCTAACAAAAATAATTTCCACATCTTTATTTTGCTCCAGAAATTCTCTGAAAACAGGGACAGTCATGGCCACATCTCCAAAAGCTGAAAAACGGTATGCTAGGATTCTTTTCACTTTTTTAATTGATATGCAACGGCATAGAATTTAATTTGTTTTGTCATCGCCATAAGTCCATTGGCTCTGGAGGGTGACAAAAACTCTTGTAAACCTATTTCTGATATAAATTCAAAATCAGAATCCACAATCTCTTGTGTGGCATGTCCACTGTAGATGCTTACCAACATAGACACAATCCCTTTGGGTAGTATCCCATCTGAATCGGCATCGAAATAAAGTTTTCCATCTTCAAAACGTGCATCTATCCACACTTTGGATTGACAGCCACGAATGAGATTTTCGTCTATTTTTTTATCATCAGGAAGAGGTTTCAGAGATTTTCCCAGGTCAATAATATATTCATATTTTTCTTCCCAGTCGCCTAAAAAAGCGAACTCGTCCACCAACTCCTTTTGTTTCTCTTTAATTGTCATCAGCTAAGTTATTTAACAGATTGAGCGATGTTTACAATAACTTTAACAGCGGCTTCCATATTTTCTATTGGAACAAACTCGTATGGTCCATGGAAATAATGTCCACCAGCAAAAATGTTGGGACAAGGCAGCCCCATATACGAAAGCTGCGCACCATCTGTACCACCACGGATGGCTTTTATTTTAGGCTCAACACCAGCATCTTTCATTGCTTGTTCTGCAATTTCAACGATATGCATTTTACCTTCAAACTGTTTTTTCATATTAAGATACTGCGATTTTATTTCTAAAGTTGCAGTGCCTTCACCATATTTCTCGTTGATAGCATCCACTTTTTGTTGCATTAAGACTTTACGAGCTTCAAACTTAGCATCATCGTGATCTCTAATAATATATAGAAGTTTCGCTGCAGCTACATCTCCTGTAAAATCTGTTAAATGGAAAAAACCATCGTACCCTTTTGTTGTAGCTGGCGTTTCGTTACTTGGAAGCGATTGGATAAATTCTGAAGCGACCAATCCTGCATTCAACATTTTCCCAAACGAATATCCTGGATGTACGGACACACCTGCAAATTTGATAACAGCACCTGCAGCATTGAAATTTTCATACTCCAATTCTCCAATCTCGCCGCCATCCATCGTATAAGCCCATTCGGCACCAAATTTCTCAACATCGAATTTGTGTGCGCCACGACCTATTTCTTCATCAGGATTGAATCCAACTGAAATACGACCGTGCTTAAGCTCTGGATGTGCCAAAAGATACTCTGCAGCCGTTACAATCTCAGCAATGCCTGCCTTATCATCAGCACTCAACAATGTTGTACCATCTGTTGTGATAATGGTTTGGCCGATGTATTTTTTAAGATCAGTAAATTTTTTAGGAGATAAAACAAATCCTGTTTCTTTATTTAAAAGTAAATCCTCACCATCGTAATTTTCCCAAATCTGAGGTTTAACATCAACTCCATTGAAATCTGGCGTGCTATCGTAATGCGCAATGAAACCAACCTGAGATACTTTTTCTTCAATATTTGAAGGTATAAATCCAAATACATAACCATGCTCATCCATGCTTACATCTTCCAGACCCAATGTTTGCAATTCGTTATAAAGATATTTTGCCATGTCCCATTGTTGTGGCGTGGACGGCGTTGTCTCACTTTCAGGATCACTGGTTGAAAAAATCTTAACGTATGTAATAAATCGGTCGACCAATTTTTTGCGCCATTCCGATGTAAATTCTATTGACTTCATCTTTTTTGGTATAATTAAAGCAAAGTTATATATTTATGCATGGAATGGCAAATGCTTATACGCTTTTCTAAACAGCATTTTTGATGACAATTGTCTTTTAATTCTTTAAAAAATATAGTCATCTCCAGAATTTGGTAGAATAAAAATAGTAAATGAAAGAACTGTTTCTAACAGAATGTCCACGGGACGCTATGCAAGGTTGGGGCGAATTTATCCCAACTCAAAAAAAAATTGATTACATCAACGCCTTAATGGAGGTCGGTTTTGATGTATTAGATTGTGCTAGTTTTGTAAATCCGCGCACTATGCCACAAATGGCAGACTCAGGAGATGTCGTTGATGAGATTGATAAATCTTTGTCCAATACAAAATTATCTGTCATTGTTGCCAATCTTCGCGGTGCCGAAAAAGCTTTGGAACATGATAATGTTGACATTTTGGGATTTCCTTTCTCGATTTCGGAGACATTTCAACATCGTAATACCAACAAAAGCCGAGAAGATGCTTTTGAAGAAATTATCAAAATTCTAGATTTAGCAAACGCACAAGGAAAACAGCTAAATTTGTATTTCTCTATGGCTTTTGGAAATCCTTATGGCGAAAGCTGGGCTTGGGAAGATGTGGATTTTTGGGCAAAGCGTTTTGATGAAGTTGGAATTAAAGAAATACTTTTATCGGACACAACAGGTGTTGGTGATACCGAGCGCATCAGTCTTTTGTTTAATAAAATCCCTTGCAAATATCCTAATATTAACTTCGGGGCACATCTACATAATCGTTACGAAGATTCTTATAAAAAGCTAAAAGCAGCTTACGACCAGGGATGTCGACGATTTGACAGTGCAATTAAAGGAATTGGCGGTTGCCCTATGGCGAAAGATGATCTTGTGGGAAATATGCCTACAGAGCAGGTTTTCAACTTTATGGCTGTTGAAAAAATTGATATTCATCAAAACATGTTAAACTTCGAAAGCACTTATAATAAAGCTAAAGATATTTTTCATTTTTAATATTTTTGCAAAACATTACTTTATATTCTAACATATTTAGCAAAATAATGATTAAATTTATAATACATTAATACTAAAACTATGACTTCTAAAACAACTTATTTAGGCAATAACGAGATGGATTCTGTTCATGAAGATTCTGGCAATACCATGCACATCGGGATTCCACAAGATAACTTTAACAAGAGAGATAACTTCTCGCCTACTGATCTTTTCGCAACCTCTTTAGCACAAAGTATTTTTGCAGCGATAAGTGTGCTTGGAAAAGATAGGAATATCGACATTACAGGAGCAACTTGCGAATTGAAAAAAACCATGTATTTCCAACCAAGAAGAATTGGAGAAATATTCTGCGTTTTAAAATTTCCGCAAAAGCATTCTGAAGACGAAAAGAAATTTATCGAAGATACTGCACACAATTGTCCTGTGTATTTGAGTCTTCACCCCGATATCAAGAAAATTTTGATATTCGAATACGCAGACTAGTTTATAACATTCCGAGTTCGAAGCGCGCTTCCTCACTCATCATATCTTTTGTCCATGTAGGTTCGAAAGTCAAGTTAATTTTAGCAGCGGTAACGCCTTCTACAGCTTTCACTTTTTCTTCAACCTCCATGGGCAAAGATTCTGCTACCGGGCAATTCGGAGATGTTAGCGTCATTACCACAACCACTTGTCCTTCGTCCGAAATTTGCACATCGTACACCAATCCCAACTCATAAATATCTACTGGAATTTCTGGATCATAGATACTTTTAAGCTCTCTGATGATGTTATCTCCGATGTCTGCAATTTGTTCGTCTGTATATTTCATTTTAATCTAAACGTTTTATAATATCTTCCTGTCTCATACGTCGGAAAATATTACACAAAGTTAAGACATCTTTTTCACAATATTTAACTATTCTTAATAAGTCTTTCTCCTCGTAATAAATTTGAGCGACTTGTGAACCATCAATATCGTCTTTCGGGGTTGGAATATTAAAAATATGGGCTAATAATTCTAAAGATACATAAGACTTCCAATCACCGAATTTCCAAAGCTCCATCGTATCGATATGTGGAATTTCCCAGGGTTTTTTACCAAACATTTGAAAAACTTTGGGAGGTTCAATGCCATTTATTAAAAGCCGGCGCGCTATGTAGGGAAAATCAAATTCTTTTCCGTTGTGTGCACAAAGTATAACATCGCGAAGTCTTGCGCTGTTGAAAATTTGGCAAAATTCTAATAATAAGTCTTTTTCATTATCATTATAAAAAGATTTAATTTTAAGTTTAGCTTGATCTACTATCCCGATAGAAATACAAATAATCTTTCCAAACTCTGCCATAATGCCTGCTCTTTCACCGTAGAAATCATCGGCAGTAATGTCATCCTTACGTTGATTTTTAGTTTTCTTATCCCACAGCATTTGCGTCGCTTCATCATTATCGCTATAACTCGGATTCTGTGGTACAGTTTCTATATCTAAAAAGAGGACCTTTTCAATGGAAATTGCCTTTATCATCATTTTTTATTTTAATATTAAATATACAAAAAAAAGAAGCCCGAAAAATATCGGGCTTCAAATTCTAAATAACAATATCTCTTAAAAAGGATATTCGTAAATCTCTGATTCGTGGAAGAATGGGTTTCCAGTTGGCATTAATTTTAATTTTGTTAATGCTGTAAATACTACAAAAACAAATAAACCAACAACCGCTGCGAACGATCCAACTGTTAATAATAGAGTTGGAATGTTGTTCCAATAAGGGCCTACTGTTCCCGGCATTACCATGTTGAAATAATCAACCCAGTGTCCAAAGATAACAATAACAGCCATAGTTGTAACCACTTTGTAATTACGTTTTATGCTACTACTTACTAGAATTAACAATGGTAGTAGGAAGTTAATAATTAACATTGGTAAGAATGTTGGACCGTAATACTCGAATCTACCGAAGAAGTAGTTAACCTCTTCTGGAACGTTTGCATACCAATAAAGCATGAACTGACAGAACCAAAGGTATGTCCAAAGCATACTTGTTGCGAACAAATACTTACCTAAATCGTGTAAGTGGTTATCATTGAACTGAGGATAAAATCCTTTTTTCTTTAAATAAACAGCTACCAAGATAATTGCAGCTACAGCAGTTGCTAAACAACTCACCATAGAATACCAAATATACAATGTAGAATACCAGTGAGGGTCTATTGACATCAACCAATCCCAAGCCCACGCTGCAGAAGCAAATCCGAAGAATGCGATGTATCCTACGCTCCAGTTGTATAGACTAGCATATACTTTTCTGTCGCCGTTAGTATCGTCCACTTTCTTAGAAGTTTGTTTAAGCTTCCATGCAAAGAAGCTCGCTCCTAATACATAGATAAATGTTCTAATAATATAAGACGGAATATTTAAGAACAATTTCTTCTCATAAATAATCACATCGAAATGTGGGTCATTAGGATCTGTTAATGCTGGATCCATCCAGTGGAACAAATGTCCCATGTGGAATGCATTTAGCAAAACAATTATAATAAGAATAGCGCCTCCGTATGGGATAAAAGAAGCCACAGCTTCCATAACTCTTGTTACAATAATAGACCAACCTGCATGTGCCGCATGCTGAATACTATAAAAGAATAAAGCAGCACAACTAACTCCGAATAAGAATACCGCAGCAACATGAAGCGCAGCCAACGGCTGGTTTCCAACTTGCATTTTAGCGTGATCTAAATGCGCTTGGTGGTCTTGTGGACCTACCATTTCGCTAGAGTGTGTTGGGTTATCATGACCACCTGAATGAACAGCTTCCATCCAGTGGGTAATAGTAGTATCATCAATTCCTTTATTTAAGGCAAATCCAGCCGCAAATAACACTAATCCTACAACAATCAGTATAATGGAATATAATCTTAACTTAGGTGAAAAACTATACATGTTCTTACTTTTTATTTTTTAGTATTAGTATTAGTTTCAGTAGCTGTTGCAGCCGCAGCATCGCTTGAGTTAGCTGTTTCAGCAGGAGCAGCAGCACCTTTGAACGCGTTCATCACATATAGCGCCACTCTCCAACGGTCACCAGCATTAAGCTGACCTGCGTAAGAACCCATGGCATTTCTACCATTAGTTAATACATAGTGTACAGAGCCAATTGTGATTTCTCTATCTTTATAATTTGGAACTCCCGAATAAGCGCCTGATTGAACAATTGAACCTTGTCCATCTCCTCCCACACCATGGCAAGCAGCACAAGTCTGGTCATATAAATGTTTGCCTCTTTCAAGATCTTTCTCAAGATTTTTAGCGACAAGAGGGGAAGTAGTCATTGTTTTTGAAGCATCGTAACCTGCATTGTATTCGTCTACATTTTTAGGCAATGCTTGGTCTTCAATAATACCGTCTGCATTCTGAGGAACAGAACCTTCTACAGGTTTTAATCCTGTTGCGCCATTGTTAGCAACAAAAGCTGGGATTTCGTTTTCGTGTTTGGAATAAGCGTCTTCTGCCTTCATCAATGGATCATAAGCCACTGGGAAGTACATATCAGGGAAATACACCAAAGGTGGATTCTCTTTACTACAAGAGGTTAAAAGAACACTTGCAAAACCTAAAACGGTAGTAATTTTAATAATATTCTTTTTCATCTTAAGCGTCTTTTACTGTTATTTCTTCAACACCAGTATCTACAAGAATCTGTTTGATCGTTTCAACATCATCTGATACAAATTCCATCAGGAACTTATCATCCGTTGTTCTTGGATCTGGATTCTGAGGTTTTGCCCCTGGATACATTTTATTTCTAACTAAATAAGTTAATGACATAAGGTGCGCCGCACAGAATACCATTAGCTCAAACATTGGCACCACGAAAGCTGGCATATTGTGTCCCCAGTCAAAAGCGGGTTTACCACCAATATTCTGAGGCCAGTCACGAATCATAGTATAATACGTTACTAAAGCTCCAATTGAAACACCATAAACAGCGTAGAAGAAAGCAGCATCAGAAATTCTTGTTTTTCTAAGACCTAAAGCTTTGTCTAGTCCGTGTACTGGGAAAGGCGTATAAACTTCGTTAATCTTGATACCTTTATCAGTGAAGGCTTTAACGCCGTGCATTAAATCATCGTCGTCGCCGTAAAGTCCGTAAATAATTTTAGTGGTGCTCATCTCCTTCTTTTGCTTTATAAGTTTCACCTGAAATTTTCAAAATACTCTTCAATTCTGCCTGTGCAATTACAGGGAATGTTCTTGCATATAATAAGAACAATACAGAGAAGAAGCCTATCGTACCAAGGTATACACCAACGTCAATAATTGTCGGCATAAACATTGTCCATGATGATGGTAAGTAGTCTCTTGATAAGTTGATAACAATAATATCAAAACGCTCGAACCACATACCAATGTTAATAATCAATGCAATAATAAATGTTGCGAAGATGTTTGTTCTAACTTTTTTGAACCAGAACGCAGCTGGCACCACCAAGTTACAAATGATCAACGCCCAGAATGCCCACCAATAAGGTCCTGTTGCTGCACCTGGAGAAAGATATACGAAATCTTCAAATCTAGATCCAGAATACCAAGCGATAAAATATTCGCAAGCATAAGCCACTGTTACCATACCACCTGTTAAGATGATTACGATGTTCATAATCTCAATGTGGTACATTGTGATATAATCTTCTAAGTGACAAACTTTTCTTGCAACTAACAACAGTGTTTGTACCATTGCAAATCCTGAGAAAATCGCCCCCGCAACGAAATAAGGAGGATAGATGGTTGAGTGCCAACCCTTAATAACCGACGTTGCAAAGTCAAATGATACCGTGGTGTGTACAGAGAATACAAGTGGTGTTGCTAAACCTGCAAGAACCAAAGACAGTTCTTCAAATCTTTGCCAATGTTTTGCTTTACCGCCCCATCCAAATGAAAGAATTGTATAAATCTTTTTGTTGAATGGTGTTTTAGCTCTATCTCGAATCATTGCAAAATCCGGAATAAGTCCCATGAACCAGAATACAACTGATACTGAGAAATACGTAGAAATCGCAAATACGTCCCAAAGTAGTGGTGAGTTAAAGTTAGTCCACAAAGACCCGAATTGGTTTGGCAATGGGAATACCCAATAACCTACCCAAACTCTACCCATGTGGATAACCGGGAAAATCGCTGCTTGACAAACGGCGAAAATCGTCATCGCCTCGGCAGAACGGTTAACCGACATTCTCCATCGTTGTCTAAATAATAATAGTACAGCGGAAATAAGTGTACCGGCGTGACCAATACCTACCCACCATACGAAGTTGGTAATATCCCAACCCCAGTTAATGGTTTTGTTTAATCCCCAAGCACCTATCCCCGTTCCGATTGTGTATGCAATACAACCAAATCCGTAGATAAACAGTACTAATGCAGCGTATAGTGATGCCCACCATAGTTTTCCTGCACGTTCCTCGATAGGTCTTGCGATATCTTCCGTAATATCGTGATAAGTCTTATGACCAATAATTAAAGGTTCCCTTATCGGAGCTTCGTAATGTCCTGACATCTTTTACCTATTTATTATTTAAACGTTATTTTCTTTTCTATTTCTAATCTTCGTGTGGTAGAACACGTTTGGCTTGGTACCGATTTCTTCAAGTAAAATATACTTTCTCTTATCGGTGAACAATGTTCTAACTTCTGAGTTGACATCGTTCATATCACCAAATTTCATTGCGCCTGTAGAACAAGCTTTAGAACAAGCCGTTTGGAATTCTCCATCAGCGACTCTTCTTCCTTCCTTCTTAGCTTCAAGGATAACATTCTGTGTCATTTGGATACACATAGAACATTTCTCCATAACCCCTCTTGTTCTTACAACAACGTCCGGATTAAGAACCATTCTTCCCAAATCATTATTTTGATTAAAATCAAACTTATCGTTTAGGTTATATGTAAACCAGTTGAAACGTCTTACTTTATATGGACAGTTGTTCGCACAATATCTTGTACCAATACATCTGTTATAAGCCATTTGGTTTTGACCTTGTTTACCATGTGATGTTGCCGCTACTGGACAAACAGTTTCACAAGGAGCATGGTTACAATGTTGACACATTACTGGTTGGAAGATAACATCTGGCGTTTCGTTTGGTTCAATTAGAATGTTGTACATTCCTGGAACGTCTAATCCACCATCAACAGCTTCTTGTTGTGATAATTTACCGTCTTGTTTTACTTTATCAAACTCTTTTGGTAGTTTCGAAGTATAGTAACGGTCAATTCTCAACCAATACATATCACGAGACATTCTCACCTCTTCTTTTCCAACAACAGGAACGTTATTTTCTGCTTGACATGCGATAACACACGCGCCACAACCAGTACAAGAGTTAAGATCTACTGACAAGTTAAAATGTGATCCATCTGTATCATCGAAAGAGTCCCAAAGGTCAATCTTTCCAATTGGAAGTGCGCCACCAATAGTGTGCATTTCTAATGGTTTATTCCACTCATTAACATCACCTAGGAATTCTGTAAGCGTTGCTTCTTTAGCAATCTCATATCGTCCCATAAGTGTATTTTGAAGCTGTACTCCAGCAAACTCATGCTCTTCTCCAGCATCTTTGATACTTACGTTTGATAAAATCGTATTGTAACCATCAAATAGTGGATAAGCATTAACTCCTGTTTCCGCTACTTTACCAGAATCTTTTTTACCATAACCTAAGGCTAAACCTAAAGATCCATCAGCCTGACCTGGCTGAATAAATACGGGAAGAGATTTCAGTTCAACACCGTTAACAGTCAAGTCAACTGTAGAACCATCAAGCTGCATTCTTCCGTTAAGCTCATTTTTGATACCTAAACGCTCTGCATCTTTAGGAGAAATAGTTAAGTAATTATCCCAAGACAATCTTGTGATTGGATCTGGAAGCTCTTGTAACCAAGGGTTATTAGCTTGTGTACCATCACCGATTGCTGTATTAAGATATAATTGCAATTCTAAATCTGAAGCTTTGAAAGCGTTCAATTCAGCAACTGCTTGACCAGCGTTTCCACCAGCGTAAGATAATGTACTACCAACCGCAGCATCATTAAAACCATTATATAAAGCTTTGTTGAACGATGTTCCGCCTAATAATGTCGCAGCATTGGCTTTCAAATAAGTATAATAATCATTAGCAGGACTTCCTTTACCGTTGATCCAAACTAATAATGATTCTTCAATTTGTCTTGATTTATAAATCTTTTGAATCGTTGGCTGCATTAGCGCGTAAGATCCAGTTTCTGGAGCGATGTCACCCCAAGATTCTAGCCAATGTGCTGCAGGGATAATTGCCTTCGAAGCTTTGAAGATTTCGTTCTTCTTATCTGTAATAGCAATTGTACAAGCTACTTTTGCCATAGCACTTTTGAAAGCTTCCGCTTTAGCAAAAGAGTATAAAGGATTCGTTCTATTTGAAATTAAAACCCCAACTTGACCAGCATTCATTGAAGCGATAAGCTCATTGAATTTTGCATTGTCATAATCCTTAAGAAGATTCGCTTTCCCAGTGAAAGCAACTGAACCTAATTTTTGATTGATTAAATGCGCTAAAACGTAAGCCGCTTTTGATCCATCAGCAAAAACAACCGCTTTGTTTCCTTTAGCTTGAAGTTCTTTAACGATTTCAGCAGCTACTTTATCAGAAGTACCGCCGTTAAGACCATTGTATACTTCAACTAAAGTTTTATTAACTGCACTTGGTTTAAGTCTAATTCTTGAGTCTGCGTTAGCACCTGTCAAAGACATGTTAGATTCCACTTGGATGTGTCTCAACATATTCTCTCCCGGTTTTCTTGCAGCGGCATAAGAGGTTTCTAAACTACCAGCATTATAATCTGCTAAAAAATCTGCTTGGAAAGACACTACCAATTCTGAACTTGAAAGATCATAAACTGGTAAAGCTCTTTGTCCAAATACTTCTGTTGCGGCATCCAAAGCTGCTGCATAAGGATAAGTATCATAAGTTACTAATTCCGCAGAAGGATATTTTGTTTTAAAATCAGCAAACAACTTTTTGAAAGTTGGGCTTGGCATTGAGTGTGACAAGATTACAATCTTTTTACCCGCTGCCTGTGCTTCGTTAAGACCTTTGATAGCATAGTCATCAAGCTGATCGAAAGAAACATCGCTTCCATTAAGTTTTGGCTGCTTTAGTTTATCATTGTCATAAAGGGACAATACATTTGCCTGTGCTCTAGCATTAGTTTTACCCAAGTTACCAGCAGCAGGATTTGGTTCAATTTTGATAGGGCGACCTTCTCTTGTTTTAACTAAAACACTTGAGAAATCGAAACCATCGAAATAAGCTGAAGCATAATAATTAGGAACTCCAGGAATGATGTCATGCGGTTTCACCACATAAGGAATCGTCTTAATAACTGGTGCCTCACAAGCTGCTAAAGTAACAGCTGCAGTCGAGAATCCTAATAATTTAAGGAAATCTCTTCTGGAAGTACCGGAATTATTCATTTTTTCCGCATCTCCTAAGAATTCATCAACTGGAATTTCATTCTGAAACTCCTTTTGAGCCAATTTCGCGTTAAGCGATTGGTCTTTTAGTTCGTGAATACTTCTGAATTGTATTTTATTTGAAGCCATTGATACTTCTAATTTTTGTTATTAATAATGACACTTACCACACTCTAGACCACCGATAGCATCTACCGTAATCTTTGTTCCTTCGCCGTATTGTTTTTTCAACTTATCGTGAAGGTTTTTGAAATACTCTTGGTTGTAACCGTTTGACATATCAACTTCTGTAGTACGGTGACATTCGATACACCATCCCATAGTAAAGTCGTTTGCCATCTGCACAACATTCATTGTATCTACTTTACCGTGACAAGCTTTACAAACAACATCGATTTGGTTGTTAGGATTCTTCTTGTTAAATGCTGAGATAATCGCTTTTTCACCAGCTACAACGTGTTGAGAGTGGTTAAAGTAAACGAAATCTGGCATATTGTGAATTCTTGTCCATTCGATTGGAGTGGTTTTCCCAGTGTACTGTTGCTTGGCTGGATCCCAACCTGCTGCAGCATAAATCTTCTGAATTTCTCCGTCGTAGAATGCCTTGTCTTTTCCTGGCTCCATGTAAGCACCATTGTATTCAGAGATACTTCTGTGACAGTTCATACAAACGTTAACAGATGGGATTTCTGACACTTTACCATACTTAGCTCCAGAGTGACAAAGTTGACAATCAATCTTGTTATCTCCAGCGTGGATTTTGTGAGAAAAATGAATTGGCTGCTCAGGCGCATAACCTTTGTAAACCCCAATCCACATTAATGAATTCCAAACACCATACAAAGCAAGCATCGCCAAAATTGCTATAACACCCTTACCAACATAGTTGTACTTTTTGTATAACTCGGAGAAAGAATTAATTCTTGTAGAATTAAGATCCGACAATTCTGGTGTCTGCTGAAGCTTCACCAACTGTCTTATCTTCACTAATAACCAAAGTAACAAACCTGCAATAACAACAAAAGCTGCTAAAATCGCCTGCGAGTTAAGTTGACTTTCTTGGGCTTTTTGCGCACCAGCAAGATCACCTCCCGTGGCTGCTGCCGCATCAGCCTTTGGTTCTTCTTTTGGCGGATCTGTCGTATAGGCTAAGATATCATCGATATCCTGATCTGACAAATTCGGGAATGCCAACATTTCTACTTTGTTGAATTCCTCATAGATTTGGTTAGCGTACTTATCACCAGAAGCTCTAAGTGCTTTGTTATCCTTAATCCATTTGTGTAACCAGTCTGTTTCCAGACCTTGCTCCTTTTTCAGTTTATCGACAACTCCTCCCAAAGCAGGTCCAATCATCTGTTTGTCTAAGGCGTGACAAGCCGTACAATTGGCCTTAAAAAGGTCAAGACCTTTCTTTGGATCTCCTTGTGCATTAATAGAAGCGCTAGTCAATAATAGCAAACCGAGTGCTATCAGACTTTTTTTGTAATGCTTTCTCCAACTAATCATTTAATTAATCTTGGGTTAGTAAAAAATATTGAGTATACATTCAATTGCGCAAAAATAAGACTTTAACATAAATTTATGAGAACCTTTATTCTGCTTTTTCTCATTTGTAAACAATTTGTAATGTTTCTAAATAAGAAAGTTTGGCATTTTTTTTATTTATCCTAAATTTGTGAAAAATAAAATAAATGAAAATCCTTTCAAAAGTTTTGTGCTTATTAGTTTTTATAACAGCTTACAACATTGATGCTCAATACATTGTTAAAAAAGACACCATTTCTGGAACTCCAGTTACGATAACTATGGATACGAGAATTGATAACCTTATAACTAAACAAGAAGAAACTTGTGCCCGTCCAAAAGAAAATATTTCTGACAACAACAAGCCAACAAAAATTGTTGTACCAAGCAGAGAACTAACAAATACTGAAATTTGTCGCCAAAATCCTAAAATCATGGGATACAAGATACAAGTTGCCGTTGTTAAAAGCAATGACGAAGCTCGAAAAATTGGCGCAGATTTTAGAAAAAACTTCCCTTCTCTTAAAGTAGAAATCGACGCTTCATTGAGACCGAATTACAAAATTTTAGCCGGAAGTTATTTTAACAAACAAAGTGCATCATCTGACCTCAGCCGCGTAAAATCCGTCTATAGTACGGCCACACCAGTGCAGTACAGAATTTTCTGTGTCGAGGCAAAATAGAAAAAACATCACTTTCAAGAACCATAAAATCCCGAAGCTTTTCGGGATTATTTTATTTGTAGAAAAGGTTTAAAAATTCTATAAATTCTCCTAAACGCCAAACATTATTAATGCCAATATACATCGTAAGAACAATCAAAACACTGGTTAACGCGGAAATTATTTTCGCTTGTTTTCGATAGGCATAAAAAAGCCAGCCGATCATCAATGGGAAAACAAAAACAAAATGTCCTCCATAAATGTAAGACGTATGCAAGCCAAATTTGAGAACACAATGTATTATAACATCGATCATTAAAGACCAAAACAGAATCTGAACAAGTCTGTTTCTAAAATTTTTAATAAAACTCCAAAAAATTAAAACAACAACAATTCCGACAATGATGTAGGAAAAAACACTCGAATACACATCCATGAAAATAGCTTTGTAGTCGAAGCCTTTTTTGTTGTGGTAATCACGTAAAATAAAAGATGGAAACATTATATTTCCTCCAAAAAACCAAGAATAAATCATATCCCAAAGCGGCGTAACTTTCGGGTTAGAAAACTTCTCGTATTGCTCTCCGGTTTTATCAAAAAAATTTTGAAATTTAAAATCAATTCGGTTTAAAAATAATAACGCAAAAACAGCGACGGAAACGAAAATTTTAGAAATTTCGATACTTATTTTTTTCAGATTCCAATACAGTTTTGGTTGGAAAAGCATTGGTAAATAGACTTTAACAATATTTGTAATCGTCAAACCGCCCACACCAACGCCAAATAATGTAATCGCTGTAAAAGACAAATCTTTGTCCGCCTGATATTGTCGCGCCACATAATAATTAAACAAACACAGCAAAAACAAGGTGTAGGTATAATTTTCTGGCGTGAAAGACAGCAAAATATTAGTTGTAAACAACGAAAAGAAAAGTGTTATCAGCAGAGCTAAAAACAAAGGAAGCTTGATAATTTCTTTTAAATATTTAAAAATCTGAACGATGCTAAGGCTAATGATAAAACTAGAGCATAACGCCAACACCACTCTAAAATCGGCATTCAGTTTTCCATTGGAAATCCAAAGTGCAAAATCCCGAATCATATCGAAGAAATAATTGGAAAGCGGATGCCTCTCAAACCCGCCGCCAGTCATAACAATCGCGCGATTATCGAAACTAAAATACGCATCCCAAGGAATTCGATCGTCAAAAACAATTCGGAAATTCTTAGCAATAAAATATGCAAAACTAGAATAACTAATAAACACGATAGAAAAAACAATCCACTCCCATTTTTGGGAAGGGAAAACTAACTTCAAAGTGTTAAAAAAAGTCGTTTTAAATTTCAACTGAAAATTTTTTGCAAAAATAAGAATTCAGAGTAGAAATTGCTTTAGAATTTTAAAAATTACGAACTACACGATAATTGCGAGCAGCCATAGACCATATTATATTTTTGCGGGCGTTTTGCCAAAAGCACATCATCATGATGTCCATAAGGCGTTTGCAAAGCTTTCCACAACGCATTGAATTTAGTATTATCGCCGTTTTCTAAATCCTGAATCGCTTCATACAACAAATAATTTCGAAGAATAAATTTAGGATTGTTCTGGGACATCAATTGTTGACTTTCTGGACGCGATATAAGATTTTGATTTAGTCGTTCTTGATAATTTTTAATAAAATCAGAAATTCGGGCGACATCTTCGACACTTGGTTGGTGATAAAAACAATTATTAAAATCTTTTGCATCAAGATTTTCTTTTAAAACCAAATCCGTTAAAGTGTTAAAAAATAAAGTATGATCCAATTTTAAATCCTGCATCATTTGTTGCCAAGTTGTAAAAAATGGCTCATCGATTTTTAATAAAGTATCAAAACCAAATTTTTTACACAACATCTCATCATGCAACTTCCAAAAATCAGAAGCGTAATGTTCTAAAATCTCTTGTAAAGCGGTTTCATTTTTAATTATTGGAAACAGCGCATTTGCGAGTTGCAAAAGATTCCAATGTGCGATTTGTCCTTGTTTTCCATAAGCGTATCGACGTCCTGGCAAATCTGTGGTATTGGGAGTGAATTCCAAATCATATTCGTCCAACATCGAGTATGGCCCGTAATCTATCGTTAAACCGAGAATCGACATATTATCGGTATTCATCACCCCATGCACAAATCCAACACGATACCATTCGATAATCATTCTGGCGGTGCGATCCGCGACAGCTTGGAAGAAATCCAAATTTTTTGTTTCTGAGTTGACATCCACTTCTTCAAAATAATTTTCGATGGCAAAATCAATTAATTTTTGAAGCGTATCAAACTCTTTTCGTGCAGCCAACAATTCAAAATGCCCAAACCTCAAAAAAGATTCCGCCACGCGAAGAACAGTAGCGCCTTGTTCTTGTTTTGGGTTTCCATCATAAGCAATATCTCGGGTTACCAATTCGCCAGTTTTCACAAGACTCAAAGCTCTCGTTGTTGGCACACCAAGATAATACATCGCTTCACTCATCAAAAACTCACGGACTGAAGATCTGAGAACTGCACGTCCATCAGCAAAACGGGAATAAGGCGTCGCGCCGACGCCTTTCCATTGCAATTCGGAAGTTTGGTTTTTTTCATTTTTAATTTCGCCTGCATAAATGGCGCGTCCATCACCTAATTGTCCAGCCCAATTTCCAAATTGATGTCCCGCGTAAGCTGTTGCATAAGTTTCGATATTTTTTGGTAAATCTTGGGCTGCAAGAAATTTTAAATCATAATCTAAATTCCCAAGTCCAATTTCTTGACTTAACTTTTCATTAAAAGCAATTAATTCTAAATTTTCAAAATGTGCTGCAGAAACTGTTGCAAACAAAAATCCTGGTGTTTGTCTTTGGTGTAAATCCCCTGAGAAATCTCCTGGAAACCTATCAACAAAGTTATGTGTAATGTTATGAATATTCATTGTTAAAAAAAGCCCACAAAAAGTGGGCTGTAATTATTTGTTAAAATCTATTTCGTCTCCAGAATTTAGTTTCTCGTTGAGATTCTCTTCTTTCTTGGGACTATTGTTGTTATTGCTTGGCGGTGGCGTTGGATTTTTAATTTCATCCATCGTTCGGAGTCCGCCTTCGTCACCGTAGCCGCCGCGCAAACCACTCAGATCCGAGCAGCTTCCTGTCCAATCTGTTGGTTTTATAAATTTATCTTCTGGTGAAATCCCTAAAGATTTATCAGCATAAACTTTCTTCATAAAAATCGCCCAAATAGGAAGCGCCATTTTGGCACCTTGGCCTTCGCCAGTACTTCTAAAGTGGGTGGCACGGTCTTCCCAACCAACCCATACTCCAGTTGCTAATTTAGGTGTAATACCCATAAACCAACCATCGG
Organism: Soonwooa purpurea; assembly: GCF_053891095.1. Taxonomy (NCBI): domain Bacteria; kingdom Pseudomonadati; phylum Bacteroidota; class Flavobacteriia; order Flavobacteriales; family Weeksellaceae; genus Soonwooa; species Soonwooa purpurea. The sequence continues at coordinate 122,360 of NZ_JBSSMA010000007.1, forward strand.
AGTTTTTCTGCGTTGTACCCGTTTTACCTGCAATTTCGGCAGCCACGACACCACGACGTTTCAGTTCTCCAGAAGCAGTACCAAATTCGGTTACACCTTTCATTAGGTCAATCATGGTGTAAGCATACATTTCGTTCATCACTTCTTTCACAAGAGGTTTCACTTCTTTAATAACGCGACCATTAGCATCTTCAATACGCCAAATCATCTCTGGTTTGGTATAATTACCGAAGTTAGCAAAAGTACTATAAGCGCCTAACATTTCGTAAATCGTAATATCTGATGTCCCTAATGCCATTGGCAAATGTGTATCAATAGGATCGGTTACACCCAAATCGCGAGCTGTCTGAATAACATTCTTGGTACCAACCATTTCGGCCAAACGAATAGCAACTGGGTTTTTGGAATGTGCAATGGCATCTCTCAAAGTTAACATTGCACCATTACCTGGTACAGACCAATTTCCTTTAGTATAAGTCGCATTAGAAACTTGCGAACAAGGCGTCATCCCCAAATGCATAATTGCTGTTGCATATACAAAAGGTTTAAAAGTTGATCCAACTTGACGTTTTCCTTGTTTTACGTGGTCGTATTGGAAATGTTGCCAATTGATACCACCAACCCAAGCTTTGATATCACCTGTTAATGGATCCATAGACATTAGTCCTGCTTGTGCAATTTGCTTATGATAACGGATAGAATCCCAAGGTGACATTTCTATTTCTTCTTCGCCACCCCAAGTGAAACGTGTCATCTTCGTTGGTGTTTTGAAATCCAGCATAATAGAATCTTCTGGCATACCTTCGGCTTTCATTTGCTTATAACGTCCTGTACGTCTTACTGCAGACATCATAAGGTCATTAATTTGCGTCTTGCTCAAGTTGTAATAGGGCCTATTCGCATTGTATTTCATTTCGTTATCGAAATTTTTCTGCAAACTTGTCAAATGTTCCTTAATGGCTTCTTCTGCATACACTTGCATTTTAGAATCTAAGGTTACATAGATTTTCAAACCATTTTTATAAAGATTTAGCTCTTTACCGGTTTGTTTTTCGTATTCGTCTAAATATTGCTGAATTTCTTTTCTTAAATAAAATTTATAATAAGCAGAATAACCTTCTTCCACCCTTTCAATTGGATGAAAGTCCACAACTATTGGTTCCTGAATTGCTTGCTCATAAGTTTGCTGATCCAGATAACCTGTATCCAGCATTTGTTTTAGAACAACGTTTCGTCTTTCTTTTGCTTTTTCAGGCTTGCGATAAGGATTATTTTTACGCGGGTTTTCTAGCATTGCTACAAAAGTCGCTGCTTCTGGAAGTGTTAAATCCTTTGTTGATTTATTAAAATAGACTTTAGAAGCCATCTCTACACCTTTTGCATTGAACAAGAAATCGAACTTATTAAAATACAAAGTCACGATTTCTTCTTTGGTATAGCGTTTTTCCAAACTAACAGCCACGCACCATTCTTTAAGTTTCTGGAAAGCACGCTGAAATTTGTTTTGAGAAGCCTGACCTGTGAACAAAAGTTTTGCTAACTGCTGAGAAATCGTAGAACCTCCACCTCTATCTCCACCGAAATATATGGCTCTTGCAACCGACTTAAGGTCTATCCCAGAATGTTCTTTAAAACGTTCATCTTCTTTAGCTTGCAATGCATAAACTAAATAAGGTGGCAATTGTTTATAAGTAACAGGAATTGTCTTTTCTTTCTCAAACTTTCCAAGCAACTGATTGTCAGAAGAATAAATTTCTGAAGCAACGTAGATATCTGGATTATCCAACTCTTTCACTTCGGGCATATCGCCCAAAAAACCTTGAGAAACTGCAAAAAACAAAGCAGAAATCCCTAAAACGACTGCAATAAGACCTATCCAAATAAATTTAATCCATTTTCTAGTTCCTGAAGAGTTTTTTTTCTTTTTTGGTGGCAATGGAAATCCAGTGGTAGGTTTTGATTTTTTATTGTTTTCCATATTATATTTATGGCTTTACATTTACAATTTTAACTCCGACGTCTTCAATTCCTGCGAGTTGGTCATTTCGCATAGCTTGTATTGCGCCAATGCTGTATTTGCCATCTTTTGGAAATTTGAAATCTGTTTTGTATTGGAACATGATTTCTTTAGTATCACCAAAACCACTTCCTAACCATTGTCCATTAGGTTTTGCCAAAACATAGTTAAGCGTATCTTTTGATAAGACTTTGTTGGTGTCATCAAAAATCGTCCCAATTAATCTCAAATTACTATAAGGATAGCTGTCGTTATTTCTAATAACAAAGATAATATTTTTCGGAGTTTGATGATTTTGAACATCAAAACTTAATTCGTACATTTTGTTTTTAGCCCAAGTAGCCTTATCTAAAGACTGCATTGCAATAACCTCATCCGGATTACTACAACTAAAGACAATAAGCACCAAAGTCATTATTCCTAAAAACTTACGCATTGTTGGAATTATTGGAATTAGGATTTGTTGGTTTTTTATTAAATTTTTTCTTATTGTTAAATGGCTTTCTCGGCTTTTTTTGTTCATTAGCGTTACCATCAACATTTTCTTGAGATTTAACTTCTTTTTTTACCTCTCCTTTAGGATTGTTTTGAGATGTTTTTTGATTATTAGCTCTTGCATTCTGCGGGTTAGGATGATTAGCATTTCTATTATCCTTTTTATTATCGCGCTCATTACGAGGTCGGTTGTTATTCTTTCTATTATTTGGTCTAGATTTTTTTTCAAATCGATCCAAACTACTTTCCTGAATCAAATCCACCTTAACACTTGGTGAGGTTTGTGCTTTAAAATCTTCAAGCGCTGGCGCAGGTTTTCCTTCGTTATTGATGGCAATCATCTTCTTGACATCGTCAATATCAATATCATACCACGCCATCGAATTTTCCACGTAAGCAAACCACATTTTGCGTTTGAAAACGTCAATTTTAATACAAAAAGCTTTTCCTTTTTCAGTATTTAAAACCGTGTTGGTTGCTGGAAAATCCTTCAAAGTATCCACATAACTGTCGAGCTCGTAATTAAGACAACATTTCAGTTTGCCACATTGTCCTGCTAATTTTTGAGGATTGATACTCAATTGCTGATAGCGCGCCGCATTGGTATTAACCGAGCGAAAATCTGTCAACCAAGTAGAACAACACAACTCTCGACCACATGATCCGATACCTCCAACTTTGGCAGATTCTTGACGGAAACCTATTTGTTTCATATCAATTTTGGTACGGAACGCGCCAGCAAAATCTTTAATCAATTGTCGAAAATCGACGCGACTATCTGCTGTGTAATAAAATGTGATTTTGGATCCGTCGCCTTGGTACTCAACATCTGTAATCTTCATTTCCAGATTAAGCGCATAAGCCAATTTTCGGGCTTGGACTTTTATATCGTTTTCTTTTTTACGAAGTTCTTGCCAAACTTCTACATCTTTTTGGGAAGCATGTCTATAGACTTTAAGAAGAACATCTGTAGGGACTTTTTTCTTTTTCATCTGGATTTTCACCAGTTCGCCTGTTAAACTAACTACGCCAATATCGTGACCGGGATTCGCTTCTAGTGTAACAATGTTGCCTACCGAAAGGGGCAAGTTATTTGTGTTTTTGAAAAAATATTTTCGGTCGTTTTTAAAACGCACTTCAACAAATTCGTTGGAAGTATTGCCAGGATTTTTAACATCTGACAACCAATCGAAAACACTTAATTTATAGCTATTTCCACAAGTATCTACACTGCTACATCCATTCGAGGATTTTGTTCCACATGAATGTCCTGAATCTCCGGATGTTTTACATCCACAACTCATATTAAAAAATATATTATTCTCGCAAAGTTAACATATTTTTGATTAAAGTCATCTTGAAGATTCTTTAAATGTAAAATATCTGTAATTTTTAAGATTTTACTAAAAAACAAACCCTTTTAATAAAGATAAAGCAAAATATCCATGAAAACACAAATGCAATTCACAGGTAATTATTATGGTTCGCATTGCAATGTTTAATATTAAACATTTTTAAAATAAAACTTTTAAAAGCTTAAAAAACAGCTATAAAATTAGATTTAAATACATTTATAAAAATTAAACAGATTAAATTATTAAATGATTGTTTAACAAAATTTACAAAATTTTAACATTGATAATAAAATTAATTTTATATTTGAGCATAATATAACATTACTTCTATGAAAAAATTACTTATAACAACGGCTTTAGCAGCAGGTGTTTTATCATACGCAGGTGGATTCCGTGTTTCTTTACAAGGAGTTAAACAACTTGCGATGGCACACACAAGTGCACATGCTGAAGACGCAAGTGTAACATTCTTCAACCCTGCGGGGATGTCTTTCATCCCGGCTAAACTAAGTGTTGTTGCAGGTGGTTTCGGAGCATCCAATAAAGTGACATTCCAAAACTTGTCAACCTTAGAATCTACACAAACTGACAATCCACTAGGAACGCCTCTGTACGCAGCGATCGCCTATAAAGTAACCAATGACTTTTCTGTTGGTTTCAATTTCTCAACGCCTTTTGGTAGTACAATCCAATGGCCTGAAACCTGGGAAGGCGCGGAGCTTGTGCAAAAGATGGAACTTAAGAGTTTCTATTTCCAACCTATGGTTTCTGTAAAACTTGCACCTTGGGCTTCATTCGGCGCTAGCTACATCTACGCTAAAGGAAAAGTTGATTGGGACAAAGCGGTTACACAATTTGGCGGAACGCTTAACATCAATGATGAAAAAGCTTCTGGACATGGATTTGGATTTGGTTTTTATTTCCAACCCAATGAAAAATTAGATGTAAGTGTTGCTTATCGCGCACCTATTGACATGAAAGCTAAAAATGGAACTGCTACCTTTAACATTCCTAAATCTCTATATCCAAATCTTGGAGTCGACGCAAATGGTCAGGATAAATTCAAAGCAACATTACCATTGGTTGACGAATACACCATTGGTGCAACTTTTAAAATTACGCCGAAATGGTTGGTATCTGCAGATTTCAACTACACCGGATGGTCTAGATACGAGCGTTTAACATTAGACTTCGAAAATGCGCCTGTCGGCAACCAACCAACAGACCCAACAATTTTGGTTACACCAAAGAACTTTAAAAACACTAAAACTTTCAGACTTGGTACGCAATATATGATTAACGATATGATTGCTGGTCGCCTAGGTGCATATTATGATGAGTCGCCTTATTCTAATGACTATTTTATCCCAGAAACACCATCATTTAACTCGTATGTTATTACTGCTGGTCTTGGATTCAAATTCAATAAATTGGGTGTAGACATCGCAGGTGCTTACGCAATGCCACAAAGTCGTCAGGTTAATAACACGTATTATAACTTTATTGGACAAGCTAAAGCTAAGGCTTATTACTTTGGACTTGGACTATCTTATAACGCGTTCTAAAATTTTAAACTATTATGAAAAAGATATTATTTTCAATATTTAGCATTTCAGCTTTATTTGTAACACAAAGTTGTAATACAGATTTCGACAACGATGTAACAGATATAAAAGTAACCAACGGAGAAGTAGATTTTACCAGATATGTTGCTTTAGGAAACTCGTTAACATCTGGCTACAGAGACAACGCACTCTATATAGATGGTCAAAACGAATCTTATCCATCGATGCTTGCCCAACAAATGAAATTAGCTGGTGGCGGCGAATTCTTACAACCATTAATGGCTGATAATAATGGTGGTCTTTTATTGGGACCTAACAAAATAGCGGATACAAAACAATACATTAGCGCAATGGTTAATGGTGTGCCTGATATTAAAAACGCTAACGACAACAAACCAACAACTAATGTTCTTAACAAATTAACAGGCAATTTCAATAACATGGGGGTTCCTGGTGCAAAAGTAGCACACCTATTAGCTCCTGGTTACGGAAACCCTTCTGGTATTGGAACAACCGCCAACCCCTATTTTGTAAGATTTGCATCTACTCCAGAAGCATCTGTTATCGGCGACTTCTTATCCCAAAAACCGACATTCTTTTCTTTGTGGATCGGAAACAACGACGCTTTATTATATGCATTGGCTGGAGCTGACAGCAACTTAGAAACACTAACACCGACCGACCAGTTCAAAACATATTACAACTTATTGGTTAGCCAAATTGCAACAACAAAAGCAAAAGGCGTTATTGCAAACATCCCAGATGTCACAACTATCCCTAACCTTACAACTGTACCTTACAATCCTTTAACTGCAGCAGTTTTAGGACAAGGCAATGCGACTATAGGGAATGCAACTATCGATCAATTGAATGCAAATCTTTACGGACCATTAACCCAAATTCTAAAAGCGGTTGGTGCTGGAGACAGAATTCAATTATTAAGCAAAACAGCAGCTAATCCACTTTTAATAAAAGACGAAAGCCTCACAGACCTAAAACAAGCTATTACTTTTGCTGCAGCTAATTCTGGCAATCCAACTTTAGCCGCACTAGCAAATTACCTAGGTGCAACCTATGGACAAGCGAGACAAGCCAAAAAGGGCGACCTTGTCCCATTAACAGCAAAAGCAGCAATTGGAACAATAGAAACTTTACCTCCTGGTGTTCCTGCTGAATTAGGCGCAAGAGGTATTGCCTATCCATTTGCTGACAGATATGTTTTGACAAGTACAGAAGTTACAGAGGTAAACTCAGCGATTGCCAGTTATAACGAAACGATAAAAGCTGCTGCTACTGCTAACGGCTATGCATTTGTAGATGCCAATGCAAAAATGAAAGAACTTGCGCAAAAATCTGGCATCCAATGGAATGGTGTAAAATATACCGCAACTTATGTGACAGGAGGCGCATTCTCATTGGACGGTGTCCACCTAACAGGTAGAGGTTACGCCATCGTAGCCAACGAATTCATGAAAGCCATAAACACCAAATACAAATCAACTTTACCAATGGTAGATGTCAACAAGTATTCTGGCGTAACATTTCCTTAATTAAAGAAACACCAATTATTCTTTATAAAAATAAACCACTTGAATTTCGAGTGGTTTATTTTTTATTAAATTTGCACAAAATAAAAAGTAAAATGCTAGATCAACAACCCAGCTATCTATTTTCAACTAGAACAAGTAGAGTTTTAGCTGAAAAAATTGCTGAAAACTACGGCCAAGAATTAGGGAAAATCATTATCCAAGATTTTAGTGATGGAGAATTCGAACCTATTTTAGAACAATCTGTCAGAGGTGGACGTGTATTTTTAATCGGGTCAACTTTCCCCCCTGCAGATAATCTTTTAGAATTACTTTTAATGATTGACGCAGCGAAAAGAGCTTCTGCCAAAAACATTACTGTTGTACTTCCTTATTATGGGCTTGCAAGACAAGACAGAAAAGACAAGCCAAGAGCACCAATTGGAGCAAAACTAGTGGCCAATCTTCTTACTGCCGCAGGCGCTACAAGAATTATGACAATGGATCTACATGCGGATCAGATACAAGGTTTCTTCGAAATTCCAGTAGATCATCTTTATGCTTCAACTATTTTTGTTGATTATATCCAACAACTTAATCTTGAAGATTTAACAATTGCCTCACCAGACATGGGAGGCGCCAAAAGAGCAAAAAATTATGCAAGCCACTTGGGTGCAGAAGTTGTAATCTGCTATAAAGAAAGAAAAAAAGCCAATGTTGTTGAGGAGATGCTTTTGATTGGCGATGTTACTAACAAAAATGTTATTCTTATCGATGATATGATAGACACAGCAGGAACATTGTGTAAAGCAGCTGACATTCTTGTGGAAAAAGGTGCAAAATCTGTAAGAGCTATTGCAACACACCCTGTATTATCAGGAAAAGCATACGATAATATTCAAAATTCTAAAATTTCTGAAGTTATCGTAACAGACTCTATCCCTATCAAAGAAGGGCTATCTCCAAAAATAAAAGTATTGACTTGTGCGCCTCTTTTTGCTGACGTTATGAAGAGCGTGCATGAACATCATTCTATAAGCGATAAGTTTATCATATAAATTAAATTTTACAGAACAAAATTTTTCTGTATATTTGCACACTTAAAATTTAAACATTTTTAAAATGAAATCTATTACAATTCAAGGTACAAAAAGAGAAAACGTGGGCAAAAAGTCTACTAAAGCTTTGCGTGATGCTGAATTAGTCCCTTGTGTTGTTTATGGAGGTGCTGAGACTTTGAACTTCTCTACTGAAGAGAAATCATTCAAAAACTTAGTATATACTCCTGAAGCACACACGGTATCTATTGAGGTTGATGGTCAAACAATTGCTGCTGTACTTCAGGACATCCAGTTCCACCCAATTACTGACAAAATCTTACACGTTGACTTCTATCAATTATCTGCTGACAAGCCAGTTATCATGGAAGTTCCTGTAAGAATTACAGGTCGTTCTAAAGGTGTTGTTGCTGGTGGTGTATTAAGACAAACTTACCGTAAGTTAAAAGTTAAAGCTATCCCAGCTAACTTACCAGACGAAATCGTTGTTGACGTTACGCCTCTTAGAATCGGTAACAAACTTTATGTTGGCGCATTGAAAAACGATAATTACACTTTCATGCACCCAGACAACGCAGTTATCGTAGCTGTTAAGATGTCTAGAAATGCAATGAAAGCTGGCGCATCTGCAGCGCAAGATGATGATGACGAAGAAACTTCTGAAGCAGCAGAATAATATTTGCATAACAATATTTATAAAACCTAGAGCATTAGCTTTAGGTTTTTTTGTTTTTAAAACTTAAAAATTGGCAAAACAACTTAGCACAATCTATTCAAAATTATTATATTTGTTGACATGGCAACCAAGGCATTGTTCAACACTGTAGTCAATTGGTTTATTCGACAACGAATAGACCAAATCACCAATTTCATAGACCATCCTATCGAAACCCAAGAAGGTGTTTTGTTTTCACAACTTTTTCATGCGGAAAACACAGTCTATGGAAAATGCCACGGCTTCAAAGATATCTCCAGCTATAGAGATTTCCAAAATAATGTTCCGATTGTTACCTATGAAGATTATGAGCCTTATATAGAAAAATCCCGTCAAGGGATGAAAGACATTATCTGGCCAGGGCAAATTCGACATTTCGCAAAATCTTCGGGAACAACCAATGCGAAAAGCAAATTCATTCCCATTTCTGATGAAAGCTTAGAAGAATGCCACTACAAAGCGGGAAAGGATTTAATTTCTATTTACGTTAATAATCATCCAGATAGCGGCTTATTTCAGCATAAAAACCTAAGACTCGGCGGCAGTGCAGAGATGTATGAAAATTTTAACACCAAATTCGGTGACCTTTCTGCAATATTAATTGAGAACCTTCCTTTTTGGGTAGAAATCATCAATACGCCTAGTAAAAAAGTGTCTTTGATGTCCGAGTGGGAAAGCAAACTAAAAGCAATTGTCGAAGAGGTTACAAAACAAGATGTTGGCAGTTTAACTGGTGTCCCAAGTTGGATGATGGTATTGCTACGCCGCGTTCTTCAAGAATCCAATAAAGAATTAATTACTGACCTTTGGCCTAACTTGGAAGTATTTTTCCATGGCGGAATTAGTTTTAAACCTTACCGCGATCAATACAACCAAATCACAGGAAACAAAATTCGTTACTACGAAATCTACAATGCGTCCGAAGGCTTTTTCGGCATCCAAGATCGTTCTGACAGCGACGAGATGTTGCTGATGTTGGACTATGGAATTTTCTATGAATTTATCCCGATGGACACTTTTGGAACAAGCCAACAAAAGGCTATTCCGCTTTCCGAAGTAGAACTCGGAAAAAGTTACGCCATGGTGATTACGACCAATGGTGGACTTTGGCGTTACATGATTGGCGATACCGTTAAATTCACTTCCCTAAGTCCATTCAGAATTAAAATTTCTGGAAGAACCAAACATTACATCAATGCTTTTGGAGAAGAATTAATGATTGATAATGTGGAGTTTGCGATTGCTAAGGCCTGTCGCGAAACCAATGCTTTTGTATCAGATTTTACAGGTGCCCCAGTTTTCATGACAGATAAAGAAACTGGCGCTCACGAATGGATTTTTGAATTTACATCAAAACCCGAATGTCTGGACAGCTTTGTCAATATTTTTGATGAAACGCTAAAAACACTAAACTCCGACTACGAAGCAAAACGCTACAACAACATCACGCTAAAACGACCTGTTGTTCATGTGGCTAAACCTAAATTGTTCTATCAATGGATGGCAAATCGTGGTAAATTGGGTGGCCAAAATAAAGTGCCACGACTTAGTAATGACCGAGAATATATTGATCCTTTGTTATTATTAAACCAAGAGATGTCATTATAAAAATTGGGCAATGCTATAAATGATTAACCCGACTAATCCACCAACAATTGTCCCGTTAATCCTGATAAACTGAAGATCTTTCCCCACTTCCAATTCTAGTTTTCGACTAAGCTCTTTACCTTCCCAATTTCCGACTGTGCTGGAGATAAGATTACCGGCTTCTTTGGTATTTTTCAAAATATATTTGTAAGCTGTCACACGTATCCAATGGTCAATTTTCTTCTGAAGGCCTTCATCATTTTGAAGATTGGTCGAAAGTTCATTAAGGTTTTTAAATATATATTTTTTAAGTGCCGAATTTTCTTCCATCAATTCGGTTTTCAAGGTTTCTTTTATAGAGAACCAAATATCGGCCGCATACTCATTAAGTTTATCAGCATTCAAAAACTCATTTTTTATTGTCTTAAATTCGTTTTCCCACTTAACTTCTGTTTTAATTTCGTCTGCAAAAACCAAGAGTTTCGAAGTAATTTCTTTACGCAAAGGATGATTAGCGTCTTGTTCTATTTCTTCAAAATAATGGCTCAAACCCGATACAATTTTTTCGGAAATTCGTTTATCAACAGATTTAGGAACAAAAAAATAACTTTCTTTTTCGACACGTTCTTCGACCATTTGCTGATTTTCAAGAATATAATTTTTTATTTGACCACTCAGATTTGTCATCAATTGCTGATGATCATTTTTCTCTATTAAATACTCGAGCCCATTTCCAAGAAACTTATTGACTTTAATATTCCCAGTCATTTCTTGAAGTTTTCGTGACACAAAATCAACAACTTCTTTGTCATCCAATTTCAACAAAATATCCAAAGCCATATTGGAAGCTTCGTTCACAAATAGGTTTTGATTTTTCTCTTTCCCAATCCATTCACCAACAAATCCCGATATTTTTAATTTCAAAATATAAGGCCGAATATTTTCTGGCGCTAGAAAATTATCAACTACAAAATTGCCAAGATTGTCCCCAATTTTTTCTTTACTTCTTTCAATAAGATTGGTATGTGGAATTTTTACACCCATCGGATGATGAAACAAAGCTGTAACCGCAAACCAATCTGCCAAAGCCCCAACCATAGCTGCTTCCGAGAACGCCCGAATGTAACCTACCCAATGTGAGGGATTCGTTTTTTGAACATAAGTCATGATTACAAATGTTATCGCCATCAAAATAAATAATCCTGTGGCAAGCATTTTATAGTTACGAAGTTGTATTTTTTTCTCAGAATCTGTCATAGTTTTGATGCATCAAATAGCTTTCCAAACAAATGTAAACCAATTTTCTATTACTATTTTTAAATATGATTTAAAACCAATTTTAAGTTCATTAATAATATTTGCCGTAACTTTGAAACATTCTAAATAAACAAAATGCTAGACATTCAAAATATACGTACACAGTTCCCAATTTTGGCTCAAGAAATCAACGGAAAACCCCTTGTCTATCTGGACAACGCCGCTTCATCACAAAAGCCGATTTCTGTTATAGAAACTTGGGAAAACTATTATAAAACAATTAATGCGAACGTACATCGCGGCATCCATACTTTAAGCCAATTGGCAACAGAAGAAATGGAATTGGCGCGAAAAAAGGTACAGAAATTCATTAATGCCAAACACGATTACGAAATCATTTTTACCAAAGGCACCACCGAAGGCATCAATCTTATCGCCTACGCCATTACGAATTTGATTAAAAAAGACGATGAAATCATCATTTCGTATCTTGAGCACCATTCGAATATCGTTCCGTGGCAAATGCTTTGTGAAAGAACTGGCGCGAAGCTTCGTGTGATTCCTATGGACGACCAAGGTATTTTGCAAACTGATGTTTTGAACACTTGGCTTAACGAAAAGACAAAAATTGTTTCGGTTAACCAAATATCTAATGCGTTGGGCGTTATAAATCCTATTGATGGGATTATTGCTAAAACACGTCAATTATCGAATGCTTTTGTGATGATAGACGCTGCACAATCTTCACCACATTTAAAACTAGATGTTCAAAAAATGGATTGTGACTTCTTAGTATTTTCAGGTCACAAAATGTATGCGCCGATGGGGACGGGCATTCTTTACGGAAAACAGGAATCTCTTAAACAATTACACCCCTTCCACGGCGGTGGCGAGATGATTGCGACTTGCAGTTTTGAAAAAACAACTTACGCCGACTTGCCATTTAAATTCGAAGCAGGAACACCAAATGTCGGTGGCAATATTGCTTTGGGAGCCGCTATAGATTTCATGGAAAATATTAGATTGGACAACATCCAGCAACACGAACATGCTTTGATGGAATATGCGACAAGACATCTTTCAGAGATTGAAGGATTAAAAATTTATGCTCAAAAAGCCAATCGTGCAGGTGCCATTTCATTTAATTTGGAAGGCGTTGGCATTGCATCTGATGTTGGAATGATCCTTGACAAAATGGGAGTTGCCGTGAGAACGGGTCATCATTGCACACAACCTATTATGGCTTATTTTGATATCGCAGGAACTGTCCGTGCGAGTTTTGCCATTTACAATACTTTTGAAGATATAGACAAATTGGTGGAAGCTGTGAAAAAAGCACAAAGAATGCTTTCTTAAAATTAAAAAATACTACAATTCAAGTCCTCTGATTTTTCAGGGGATTTTTCTTTTTCATGACAAAATTTCGTATGGCATAAGAATTGAGAATTCTAAAGCCACAACTTATAAAACGCTTGTTTTCTGCAATTTAATTCTAGAAAACATTTTTAAACTTAAATCAAATGACAATTTGTCATTCCTATACATTATGACAGAATTCGAAGATATAAATATTGACGCCATTTTAGAAGATGGATTTGGAATCGTTGCCGAAGAAATCAATCTTTCTGAGCCAGAAGAAAAGGATTTTGAACAACCAAGTTACCCCATCTTGCCCGTTCGCAATATGGTGATGTTTCCAAAAGTTGTAACGCCCATAACTGCAGGACGCGAAAAGTCTAAAAAACTTCTGGAAGATGCACAAAAAAACAACCAGTTAATCGGGATTATTGCACAAAAAAATCCTAACGAAGATAATCCAAAGGAAAAGGATCTATACAGCATCGGGACTTTGTCTAAGATTATTAAAATCATCAAACTACCAGAAGGTAATATTACAGCCATTACACGAGGCGTTGCAAGATTCAAGGTTAAAAACTTCCTTGATCATAACGCGTATCTTTCCGCTGAAATTACGATGCTAAAAGACACCAAAACGCGCAATAAAGAAGAATTTTCAGCTTTGATGGAGAACATCAAAGATCTTGCAGGAAAAATTATTGAACTAGATCCCAATATTCCAAATGCTGCAGGATTTGCGCTTAGCAACATTCCAGAAAACGAAGATTTATTAAACTTCATCGCGGCCAATGGCAACTTTTCATATAATCGCAAACAAAATCTTCTTGAGGAAAAAAGTTTGGGCAAACGCGCTGAGCTTCTGTATGAAATGATGCATGAGGATTTCCGTTTATTGGAGTTAAAAAATCAAATTCATCAAAAAACATCACGTGATCTTGACAAGCAACAACGTGAATATTTTTTAAATCAGCAAATCCGTACCATTCAGGAGGAATTAGGAGGTGGTCCAGATTCTGACGTTGACGAATTTAAGAAAAAAGCAACCAAACTGAAATGGCCTGCCGAAGTAGAAACGCATTTCCAAAAAGAATTGCAGCGTCTGCAACGTCAACATCCTAATTCACCAGATTACAATGTACAAAGAAATTATCTTGATTTCTTCACAGATTTACCTTGGCAGAATTATTCCAAAGATGTTTTTGACCTTAAAAAAGCTGAGAAAATTTTAGATAAAGAACATTTCGGATTAGAAGATATTAAAAAAAGAATTTTGGAACACATCGCTGTTCTCAAACTTAAAAGCGATATGAAATCGCCGATACTTTGTCTTTCTGGTCCTCCGGGAGTCGGCAAAACCTCTTTAGGGAAATCTATTGCTGATGCATTGGGAAGAAAATACGTTCGTGTATCTTTGGGCGGCCTTCATGACGAGTCCGAAATACGTGGCCATCGCAAAACCTACATCGGTGCCATGGCGGGACGAATTCTTCAATCTATCAAAAAATCTGGAACGTCAAACCCTGTAATTATTTTAGATGAAATCGACAAACTAGGAAAAGGCATGCATGGCGATCCGAGTTCTGCAATGCTTGAAGTTTTGGATCCAGAACAAAACAGCAATTTCTATGATAATTTCTTAGAAATGGGTTACGACTTATCCAAAGTGATGTTTATTGCTACAGCTAATAATCTCAGCGAAATCCAGCGTCCTTTGCTAGACCGTATGGAGCTTATCAGCATTGCTGGCTATACTTTAGAAGAAAAGATCGAAATCGCAAAACGTCATTTAATAAAAAAACAAATTTCGGAAACTGGTTTAGATGCAAAATCGTTTAAACTTGGAAACGCGGAAATAAAACATATCATCGATGCGCATACATCAGAAAGTGGCGTAAGAACTTTGGAAAAACGTATCGCTTCCATCGCGCGTTGGGTAGCATTACAAATCGCTATGGAGAACGATTATGATCCCAAAATTTCTATAGAAAAAATTGACGATATACTGGGCGTTCCACGACCAAGCACTTTATCAGAAGTCAGCAATGTTCCAGGTGTCGTAACGGGCTTGGCATGGACCAGCGTTGGTGGCGATATCTTGTTTATCGAAAGTATTTTATCGAAAGGTAAAGGCACATTAACCATGACTGGTAATCTTGGGAATGTGATGAAAGAGTCCGCCACAATTGCTCTGGAATACATCAAAGCGCATTACGAAGAACTGGGCATCAGTCTGGAAGATTTAGAAACTAAAAACATCCACGTACACGTACCAGAAGGCGCTACGCCAAAAGATGGCCCTTCTGCGGGGATCGCCATGTTAACATCAATGATTTCGAGTTACAAAAACAAAGCTGTAAAACCTCATTTGGCCATGACGGGCGAGATTACACTTCGGGGAAAAGTGCTTCCTGTTGGCGGTATCAAAGAGAAATTGCTGGCTGCTACACGTGCGGGGATCAAAGAAGTCATCCTTTGCGAAGCCAACCGAAAAGATGTTGAAGAAATCAACAAAGACTATCTCAAAAATCTAAAAGTTAACTATGTTTCCCAAATGAGTGAAGTCGTTAACATCGCATTAGATTAAATTTTTCACTATTATATTAAAGAAGGATTCTAAAATTTTTAGAGTCCTTTTTTCTAGGGCGCCATTTCCGCCTTCGTCTCCCACTCTTTTGCTCGGCATAGCCTCTCGCAAAAGGAGTTCCGCCTACGTCGGGGCGCACCCATTTTAGAGATTCTTAGCATTCAAAAGACAAATTGTCACTTTATCTTGGATGGTATTTTTTTTGAGTTTTTAAACCCAAACAAAAGATATGAGTCAACAACATTGGGAGAAGGTCTATGAAAACAAAACACCAGATCAAATGAGTTGGACACAAGATGAATATACAAGTTCATTACAACTCATCCAGTCGATTAATGCTGATAAGAATTCAAAAATAATTGATGTCGGTGGCGGCGATGGAAATTTTGTGAAAAGACTTTTAGAATTAGGATATCAAGACATTACTGTCCTTAACATTTCCAAAACGGCCATCGAAAATGCTAAAAAAAATTTGGGAAAAGATGCTTCAAAAATAAAATGGATAGTTTCAGACATCAAACAATTTCAGCCAACAGAAACTTATGACATCTGGCACGACCGAGCAACTTTTCATTTTTTAACAACAGAAAAAGATATACAGACTTATATTAATTTGCTAAAGAACAACCTCAAAGGCAATCTAATTATTGGAACTTTTTCTACCAATGGTCCATTAAAATGTAGTGGGCTAGACATCACACAATATAGTGAAAATAGCATGCAACATCTTTTGAAAAACCATTTCGAAAAAGTCGAATGTTTTACAGAAGACCATACCACACCGTTTGACTCAACTCAAAATTTTTTGTTTTACAACTTCAAAAAAATTAACTCATAAAATAAACACAATTATGTCAACAGGAAAGATTAATGTATCTGTGGAAAACATTTTCCCACTTATTAAAAAATTTCTTTATAGCGATCACGAAATATTTCTACGAGAACTTATTTCTAACGCAACAGACGCTACAACCAAACTAAAGCATCTTATTAACATTGGTGAAGCCAAAGTAGAATATGGCAATCCAAAGATTGAAGTTAAAATTGATAAGGATGCAAAAACTATTAGCATAAAAGATCAAGGTCTTGGGATGACAGCTGAGGAAGTGGAAAAATACATCAACCAAGTGGCTTTTTCTGGTGCAGAAGAATTCTTAGAAAAATATAAAGACGCTGCGAAAGACGCTGGAATTATTGGACATTTTGGACTCGGTTTTTATTCTGCTTTTATGGTTGCTGATAAAGTAGAAATTTTCACCAAATCTTTCAAAGACGAGCCTGCCGTACATTGGACTTGTGATGGAAGCCCAGAATTTACATTAGAACAAACCGACAAAACAGACCGCGGAACAGAAATTATTCTTCATATTGCTGAAGATTCAACAGAGTTTTTGGATGATTTCAAAATCCGTGAGTTGCTTTTAAAATACAATCGTTTCAACCAAATTCCAATTAAATTCGGTACAAAAACTGAAACTGTAGCTTTGCCTGAAGATGCTGCTGAAGATGCTAAACCAGAAACTGTAGAAGTTGACGACATCATTAACAATCCCAATCCAGCATGGACCAAAAGCCCATC
The DNA here is from genome assembly GCF_053891095.1 of Soonwooa purpurea. Classification (NCBI taxonomy): domain Bacteria; kingdom Pseudomonadati; phylum Bacteroidota; class Flavobacteriia; order Flavobacteriales; family Weeksellaceae; genus Soonwooa; species Soonwooa purpurea. Next base: position 139,457 of record NZ_JBSSMA010000007.1, read on the forward strand.
TTCCTTAACGGATGAAGATTATAAAAAGTTCTACAGCGAGTTGTATCCAATGCAATTCGAAGAGCCATTGTTCAATATCCATCTTAATGTTGATTATCCTTTCAATTTGACGGGCATATTGTTCTTCCCAAAACTGTCGAACAATCTTAATATCGAAAAAGATAAAATTCAGTTATACCAAAATCAAGTTTTCGTAACCGATGAAGTTAAAGGAATTGTTCCCGATTTCTTGATGTTATTGAGAGGCGTCATTGATTCTCCAGACATTCCGTTGAATGTATCAAGATCCTATCTTCAAGCAGATGGTGCTGTTAAGAAAATCTCATCTTATATCACCAAAAAAGTTGGGGACAAGATGGTGGAACTTATCCGTGATAATCGTGAAGATTACGAACAAAAATGGAACGACATCAAAGTTGTTATCGAATACGGAATGGTTACAGAAGATAAGTTTTATGAAAAATCGGATAAGTTTATGCTATATCCAACAACGGATGGCAAGTATCTACTTTGGGACGAACTCATCGAAAATATCAAGGATAAACAAACCGACAAAAACGGAAAAAGGGTTATTCTTTATGCTTCCAATACAGATTTGCAAGACGCATACATTCAAACAGCAAAAGCCAAAGATTATGAAGTATTGTTATTAGATTCTCCATTGGTTCCGCATTTAATTCAAAAAATAGAAAGCTCAAAAGAGAATATTTCGTTGGCAAGAGTGGATGCGGATCATATTAATAAATTAATCGAAAAAGACGAGCCGATCATTTCAAAATTAAATGATGGCGAAAAAGAAAATCTCAAGAAATCTATTGAAGAAGCTGTTAATTCGCAAACTTACACAGTGCAATTAGAAGATTTGGATAGCGAAGATGCGCCGTTTAGCATAACGCAGCCAGAATTTATGCGCCGTATGAAAGATATGCAACAAATGGGTGGACCATCGATGTTTGGAAACTTTCCAGAGATGTACAATCTCGTGGTTAATGCCAATAGCCATCTTGCTTCTGACATTTTAAAAACAGAAAACTCTGACGCTAAAAACGCAAAAATCCAGCAAGCCTTAGATCTTGCAAAACTCTCTCAAAACCTCTTAAAAGGTAAAGACCTTACTGATTTTATCAAACGTAGTTTTGAGCAGTTAAAATAAATTTTCACTTCATATCAACAAAACACCACTTTGGATTTTCAAAGTGGTGTTTTATATTATTTTTTAAATATAATATTTTAAATAATCAATCTCTCAATCTTGCAATAACGTCAAGACCGCCTTTGGTTTTGTCGCCAATTTTACAAAGAATCTCGGTATCGAGTGGCAAGAATACGTCCATTCTGGATCCGAATTTTATGAAACCAAACTCATGTCCTGCTTTGGCTTTATCTTCGATATTACAATAGAAAACGATTCTTCTAGCAACATAACCCGCAATCTGGCGGAATACCACAAGATGATTGGTTTCTGACTTAACAGCAACGGTCGTTCTTTCGTTTTCTGTAGAAGATTTTTCATGCCAAGCTACCAAATATTTTCCTGGATGATACTTTTTGTAAGTGACATCACCAGAAACTGGATAACGACAAATATGAACGTTAAGTGGCGACATAAATATCGAAACTTGAATACACTTTTCTCTAAGAACTTCGTCTTCAAAAACTTCTTTTATCATAACCACTTTCCCGTCAACTGGGGCTATCACATTTTCGACATGATCCAGAATATTTCTGTTTGGTACGCGGAAAAACCAAAATACCAAGCCCAAAATAACCAACAACGGAATGATGATGATCAACGACCAGATTTTTAAAAAGTAAATAGAAATACCTCCTATAATAAGGATTGCAAGCAAAGCTACCGTTAAAGTGCCTTTAGATTCTTTGTGAAGTTTCATAGTATTTGGAACTAAAAGTTCTTAAATAAATTTTTCTAAAATAAAATACAAATATACAACAGGCGCGCAAATAATAAAACTGTCTAATCTGTCTAGTACACCGCCGTGTCCTGGAATTATATTGCCGCTATCTTTAACCCCAAAACTTCGCTTAAGCTGGCTTTCCACCAAATCGCCTAAAGGTGCAAATACAGACACCAAAAAGCCTACAATAATCCAATTGCCTCTTAGCTCTGGAAAATATTTCTCAACGAAAAAACCAAGAATCAAAGTAAAAAATACGCCACCAGCAAAACCTTCCCATGTTTTTTTGGGACTAATTTTGGGTGCCATTTTATGTTTTCCAAAAAACTTCCCTGTGAAATAGGCGAAACTATCGCTGCTCCATATTAAAATAAAAAGCATCATAATTTCTAAAGTGAAAGGCTTATTCTCGGGATCTAAGGTGCTAAAACTCGGTAATCCTAATGCAAAACCAAACGGCAAAGCCGTATAAATTACAGTGAAAATAAATTTTCCATTTTCTTGATAAAGTTCTTTTGGGAATTTGAACAGGGTAATGCACGCAATGAGAATTAAACTCAATGCTAAAATCTCTGATAAATTAAAATTAAAGAAAAAACCGTGATAGAAAAAACGTTTTGAAAATTGATAATAAATAAAAACCACCAAAGGCAATACCAACCATTTGAAAATTCCATTCTCGAATTTCATAATACGTATACATTCCCAAACTCCGACTAATAAAAAGAAAGACATCAAGCCATAAAACAAATATTTTTGCTGAACTTGTGGAATAATAGGTTTTAACCAAGATTCGCCCAAAGGTGTTGTGCACAAAATAATTACTAAGCCGTAGATAGCTCCAGAAATTAAACGCTGAATGAGATTTTTATCCAAAATTTGAATTTATAAAATTAATCTTCCAGCAAAAGTAAGAAAAGTTTGGTATTGTCTTTATTAGGCGTATCCAATTTGGAACTACTTCCGCTAATTGACGTAAGATTTTTAAGATTTCCGGCACGTTTCACCTTCATCATGGCTTCCCCTAGATTATTAACAATCTGGGAAACATTCGCAATAATAATAATTTTCTCAGGCAAACGTGACGAGTGATAATGCTGGATATTATTGTGAGATAACATTATTCTACCATCGAAAGCGATAAGATATTCGCAAGTGATAAAAGCGGCATCGTTGGATTCTAACAGTTGTGGTGTGTATGTCGTTTTCACAACATCTAAAAACTTCTGGAGTTGTTCGTCACAACAAAAAACTGAATGAATGCCTTCGATTTTGAGAATCTGATTTAAAGTTTGTAGTGCTTCGCTCTCGTCCGCACAATAATTAAAATACCCACCAGAATGCGTGAATAGCTGGGCAAATTTGTAGTCCAAATCCGCATCGCGCAATTCATCAGCCAACTTCGTAATATTAGAGTTTTCGTCCTCTTCGGGCTGATTAAGTATTTTATTTACAATTCTCTTAAAAAGACTCAATTTTTATCAAAATTTTGATACAAATACAAATGTAAAAAATTAATGTAATATTTAAAATTTTACATACTAAAAAATATGAAAAATCCTGTTTAAAACACAATCTGCATATTTAATCAGGATTAATTCATTCAATTATTTTAAAAACTCAGAAATTAATGTTGCACTTCTGGAGTTTCGTTGGTTGTATTAACTTCTTCTTCAACCTGTGTTGCTGGCAGTTCTTCTGCATTGCTAACAGGCTTCTCGGTTAATTCAGGATCCCAAGCTCTTTTCCCAAAAATATCTTCAAGATCTTCCCGGAAAATAACTTCTTTTTCCAATAGTTTTTGCGCTAAAGCTTCTAGTTTATCTCTATTGGCACTCAAAATGTCGATAGCTCGTTGATATTGTGTTTCTATCAAAGTAGAAATCTCTTCGTCAACTACTTTCGCAGTTTGCTCAGAATATGGTTTTCCAAAGTTATACTCTTGTTGACCAGAGCTGTCGTAATAAGAAATATTTCCTAATTTTTCGCTCAAACCATAGATTGTAACCATCGCTTGTGCACGTTTTGTAACTTTTTCAAGATCAGATAACGCACCTGTAGAAATGTTATTAAAAATAACCTGTTCTGCTGCACGGCCACCCAAAGTTGCACACATCTCATCCAACATCTGTTCGGTTGTTGTCAACTGTCTTTCTTCTGGAAGATACCAGGCTGCCCCCAAAGAACGTCCTCTCGGGACAATCGTTACTTTTAATAATGGCGAAGCGTGTTCCACCAACCAAGAAATCGTTGCATGTCCTGCTTCGTGGTAAGCCACTCTTTTTTTCTCAGATGGTTTGATGGCCATATTTTTCTTCTCAAGACCGCCGATAATTCTATCAACTGCATCCAAGAAATCTTGCTTGGTTACCGTTTCGTGGTTATTTCTTGCTGCAATAAGTGCGGCTTCGTTACAAACATTGGCGATATCTGCACCACTAAATCCTGGTGTTTGTTTTGCTAGGAAATCTCGGTCAACACTCGGATCCAATTTGATTTTAGCTAAATGAACATCAAAAATTTGACGTCTTTCATGAAGTTCTGGAAGGTCAACATAAATCGATCTGTCAAAACGTCCCGCTCTCATCAAGGCTTTATCCAAAATATCTGCGCGGTTGGTTGCTGCCATTACGATAACATTGGTATCTGTGCCAAAGCCATCCATTTCTGTCAAGAGCTGATTAAGTGTATTTTCTCTTTCATCATTACCACCAGAGAAATTATTTTTCCCTCTTGCGCGGCCAATAGCATCAATCTCATCGATGAAGATAATTGCGGGTGATTTTGCTTTAGCCTGAGCAAACAAATCTCTCACTCTAGAAGCGCCAACACCTACAAACATCTCAACGAAATCCGAACCAGACAACGAAAAGAAAGGCACTTTGGCTTCACCTGCAACGGCTTTTGCCAATAAAGTTTTACCAGTTCCTGGAGGACCAACAAGCAATACACCTTTCGGGATTTTTCCGCCCAGTTTGGTATATTTTTCAGAATTTTTAAGGAAATCCACAACCTCCTGTACTTCTTCTTTGGCACCTTCTAATCCAGCAACATCTTTAAAAGTCACATTGATTTTATCTTTATCATCAAAAACTTTGGCTTTTGATTTTCCAATGCTAAAAATTTGTCCTCCTGGACCGCCACCGCCGCCCATTCTTCTGAATAAGAAAAAATAGAAAAGCGCCATAATTGCTATCCAGAATAAAGCTGTTACCAATAAATCTGAGAAAGGACTTTTGCTCGTCCCAAATTCCATTTTTGCTTTTTTATCGGACGGAGCCTCAGCATTGATTTGGTTAAATCTTTCTTGAAAATATCTAAGATCTCCATAGGTCAAAGAATAGTCTGGACCGGGTTTCATGTCCAACATTGACAATGGATTTTCATCTTTTTTTGCAGTGGTTTTCAATTCTGATTTTGCGGCTTTATTCAAAAAAACCTCAGCTTTATAAGAATCTCTAAACACCATAACTTCTCCAACTTTACCAGACTGGACAAGCTTGTAGAAGTCATTCTCATCAATATTTTTAGCATTAGAATCTCCGAAAAGACCAGGTACCAAAAATAGCACCATCACCAAAATTATAATGGGAATAAACCAATTAAAACCTTTATTGTTATTCATTTAATTTAATTTGAAAAATTTGGAAATAATATCTTAGAAGTTGGGCTGTGCATCTTCTATTCTTGTAACTTTTGCATCACCCCAAAGTGTTTCGATATCGTAGTATTCTCTAACTTCTTTTTGGAAAACGTGGACAACCACAGAAACATAATCTAATAACACCCACATATTGTTTTCGCTACCTTCTACGTGCCAAGGACGATCTTTCAATTCGTTTCTGACTTTTTTTTCAACATTACCTGCAATAGAAGAAACTTGCGTGTTTGAACTTCCACTGCAAATGATGAACGTCTCTGCAACAGCATTTTCAATATTGGAAAGGTCGAACACTAAAACGTCTTCGCCTTTTGTATCTTGGATTGCTTCTATTATTTTCTCTACTAATAGTTGTTTTTCTGTATTTTTACTCATTCAAAAATTATATATCTGCAAATTTATTGATTTTAATCTATTTAAGCTTTGTCTTATGAGCTTAGGATGTCTTAAAGTTTTCTTAAATGACCGATTTAATATACAAATCTGAAGTTACCTCAACCAATGAATCGATTTTGGAACTTCTAAATACCAAACCCGAAATCTTGGCTCTCTACAGTTTTAATCAAACTAAAGGTCGAGGCCAATACGGAAATGTATGGAACATACACGCCGACCAAAATCTCGCCTACACCATCGCTATAAAAGCTGGGATAATCAATCTTGACGATGTGAGCTTCAATTATCATACCGCGTTAATAACACGTAGTTTTATAGCCAAAATGACCCAAAATGATGTCAAAATAAAATGGCCGAACGATCTTATTATTAATCAAAAAAAAATATGCGGCATTCTTCTCGAGAAGAAAAAAATAAATAACGAAAACTACTACATTATTGGCATCGGTATTAATATTTTACAAGAAAATTACGCCGACCTACCAAAGGCTGGATCTATCCTAACAACGACTGGACAAGCTTTTGACCTAAAAAACTTCGTTCTAGAATTTCATAGTTATTTTAAAAATGAAATTTTAAAATGTATTTCTAAAAATGAAATTTTGAAACAGTTCAATGACAATTTATTTAGAAAGAACGAAATTTCTGTGTTTGTAAAATCCGACACAAGACAAAATGGCATAATAAAGCAGGCCGATGACGAAGGTTATCTTTGGATAGATTTTGAAAACGACGGCTTACAACGTGTTTTCCACAAGCAAGCTGAATTACTTTACTAAAATTATTGATTCGCTCTTTTGAGGTACAAATAAATGGCAATTGGCCCAAACACGATATTCGGCAACCACATCGCAAGAAGTGGTGACATGGTTTTGTTCTCGGAAACCACGCTTAAAGCTTGGAACGAAAACACGAAAACAAACGCCAAAGCAATACCAATGGCCAAGTTAATTCCCAAACCGCCACGTTTTTTTTCAGAAGAAAGTGACAGTGCTAAAAATGTTAAAATAACAATGGATATAGGCATCGAAGTTCTCTGATGGAGCTCGTTATAAAAAGTGTTCACATTGCTATTCCCTTTTATCTTTTCGCGTTCAATAAGCTTGATAAGTTCTGGCGTCATTTTATTTTGTCCCACCAATTTATCTGGAAAAAGTTCTTCGGGAGGCAAGCCAAAACTTTGTTTCTTTTGCTCGCCGTTCGCTATTTTTTCTGAGTCATCTTTTTGAGGCCAACGTTCTACATAACTTGTTAACAAGAATGATTTTGATTTTGGTTCCCACACAACATCATTCGCAATAATCTGATAAGTCAGCTTTTTGTCTTTATCAAATTTTTGATACATATAGCCAAAACCTTTTTTTTGCTCTCGGTTATAATTATTTATAAAAATATATTCAAAAGGATTAAGATTGGTCGCAATCGTCGTATTACCCAGAAGCGCTTCTTTATTAACTTGATTATAAGTATAGGCTTCGAGTTTATTCTTTTTGATATTAGCCCAAGGCAGAACAAAATGGTTGGTCAACAGCGCAAATCCCGCAATAATAAGCGACGCTATTAAATATGGTTTTGCAAATCTATGAAAACTAGCACCACTACTGACAATAGCAACGATTTCGGTATTATTAGCAAGTCTCGATGTGAAGAAAATCACCGATATAAAGACCAAAATGGACATAAAAGTGATGACAAGGTTAAGAATCCAAAATGGATAAAAATTGACTAAAAAATAACCCACCGTAAAACCATTGTTCTCAATACGAGGCGTTTTACTTTGCACATCAATCACCAAGACAATTATCGACAAAAGCCCTAACATAAAGAAAAGGGTTCCCAAATATTTTTTGATGATATATTTGTCAATAATCTTCATAAATCCAACCGAAGTTTTAAAGTCTTTGTTTCAATTGCGGAATGACAGAATCTTTCCATTCGTAAAAATCACCCGCAATAATATGTTCGCGTGCAACTTTCACTAAATCTAAATAAAATGCTAAGTTATGAATTGATGCAATTTGTTTTGCCAAATATTCTTTTGCTACAAACAAATGTCGAACATAAGCTTTGCTGTATTCTTGATCTACAAAACTCGTCCCGAATTCGTCCAAAACAGAAAAATCATTTTTCCATTTTTCATTTTTCATATTGATAACACCTTGCCAAGTGAACAACATGGCATTACGTGCATTTCTGGTTGGCATAACGCAATCCATCATATCCACACCAAGACCAATACTTTCCAAAATATTCCAAGGGGTACCAACACCCATTAAATATCGAGGCTTATCGGTTGGTAGTATGTCGGTAACTTCGTTAGTAATACGATACATTTCTTCCTCTGGTTCCCCAACAGAAAGTCCGCCAATAGCATTACCTTCGGCTCCAGCTTCTGAAATAACTTCAGCCGAAATTTTTCTTAAATCCGAATAAGTAGAGCCTTGAACAATTGGAAACAAACGTTGCTTGTGTCCGTACAATTCTTCGTTCTCTTTGGTATAATCCACACAACGTTTTAGCCAACGATGCGTCAGCTCCATAGACAATTTGGCTTGATTATAATCGCAAGGATAAGGCGTACATTCATCAAAAGCCATAAAAATATCTGCGCCTATTTGGCGTTGAATTTCCATTGATTTTTCAGGAGAAATAAAATGATAACTCCCATCGATATGCGACTTGAATTTAACACCTTCTTCGTTCATTTTTCTACTTTTAGAAAGCGAAAAAACCTGATAACCGCCGCTATCTGTCAAGATCGGAAGTTCCCAGTTCATGAATTTATGAAGACCGCCCGCCTGTTGCATAACCTCCATACCTGGACGCAACATCAAGTGGTATGTATTTCCTAAAATAATTTGGGCTTTTATATCGTCGCGTAATTCGCGTTGATGTACTGTTTTGACACTGGCCACTGTACCAACAGGCATGAAAATAGGTGTCTGAATATCACCATGATCTGTATGTAAAACACCTGCTCTAGCTTTGCTTTGGGATGTTTTTTCGATTTCAAAAAACTTCGACATTGTATTTCTTCTAATTCGTCTTTTCTGGTTGCGTTACAGGCTGTTCTTTTTTCTTAATATAAGCTTCTAATTTAGGATCTTTAGAAAGTAAAACTTTTTGTGCACGGTCAATAATATTGTCTAGCTCGCCTGTCGCCGTGTAATATGTATAACTATTGTTAAAAGTCTTTGCTGAGACTTTATACTTTTGTAGAATAAATTTGGTTTCGCCTTCTTTATTATCTTTATGATTAACCATATAGCTTTGGTCATTAACGGCAAAGTCTGCCATGATAGCCGCCATATTGTCTTTAGAAATAATATCTTCGGGCTTATCTATTAATTTAGAACAAGCCATCAAAGTCAACAATAAAAAAAACGCCCATTTTTTCATAAGATTATAACTTATTGAAAATGCTTTTTAATTTTAAATCCAAAACCCCGAAAATGGCTTCTTTGATAATACCACCATTCATTTTGCTTTCGCCTTCGGTACGATCTGTGAAAATAATGGGAACTTCTTTGATTTTGAATCCTTTTTTGAAAGCACGGAATTTCATTTCTACCTGAAAGCCATAGCCTTTTAATTTCACATTATCTAAACCAATACCTTCCAAAACGCGTCTTGAAAAACAAACAAATCCCGCTGTGGTATCATGCACGGGAATTCCTAAAATAAACCGGACATATTTTGACGCAAAATAAGAGAGCAACACGCGTGACATTGGCCAATTAACCACATTAACACCTTTGCTATAACGCGAACCTATCGTCATATCGGCCTCGAGGCAAGCTTCATATAAATGCGGTAAATCCTTTGGATTGTGTGAGAAATCGGCATCCATCTCAAAGATATAATCGTAGCCATTTTCTAATGCCCATCGAAAACCATGTATGTAGGCTTTGCCTAAGCCATCTTTAACTTTTCTAACACTAAGATGTAATCTATCAAGATATTGCACTTGTAAAGATTTAACAATATCCGCCGTTGCATCTGGTGAAGAATCGTCCACAACCAAAACTTCAAAATCGCCTTCCAAAGCCATAACTGCCGCAATGATGCGCGCTATATTTTCTTTCTCGTTATAAGTTGGGATGATGACAAGTTTCTTCATTAAAAAAAATCAATGTGCAAAGATAGTATTTTCGACGCATACAATAATCTTATGCGACCAAAATCAATTAGCAGTATTTGGCTTTGATTATTTCCTTATTTTTGCAAAAAATCTGCTGTGGTAAGATTGTATGAACAACATGACTGGGTTATATTTTGCATTTTAGGTTGTGTTTTTATCTTCATTTTCAGTTTTATATTCCTGCATCGCGATGCTACGATTAAGGAGTTTTTGCTTTTGAAACAAGATGAAAGCAGCAATATTGTATTGTCTTGGCTGATGACTTCTGTTGCTTTTTCGATAATGGTAAGTGTGACGCTTTCGCAGTTTCTACCTGTTATTCCACAATTTATCGCGGATTTACAACTTGGCGGTTATACTTTAAATAAATTCGGGCTTACACTAATAAGTATATGTTTGTTTTTTACTACTAAAAGTATTCTGACTTACTTTTTCTACACCAGTTTGGGCTACAACAAGTTGTTAGTTAACCTTTATATGTTAGCAAATAAGTTCTATTTTTTGGGAACAATAATCCTAATTATCACCTCTTTTACATTTTTTTATTTCCCAATTGACGGCTTAAAATTTCTTTATATCACAATTATTTCTGGAATATTTTTATTTATTTTAAAATTATTCTTGTATTGGTTTAACAAACCTCAAATAATGCCAAACGAATGGTATTATAAAATTTTGTATATTTGCACCCTCCAAATTGCACCCCTAGTTGTGCTTTGGAAATTTCTTTTTAACTAATTATTAAAAGACTTCAAAAACACATGAAAATTAAGTCTATTTTGGTTTCGCAGCCAGCTCCAAAAGAATCATCCCCTTATTTGGAAATTGCGAAAAAAGAGAAAATAAAAATTGATTTTCGTCCATTTATTCACATTGAAGGCGTAGATGCTAAAGATTTACGAACTCAAAAAATTGACCTTTCTCAATATACGGGTGTTATTTTCACGAGTAAAAATGCGATTGACAACTATTTTCGTCTAGCACAAGATATGCGTTTCACAGTACCAGACAGCATGCGTTACATTTGCCAATCAGAGGCAATTGCTAATTTTATGCAAAAACATATTGTCTATAGAAAACGAAAAATCAGCTTTGGCGAGAAAACATTCTCTGATCTTTTACCATTACTTAAAAAACACAGTACAGAAAAATACCTTCTTCCTTCTTCAGACGTTCTTAACGACGACATCCCAAGAACATTGGACAGCGCAGGTGTAGAATGGACACGTGCTATTATGTACAGAACTGTGTGTAGTGATTTGACAGATATTGATATTAACGACTACGATATGTTGGTGTTTTTCAGCCCACAAGGTATAAAGTCTTTGAAGCAAAATTTCCCCAACTACAAGCAAGGCGACAAAAAGATCGCGGTTTTTGGAACAACCACACAAGCTTCTGCGGAAGAGCACGGCTTTAGAGTAGACGTTATGGCCCCTACGAAGGAAGCACCTTCAATGACGATGGCTATTGAAAAATATATTAGAAGTTTGAATAAATAACAACAAACTTATTTTGAAATCTATAACCACTTGTCCTATTTTGGAAGGTGGTTTTTTTATTAATTTAGAACTTTATTTTCTCTATGAAAGCACCTATAGCAAAGAAAATTAATCATAACATCGAAAAACATCAAGACCAACGTAATGACGTTTATTACTGGATGAATCAGCGTGAAAATCCCGAAGTCATACAATATTTGGAGGACGAAAACAAATATGCGGATTTCATAATGGACGATACGCAGAGCTTCCAAACTGAATTATTCGAAGAGATGAAGGCGCGCTACAAAAAAGATGATGAGTCTTTGCCATATTTTTTCAATGACTATTGGTATATTGTCCGATATGAAGAAGGCAAAGAGTATCCTATTTTCACAAGAAAAAAAGACAGCCTGGACAATGCCGAAGAAATTCTTTTGGATGCTAATCTTCTTGCAGAAGGTTTAGAATATTTTGAAATCGCAAGCTTAACAGTTAGTCCAAACAACAAAATCCTCGCTTATTCTTTTGATAAAGTTGGTCGCAGAATTTATGAGATTAATTTTAAAAATCTTGAAACTGGTGAAACTTTCGTTGATAAAATTGATAACAATACAGGGAAAATCGTTTGGGCAAACGACAACCAACATGTTTTTTACATCACCAAAGATGAAAGCCTAAGAGCCGATAAAGTTTTCCGTCATCAATTAGGCAACAACAATGATGTTTTGGTTTATCATGAACAAGATGACACTTTTGATGTTGGCTTGTTCAAGACCAAATCTTTAGACTATATTTTCATAGCAACCTCTAGCACCAACGAGGACGAACAACGCTTTATCCCAGCAAACAATGTACACGCAGAATGGACCATCGTACAGCCAAGAACAGAGGATTTAGAATACTCGGTGGAGCATTATGGCGATTTGTTTTACATTATAACCAATGCTGATGATGCTACCAATTTTAAAATCGTAACAACCCCAGTTACAAAACCCAGTATCGAAAATTGGGAAGATTACATTCCGCATCGTGAAGAAGTTTTATTGGAGGGTTTTGAAATTTTTAAAAACTTTTTCGTTATTGAGGAAAGGGAGCAAGGTCTTTTACAAATCAAAATCATCGATCATAGCAATAACACATCCCATTATTTAGAATTTTCGGATCCCACATATACGGCTTACATCGGAATCAACCTTGAGTTTGATACCAAAATTTTAAGATATGGTTATACCTCTTTGACCAAGCCCAATTCCACATTCGAATATAATATGGAAACGCAAAATTCGACTTTACTAAAGCAACAAGAAGTTTTGGGCGGAACATTTAATTCTGAAAATTATATTTCTGAAAGACTTTGGGCAACCGCGCGCGACGGCAAGAAAATTCCAATCTCGCTAGTATATCATAAAGACACCAAAAAATCCGAAAAAACCCCTCTATTATTATACGGTTATGGAAGTTACGGCGTAACCATCGATGCTAGTTTTTCAAATGTAAGATTATCGCTTTTGGACAGAGGTTTCATCTATGCAATTGCCCATATCCGCGGTGGCGAATATCTTGGTCGCGAATGGTACGAAGACGGAAAAATGCTCCAAAAGATGAACACCTTCACCGACTTTATCGATGCTGGACAATATTTAACCAATATTAATTACACTTCTCCAAAACATCTATATGCCATGGGCGGAAGTGCTGGAGGACTTTTGATTGGCGCTGTGATTAACATGCAAAGCGATCTTTTCCACGGTATTGTGGCGCAAGTACCTTTTGTTGACGTGGTTACCACCATGTTGGACGACAGCATTCCTTTAACAACGGGAGAATATGACGAATGGGGTAATCCAAACGATGAAAAATATTACCAGTATATGAAGTCTTATTCGCCTTATGATAATGTTGCGGCACAAGATTATCCGCATTGCCTTATCACCACAGGATTTCACGACTCGCAAGTACAATATTGGGAACCTGCAAAATGGACAGCCAAACTGCGCGACATGAAAACCGACAACAATATTTTAATCTTCAAAACCGATATGTCGTCTGGTCATGGCGGCGCCAGTGGAAGATTCGAAAGCTTAAAGGAAATTGCATTAGAATATGCTTTTTTACTAAAAATTGATAAAATGAACTAATATGAATGAAGCAGAATATTGGAAAAAAATAGAATCATTTTTCGAGACCCAATTTGATACCGAAAAACATCCACCTATAGAAACCATGCTTTTTTTAATTGGCGTGCAAGAACTTGGCAGTGGGCAACAGAAGTACACCAAAGACGACAAGCTTAACCTTATCCATATCGCGGTTTGCAGACTTTTGGAACCTTTTGGTTATTTTAAGTTCACGCATTACGTAGATGGTTGGCCACAATATGACATTTTGGATGATCTTCCAGAGTTAAAACCCAATGAGCAAAGCATTTTAATGAAAAAAGCAATCATACAATATTTCCAAGATGAGGAAATTTTGAATGACTAAGTCACAGTTTTTCAACTCATTCTAATTCGATACATTTACAATTCACGAAAAAATGTTAAAAAAATAAGATTTAAGAAACAAAATTTATTTTTTTAGCACAATATTTGTTATGTCTGTATGGAATCGTTTAATTTTAACTTTTCAAAAACAATTCAATGAACAATAAATTCATTCCGATTATCTCTGTATTTATGACGATTTCTTTAATAGTTTTCGTCTCTTTACAATTGTATTGGATTAAAGAATTATATGGTGCTTTAGAGCAAGATTTTTCCAACAAAGTATATTCGGCTTTAGAAACCTCTTCACAAAAAGTACAAGAAATCGAGGTTGACAAATATTACAACCAGAATTTCGCCAACTTAAAAAGCGAGATTGTAAGCAGCAACCAACCCACGCAGACCTACATCCAACAGACCAAAGACTCAGCTAACAGAACCTCTATATTGTTCCAAAAAAGCATTATCGAAAAACAGCAAATTCCGATTTCGAAACACGGTGACTCACTTAATATCACCAAGTTGTACAAAGACGAAGGACTTTATAAAATTAAAAAACAAACGCCAGAACCACTGACTTCACAAATTAGTAAAGACCTGGACAACAGCACTTTTCAATTAAAAGAATTTGCAAAACTCAATGGTAATAATCTTCCGATTGAAAAACGAGTTGATAACAAAACAATAGATTCTGTCCTGACAAAAGAACTGAAATTAAAAGGTATCGACACCAAATTTGGTTTCGGTATTATTGACAAAACCAACAAGTTAACAAGCCTTAGCAACAACACCTATCTGGATCAAAAGGACAAAACCAATTACACTTATCCACTTTTTACAGACAGCAAAGATCATACGTTGTACACCTTGGCATTGGTATTTCCAAGAAAAGATTACTCTTTGGTAAGACATAATCTACCGATGTTGGTGGGGACTTTTGTTTCGCTATTAACAATTTTGGGCATTTATATTATTTCCATTAATTATATGATGCGTCAGAAAAAAATTGCAGACATCAAAACAGATTTTATCAACAATATGTCGCATGAGTTCAAAACCCCATTAGCAACGATTTCTGTGGCAACAGACTCTTTATCAAACGACAAAATAGCAACGGATGCCGACAAAGTTAAATACTATGCAGGCTTGATAAAGCAGGAAAATCTAAGAATGAAAAAGCAAGTAGAAAACGTTCTAAACATGTCAAAACTAGAACGCAACGAAATGCAATTGTTTTTAAAAGAAACCAATGTCCGTGAGTTGATAAAAAAAATCACAGAATCTTTTAGGCTAATTGTTGAAGAGAGAAACGGAATTTTGAGCACCAACTTTACCGCCGAACAATATAATTTTAAAATTGATGAATTCCATATTTCTAATGCTTTGATTAATCTCCTAGACAACGCGAACAAATATTCGCCAGATACTCCGGAAATCAACATCAAAACCAGAAACGAAGGCAACTGGTATGTTATCGAAATTTCCGACAAAGGCATGGGAATGGATGCGGAAAATAAAGCTCGAATTTTTGAAAAATTCTTCCGCGAAGAAACCGGAAATATCCACAACGTAAAAGGACAAGGTCTTGGTTTGTCCTATGTTAAAAAGATTATAGAAATCCACAAAGGACAAATCCTAGTGGATTCGCAAAAAGATAAAGGCAGCACTTTCACCGTAAAACTGCCAATGGGTTAAAGAAATAAACAATACAATAAAGGAATTAGTATTCCAATAACCATTAAATAATAAAGCTATGAGCAACAGAATATTATTAGTAGAAGACGATCAAAGTTTTGGTGCAGTATTAAAAGATTATCTTAGCATCAATAACTTCGAAGTTACATTAGCCACAGACGGCGAGATGGGCCTAAAAGAATTCACAGAAAAAGAATTCGACATTTGCATCTTTGATGTGATGATGCCTAAAAAAGATGGTTTCTCATTAGCAGAAGATGTCAAAAAAATAGATAAAAACACACCAATTATTTTCTTAACGGCGCGTAATATGCGCGAAGACATCCTGAAAGGTTATCAGATTGGGGCGGATGATTATATCACAAAACCTTTTGATACGGAGCTTCTTTTATACAAGATTAAAGCAATTCTGCAACGCAGTGCTGTTTTGGAAAACGAAGATCAGGAACAGTTCAAAATCAGTGATATTTTCTTCGATTCTATGTTAAGACAATTGCGTGTAGGCGATAAAGAATACAAACTTTCTCCAAAAGAAAATGAACTTCTCAAACTACTTTGTCTTCACAGAAACGACTTTATGCCCAGAGATTTAGCACTTCGTAAAATTTGGAAAAAGGAAAACTATTTCACCGCCAGAAGTATGGATGTGTATATCGCTAAACTGAGAAAACTTCTTAAAGATGATGAAGGTTTAGAAATCATCAACGTGCATGGTGAAGGTTTCCGATTGCTAGTTAAAAACTAGATATTTTTAGAGAATAAAAGAGGCTGCCTCAAAAGGCAAACCGATGCTCTGCGAATCTTCTAAATGACAAAAGTTGTCAGACAGGAGTCCGAGAGAGGGAGTGCTTTTGAGACAGCCTCTTTTTTATGCTTGTGGTTGTTTTAATCCAAATGTTATGGTTCTTTTTGTAATATAACAAAAGCTGGGAAGTGGTCACTAAATCCTCCCGTAAACTTATCCCCACTCCAAGACCTAAAAGGGTAGCCTTTATAATTTCCTTCTTTATTAATTAAATAATCTGGGGCATAGATTTCTGTTCTTAAAACAGTATAATCTTTTTTAACTTCATTTGTAGGAGCATAAAGATTTCCAGAAACTATTATCTGATCGAATAAGTTAGGTGCATCTTGATAAGCTAAAGAAGCAACACCTTTTTTATATAAAGGATACATTAAGTTAAGATATGGCATAGACTCCGACAAATCTTTTGGAGATGCAACTGCTTTTAAAACATTTTTCAGACTTGAGCTTACAGGATCATCGTTAAAATCTCCCATTGCAATAAGTTTTGTATCTGGTGCTTTAATTCTAATGCTGTCCATTTGTTGTTTTAATACTGCTGCGGCCGCATTCCTTTTAGGCAAAGAGACAGCTTCTCCTCCTCTTCTTGATGGCCAGTGATTAAGAAATAATGCCACTCGCTCATTGTCTAACATCCCAGTAACGACTAATATATGACGTGTATATTCTCTTTTACCGTCTTCACCATAAATTTTAACTTCTTTCTTTAAAGAATTAGTAGGTGTAAATCTTCTTTTTTGATAAATAAAGGCAGGATCAATACCTCTATAATCATAAGAATTATAATGAATAATTCCATAATCATATTTTGCAAGTTTCGGTTGCTTAACCAGATCTTCAACAACTTGACGGTTTTCTACTTCCAAAAGTCCAACAATTGCAGGAGCCGTTCCTGTTTGCTTTAACCCCAACTCAGAAATAACTCTTGCTGCATTTTCCAGTTTTTGCTTATATATTTTATGATTATAATTCTTAGCACTTTTAGGCGTAAACTCTTCAGAACCTCCTTGATATTTAACAACACGTTTGCCTTTTAGTGCTTCATCACTCCATTCCCCTTTATAGCTTTCATCAACCTGTAGATATTTAATAGAATCTATAGGAATGCTTCTATGAAAAGATGGATTACTCTTATCTTTTGTCCCGTCGATATAATCAGCAGACTGAATAGTATCCCAAAGGTTTTCAACATTTAGAAAACCAACGGTTGCTACTTTTCTTAATTGCCCTTTTTGTTGAGCAAAAATTAAACATCCAAGAGCTAAAGTAAAAATACTTAGATATTTTTTCATTGATATAAGTTTTAATAAATTTTAAAGGACGACAAATGTACTATATTATTTTATAGCTTGTTAGCAAATCTAAAAATTTTATAAGATTAAAAAATCTTTATTAACTAAAATTAATCATAAAATGATATTAATAATTATTAAATATATTTTTTTTAAGTACATTTGTGCCCCCGATTCATAATGTATTGAAAATTAAGTATTAAAAAGAGAATATAAATAGTTCAAAGTATGATTAAAAAATTATCATTAATCTCCTTGTTCTCATTGATGCCCGCATCATTTTACTATGCGCAAACAACTGTGTTTGCGTATCTTAAAGACTCTGAAGGCAAACCAGTAGAAAGGGCTAATGTAGACCTAAAAGGAGAAGGCAATGATGTAACGGCTGATAAAATTGGATATTTCCAATTTGTTGATCTTAAGCCAGGTCATTATCAGATTGTTGTTTCAAAATCCAATTATGAATCCAAAGTATTGGAATTTGACGTTACGACTGAGAAAAGAAAAGATCTAGGTGTGATTACCCTGTATTCATCCCTAACTGGTGCAGACCAGGGACTTGCAATTATTGAAAACTCTGGAGACGAAGAAAACTCAAGCCAAGGTTCAACTGTTGGTTTATTACAATCATCTCAAGATGTTTTTAGCAGGTTAGCAAGTTATGACTTAGGAGCTTATTGGTTCCGCCCAAGAGGAATTGATGGAAGAACTGGCGAAACTATGCTAAATGGTGTAAGCATGGTAAAAGCTGACAATGGGAATGTGGACTTTTCTAACTGGGGGGGGCTTAATGAGATTACCCGTTATCCAGAAATCGCAGCAAATCACGCGCCTTCCGAATATACATTTGGCGGGGCTAGTTCTGTTCTTAATAAATACACAAATGCTTCTGAATATAGAAAAGGTTTCCAAGCGACCTATTCTTTAACGAACAGAAACTATCGTCATAGAGCTTCTTTAAGATATTCTTCCGGTATGTCAAAAAATGGCTGGGCAATTACAGCAATGGCAGCGAGACGTTGGGCACAAGAAGGCATACAAGAAGGAACTTTCTATGATGCTTGGGGAGGCTATTTAGGAATTGAAAAAAAACTATCTGATAAGCACACTATTACTTTCAATGCTATTGGCGCCCCCTACAGAAGATCTACAGCGAGTCCAAGTACTCAAGAAGTTTTTGATTTAAGAGGTGTCCATTACAACTCTTATTGGGGATGGCAAAATGGAGAAAAAAGAAGTGAAAGGGTTCGTTCTGGCTTCCAGCCAATTCTACAATTAACTGATTTCTGGAAAATCAATAAGAACTCTAGCTTAACAACAACTTTATCTTACCAATTTGGAAAGGATAAGAGTGCTAGACTTGATTGGCAAAATGTAAGCAATCCTTCTCCAACATATTATAGAAGACTGCCTAGTTACTTCTTATCAATGGATCCATCTATGGAAGTTATTGATCCTAATGATCCTACTAAATGGGCAACAGCAAGAGATGCTTACAACACAGCTACACAACTTTGGCAAAATGGAGATCCTACATACACTCAACTTAATTGGGATGCGATGTATCAGGCCAACATGAACCAAGCTCCCGTTTCACAATACGGAACAACTGGTCGTAGAGCATTATACTTCCAAGTCAGTGATGTGAGCGATGATAAAATCTGGAATGCTAATACTCATTACACATACAACTTTAATGACAAAACTAGGTTTATTCTAAACTTGTCATATCAAAATTATAAATCTGAACTATATCGTGAAGTAAAAGATCTATTAGGCGCAGACTTTGCTTGGAACAAAGACTCTTTTGCTGCAACCAACCAACCTGGGACATCTGGTTTATTAAACGAATTAGATTTAGAAAACGGTTCTGTTGCTAAAAAAGTAGGTGATAGAATTGGGTACAATTATATTTTTAGTCGACAAGATATTAAAGTTAATCCTGGATTAAAATTCTCACCAGGAAATTTTGATGTATTTGTTTCTGCAATGGCAGGATACACTACTTCTAGCAGAGAGGGCTTATTTAAGCATTATTTATATAAAGACTCTTATGGAAAGAGTGGCGATCAAAACTTTTGGAGTTTCGGAATAAAAGGACAAGCTATTTATAAAATTGATGGTCGTAACTTCATAGTGTATAATGGCTCTTATTTTTCGCAAGCACCATTCTTAGAAGACCTATACATCAACCCAAGGCTAAATGCATCTACTGCCCCGAATATCAAAAACACAATTGTAAATGCAAATGACTTAAGTTATGTTATGTCAACTCCCTTCCTGAAGCTAAGACTTACAGGCTATTGGGTTGACACACAAAACGAAACTAACATCCAGAGATTCTTTGCAGATGGATTGCAATTTGATAGCGAAGATGCATCAAAACCAATCCAGAGCGCATTCTTAACACAAGTTATGTCAAATGTTGAAAAGAGAAACATTGGACTAGAGCTAGGTGTTGATTATAAAATTACACCAACTTTATCTTTACAAGGTTTGGCTAGTGTGGGACAGTATACGTATCAAAACGATCCAACAATCTATTTTGCATCAGACGCAATCGGAGAGTTTTCTAATGGCCAACCATATATTGATTTTGGAAAGGCAAACCTTAAGGATTACAAATTAGGAGGAACCCCTCAACAAGCCTACTCTTTAGGATTTAGATATAATTCTCCAAAATATTGGTGGTTTGGTGCTAATTGGAACTATTTAGATCAAAATTTCTTAGATCCTTCTGCAATATTGAGATCAGAAAACTTTGTACAAAATAGTACATCACATACACCTGATACAGATGTTACACCAGAAGGCTTGCGCAGGTTAATGGCTCCTACAAAACTACCTTCTTCTTTCTTTATTAATGCGAATGCTGGCAAATCTTGGATGATAGGTAAATACTATGTCTTAATTTCTGCAACAGTTAATAATATCTTAGATAACAAAAAATATATTACTGGAGGATTTGAGCAGAGTAGAAACATTAAATATGATGGATATGTTAAGGATTATGATAGAGCACAATCTCTATTCTCACCTAAATATTGGTATACACAAGGACGTTCATATTTTGTAAATGTACAATTCAGATTCTAATCTATTTAAAAATATCGTAATGAAAATAAATTCACTTTTAAAAACCGTAATTTTTTCTGTTTTTACAGCAACAGCACTTACATCTTGTGTAAAGAATGATGACTGGGAAACACCACCGATTGTTTGTAATAACAAATTCGATGCACCTACTATGTCTATGGCTGATTTTGCAGCTTTAGCTCCATCTGGAACATACAAAATCCCTGTAGATGGACCTGCTGTGATTTTTGATGCTTATATCGTATCATCTGACGAATATGGTAACTTCTATAAAACAATTTCTATTCAGGATAAGCCGGAAAATCCAACAGTTGGACTTTCTATCGAGGTAGACAAGTCTTCCAACTATGCTGACTTCCCAATTGGAGCACACGTTAGAATCAAGGCAAACGGTCTAGTATTAGGAGTAGATAGAGGTACCAAAAAAATAGGATCTGTAGATCCACAATATGCAATTGGTCGTATACCTAGCATATTATTCTCTCGATATATTGCTGGTGTATGTAATGGTAATGGGCTAGACATTGCAAAGCTAGTTCCCACAAAGGTAAAAAATCTAACTGATGCTAAAGCCGATAAATATCTTAATACACTTGTAACTGTACCAAAAGTACAATTTGCAGATACTAACACAACATTTATAGACTATTCTGCTGGTATTGGTATAGATACAGATCGCAAAATTGTTGATGCTACTGGAGGCTCTACAGTATTAAGAAATTCTGGATATTGTACTTTTGGATCTCAAATAATTCCTTCAAAGAGTGGAGATGTAACATTTGTTGTTAGCCGTTATAACGCTAACTTCCAAATGTATATTAGAGGTCTTAATGACATTAACTTTACTGAAGATCGTTTCGTTCCAACTGAAGGTGGAGGCAACGAAGAAGGAGGTAATACAGAAGCCGCTAATTTCCTCTTCAAAGGTGCGGATTTTGAAAGCTGGTCAGAATTTATTTCTTCTATTAATAGCGGATTTGGCATCAAGCCCTATGCTACACAAGGTGTTGGCCTTGGAAGAGAGAACTCAAATGCTTTGCAAATTAAAGGTACTCCTGCAGGCAACGACTATGTATTTACAGCGATTGTTAATAATCCTATTCCTGCTAACGCGAAAAAAATTACATTCTACGTTAAAGGTACATCTGGAAAATCCCTTTCTTTAAATGTTAATAAACCTTCAGGAACACCCGCTTACACTCCATTTAATGTTGGGGCACTTACAGATAAAAATGTTATTCTTAAACCAGCTATTGCCGATGGAAACCAATATAATGGTGCTATTGACACTAAAGGCAAATGGGTTTTAATTACGTTAAATATTGAAGGACTAGAAATACAAACAGCCGCAGGTAAAGATCTTTTCTCTCTTAAAACAGGTAAAGATGCTGCTTATGATTTAGTAATCGATAACATCAAAATCGATTAATTATATTGAATACTTAAATTTGTAACGTCCTGAAAAAATGATACAGGATTAGACCAATAAAACTTTATTTTAAACAGTACATATATTCGTATTTGTACTGTTTTTCTTTTTGTACGTTTTTGGTATTAATTCTTGTTGTTGGTGCATTTGCATCGGCGTTAAATAATGGTTTGACAAGTGTGGTCTGAACTCATTATAAATCTCTACGGTTTGTTTGACCAAAATCTTTCTTGTATTCAAATCTACATTAGATTTATCAATATCATACTCTTGTTTTAAAATTCCATTAATTCTTTCGGCTATGGCATTCTCATAAGGATCTGATTCTTGT